>NZ_JAAHGB010000028.1:0-77048 GCF_010672695.1 Okeania sp. SIO1H4
AGTGCGCAGTTTTTTGTCAACTTCAACTGGTTCTTTCTGGATTTTTTTCTCCTTGTTTTTCAAATCCGATACAGATGCGTAGTTGAAAGTCAACTATTAACCATCTCTGTTGAATCCCCCCGTAGGTCTAAGTTACTTACTTCTATTGACATTTTCTCCTCTTTTTTGATCTTCACCTCTTATCTAGAATTACAGTTTGAGGTTTTTTTTTCTTGAGTCTAAATACTTACTCAAGTCCCCCCTGTTTATGTACTACATTTTGTCGTGCGGAATGTGGGTTATAAACACTACACATAGGAATCAGCAAAATTAGATGCGTTTGCCCTGGTCTAAACTTCAGTTTCTATGAAACCCTTTTCCTCTCAAATTTTGCAAATTTTGTCTTGTACTTAGAGACAAAAGTCATAGTTTCCTCTTCAACTCACCCCCATCTGAGTTGAACGACCTAACAATTTCTTCAACCAATGAAGAAAATTATCAATGTAAGTAAACCACACAGGCACCACTACTAATGTTAACAATGTGGAAGTAGTGAACCCACCAATAACAGCGATCGCCATCGGACTTCTTTCTGCTCCTCCTGCTCCTAATTCTAAAGCAATGGGCAACATTCCAGCAATAGTGGAAAGTGTTGTCATCAAAATTGGTCGCAAGCGAGAAATACCAGCTTCTCGCACTGCATGAAACTGAGGCATTCCTGCTTTTTCATTTGCTAAGGAACAGTCTACTAACAAAATCGCATTTTTTGTCACCAAACCCATCAACAATACAATTCCAATTAAAGCAAATAAACCTAACTCCTTCTGGAAAATCATCAACCCTAACAATGCACCACCAATAGATAATGGTAACGCCACTAAAATTACTATTGGATACAGAAAATTATTGTATAGTAACACTAAAATTGCATAAATACACAATATTGCCAAACCTAACGCACCCAAAAATCCACTAAAAATATCCATCATAATTTTGGCCTCACCATCAGACTCTTCGGTGACATCAGGAGGTAGTGGGTTCATTGCTGGCAATGATTTCACTGCTGTTAGTGCATCTCCCAGAGAAATACCCTGTAAATTTGCCTCAAAGGAAACTTGACGATAACGGTTAAAACGATTTATTTCCGCCGGTCCGCTACCAATAGTAATTTCAGCCACCGCCGATAATGGTACTAACCCACCATTTTGACTGGGAATGCGTAAATTTTTAATCGCATCTAAGTCATTTCTAAATTCCTCTGCTAACTGTACTCGAATCGGAATTTGACGATCTGCCAGATCGAACTTAGCTAAATTAGTCTCATTATCTCCCAGAGTTGCTAAAGAAGCAGTACGAGCGATCGCCTGTACTGAAACTCCTAAATCTCCTGCTCTAGCAGGTAATGGTTTAATCAAAATCTCCGGTTTCACTAAACTAGCACTGGAAGTCACATCCACCAACCCAGGAGTTTCTCGCATTTGTCGTTCCAAAGCATCCGATGTCTGTTCTAAAGCAACTGCATTTTCACTCTTCAGAATAATCTTTAAATCCTTATCACCACCACCTGGACCTTGACTAGCAAAATGAATTCGCGCTCCTGGAATATTCTGAAACAATGGTCGTATCTGTTGTTCAAATTCTTTTTCAGAAATATTCCGTTCTTGTCTGGGTAAGATGGTAACGTATAAGTTACCTTTGTACACAACTCCACCGCTTCTACTACCTAGATCGGCAAACACACTGGTGACAAGTGGATTTTCCTGGAATAGTTGGATTGTTTGTTGTGCAACTTGTTCAGTTTCTGCTAAGGTTGAACCAGGAGGCAATTCTAGCTCAACTATACTCACCCCCTTTTCCTCACCCCCCGTTAGTCCTTTCGGCAGCAGTGGCACCAATTGTAAGCTACCAATAAAGAATACTATAGCAATAACTAAGGTGAGAATTTTATGGCGCAACGCCCAAGTTAATAACTGACTGTAAGGACGAATTTTTCTTTGTTTGTGATTTTTTTCGGAAAAATCAGGAGATGTTTCCAGTCTTTTCAGTTTCAATAACCGCGCTCCCAACATGGGTGTCATTGTAGTGGCAACTAATGTGGAAAACATAGTTGCTACCGCTACCGTAATGCCGAAAGGTTTAAAAAATTGCCCCGGTACCCCACCCATAAATGCCACAGGTAAGAATACTGCTACAATAGTTGCAGTTGTTGCAACCACCGCAAAACCAATTTCTGCTGACCCATCCAAAGCTGCTTGAAATGGCTTTTTTCCCTTAGAAATATGTTGTTCGATATTCTCGATCATACAGATAGCATCATCTACTAAGTTCCCCATTGCTAATGCTAGTGCTAATAGGGTCATTTGATCTAAGGTATAGTTAAGAGTCTTTATGACCAAAAAAGTAGGCAGTATTGATAAAGGTAATGCTACTGCTGTTACTAAGGTGGGTCGCCAATCTCGTAAAAATATACCTACAACTACCACAGTGAGTATGGAACCAATAACTAAAGCGTCTATGGATGCTTGATATGATGCCTCAATTTCTGTTGCCTTCGTAAAAATAAGTTGCAAGTTTACATCTGGTGGCAATGTTTTTCTAAGTTGGGCAACTGCTTTCCGCACGTTTTTTTCGACAGTAACTAGGGTACTACCTGTGCTGCGAAGTACCCCGAAAGCTACAACAGGTTTACCGATATTATTGATTTCTGAATCTTGGTTGGAACTATTTTTTTCTAATAACCAAGCTGTTTCTCTCGTTTCCCCAAAACCATCAATGACTTGACCGACACTCGAAAGGGGAACTGCACCACCGGAAGGCAGAATAATTTGATATTCTTTCAATGCTTCTACTGTGTCAGCACTTCCTAATGTCCGAATACTTTTTTCTCTACCTCCTGCTTGAGAACGTCCTCCTGGTATGTTGGCATTCAAAGCGCGAATTTGCTCGTTGACTTGAGTAGCAGTAATACCAAGACTTTCTAATCTTTCGGGACTCAGTTCGATGAGAATTTCCCGGTCAACTCCCCCAATACGATTGATTTGAGAAACACCTGTAACATTAAGGATAGCCCGACTAATTTCTTTGTCAACTAATTCGCTTAACTCTTCTACAGAACGTTTGTTAGAGGTGACCGCGTAGGCCATTATTGCTCCGCCTCCAGCAAAGTCTAGTCTTTGAACGATAGGATCGTCAACGTCTCGGGGTAGGTCTTGGCGAATTTGATCTATGGCATTACGCACATCGTTGGTTGCGCGATCGCTATCTACTCCTACGTCAAAAGTAATAGTAGTGTTAGAAACTCCATCGGTTACTCTTGAGGTTAGTTTGTCTATATCTCCTAAACTTGCTACAGCATCTTCAATTTTTTTTGTTACTTGAGTTTCTAGTTCTGTAGGACCTGCTCCTTGTTGAGTTACTGTGACTGATACTAGGGGAATATCGACATTGGGTAAGTTATCTATTCCTAATTGCAAAAATGACATTAATCCTACTACTGTTAAAACTAGAAACATGACCAGAGTAGGAACTGGTTTTTTAATTGACCAAGCTGATAAATGAAATGACATGGTTAATTCAAAATGTGAAAGTAAAAAATTAAAAATTAAGAGTATTTATAACAAAATACAAAGTTTGATATTACTTTTGGCAATTAGGAATTATAATGGTTTGTTATTTTTTGATTTTAAATTATTGGAGTTAATAAGTATCGATTAATATATAATTATTTAAATTTGGATAACATTTTTCCTGACCAATTATAATAGGTTGATTTTACTCAATAACTTTAACGATATCTCCATCTTTGAGGTAGACTGCACCCGATACTACTACACGATTGCCTAATTTTAAACCTTGTTTTACTTCAATTTTTGCATTAGCTAGATTGCTATTTTTACTCAAAATTTTTCCTACTTCTACAGGTACGGCTTTAACTTGATTATTGTTTTGCAAAACATAAACAATAGATTGCCCATTTGCTTGAGGTAATACTGCTTTTGCTGGAATTTTTAATCCTTGATTTGTCGCAGTTGTAATTGTTGCTCGTAAAAACATTCCTGGTCGTAATAAATTACTATTAGGTAGGTCTATTTTGACAGTAGCTTCGCGAGTTTGTTCCTTGACTAATGGTGCTATTTCTCTCACTATTCCTGACATTTTTATCCGACTATCTGCATCTGATGTAATTTGAACTTTTGTACCTATTTTAACTTGTGGTAATTGAGTTTCTGGTACTTCTAATTGTAGTTCTAATTGATTATCTTTAATAATAGAAAACAACATTTTACTACTAGAAGTTACATCACCAACACGAGCTATCCGTTCGGCTATTATACCGTTTGCGGGTGCTTTCATTAAAGTCTGTGCTAGCTGAGTTTGTCTCTCTTCTAAGCGAGCTTCATCACTGCTAACATTTGCCATAGCGCTATCAATATTTGATAATGCGCTTTCAACTTCTGCACGAGCACTACTTACATTAGCTTTGGCGCTATTAACTTTGGCTTCTGCACTCCGTAGTTGAGCCATTGAACTACTCAGACTTGCTTCTGCACTTTCTACTCTCGCTTCTGCACTGCTAACATTTGAGTTGGCAATATCAACTTTAGCTTTTGCACTACTAACATTAGCTTCAGCAATTTCAATTTTAGCTTTGGCGCTACTAATATTAGCTTCAGCAATTTCAACTTTAGCTTTCGCACTATCAATATTAGCTTCAGCAACTCGCACTCCTTCCCTGGCTGTTTTCACAGCAGTGCTACGAGTTTCTAATTCTTGAGAACTAATAACACCCTCTGATTTCAGGGTTTGATATCGCTCAAAATCTCTCATCGCTTGTTCTTCTTCCGCCTTAGCTTCTGCTAACTTTGCTTCAGTTTGGGCAACAGATGCTAGAGCATCATTACGACTTGCTTGGGTTTGTTTGAGAGCAGCAACAGCATCATTACGACTTGCTTGGGTTTGTTTAAGAGCAGCAACAGCATCATCCCGACTTGCTTTTGTTTGCTTTAAACCAGCGAACGCTTCATCTCTACCTGCTTTGGCCTGAGCAATAGTAGCTTTAACACCATCTCGGTCAGCAATTGCTTGTTCCCAAGCAGCAGTTGCTTGCTCTACTCCTACTTTAGTTTTACTGTGAGCAGCTCTTCTTTGCTCTACTTCACTCCTAGCAGATGCTACTTGAGATTTTGCCTGGTTAATTTGCGATTTCAAAACGGAGTCATCCAAAATTGCCATTACCTGACCTTGAGTAACTTTTTCTCCTTCATCTACTAAGACTTGTTGAATTTGCAACCCATTCGCTTGTGGTAAGACAGGTAATAGATCGAAGGCAACAACGCTACCTGTAGCATCAAGGGTGCGTTCCACTGTTGCTAATTCTACCTTGGCCACTTTCACGCTCATAGAAGGGCTAACATTAGTCTCGACTACACCTGTAATGGTTTGTGTAGAAGTGGTATTAGCTTCCGTATTTTGCTTTGGTTTGGAAAGTAGCTGCATACTTACCACACTAGCAATTACACCAATGACAATACCAGGAATTAATCCTTTCCATCCTCCTTTATTTTTCTGATGGGGAAATTTTTTGGTATAATTAATGTCCTGAATATCCTCCTTATCTTCTTCTACTTTAGGATAAAGTTTATGGCCATCTATAGAAGCCATTTGATATCTCCTTGGCTAATCATAAGCTTTACAGTTTCTTAGTTTAATCATTATTACCATAAATAGTCCCTTTGATGTAAAGTATTATTTAATCTTTCACATTTTAGCAGTTAAACCAATTTCTTTTCCTACTGATTTATGCTTACAATCTTCATTGTAGCCAAGGGCGGGTTATTTGTTCTAATTGATTAAATTCATTTTCACCGATTTCCCATCCTATAGCTCCTACATTTTGTCGTACCTGTTCGGCATTTTTACAACCAGCAATGGGTATAACATTATCTTGACAAACTAACCAATTGAGTGCTACTTGTGCTGGAGTTTTACCATATTTTTCTCCTATTTTTGTCAATAAAGATATTACAGGTTTTATTTTTTCTAATTCACTTTTTTGAAAATAAGGTCTTAATTTACGACGGTCTTTCGGTAGGTTTTCGACTGTATATTTGCCAGTAAGTAATCCTTGGGCTAAAGGACAATAAGCTAAAATTGTCATTCCCAATTTCTTGGCTTTGTCTAGAATTCCTTGACTTTCTATTTGGCGAGATAATAGAGAATATTCTACTTGATTTGTTGCTAATTTAATACCTTTATCGGCTAAGATTTCATAAGCTTTTTGCATTTGTTCAGCAGAATATTTACTAACACCAATAGCTTCAATTCTCCCTTTTTTTACTTCATCTGCTAAAGTATTTAATAACGTTTTTTGACCCATAAAATAAGTTCGAGGCCAATGTACTTGATATAAAGCAATTTTAGGCACACTTAATCGTTTTAAACTCTCAGTTAAAGCATTAGTGACCGAAAATGAAGAAAAACGCAAAGGCTTAGGGGCATATTTACTGGCAATTTGGACGGGTTGGGTGTTTTTTTGCATAAATGTTCCTAGCAATTCTTCTGATAAACCTTTGCCATAAATTTCGGCCGTATCAAAAAAATTTATCCCTTCTTCTAAGGCAGCTTTAAAAGCTGCTTCTACTTCTGTGTTGCCGTAGTCACTGCCATAATCCCAAAATAAATTGTCTCCCCAAGACCAAGTGCCAATAATTATGGGAGTAACAGTTAGTCCATTTTTGCCTAAAGTTGTTGTTGCCATAGTTTTAATTAAGGAAAAGCTGAATATCCGTTTATTATGTCTGTCAGTATGTCAAAGTGATCAATACAGCATATTCCAGGTTTATAAAGTACACTAGCAACAGTTAGTAAAATAGTTGATAGTCAATAGTAAAATTAATGTACCATATCTACATGGTACATGGAGTATGCTGTATCTTGTACAATCACAAAAGATGGCTATTGAGTTTTACAAACACCACTTTCAATTAAAAATGAAAGCATTGTTTCCAAATATTTTTCATCTATGTTAGTAAAGGTAATATTACTGTCAACTAGACCATTTTTAGTATTTTTATCGTCAATAGTTCTTAAGTATTTATCTGACTGTTCTTTGTCAGATTTTTTGTTCATTAACTCCAATTGTAAAATATAGGGATACAGGGGATTTTCTGGAGTAGCTGATAACTTAGTTATCCAATCATTTAATGAAACTTTTTTCAGTGAATAATCTAATGAATATAACCAATTAAATACGTTATTAATAGATATAGGTTGAGGATTAAGTAAGTGAAAAGCTTTACCTAAACATTCCTGTTGCTGAGATAGATGAACAATTGCTTGGTTAATTTCGTTAACAGGAATCCAATTATCTACTGCTTCATTCTCTAAAATTGGTATCATTCCTAGTTGAAGACAAGCTGTTATCATGCGACAAACTCGATCATTAATATTACTAGCACCTGTTTGAGTATTTGCTGTAATCATTGGCAGTCGATAAATACTGGTAGGAAGTCCTCGCTCGCGTGCTGCCATGACCAATTTTTCTGCAACCCATTTACTCTGTTGATAACCACTTTTATTCTTTGGAGTGTCAGTTAAAAAATCGGACTCAAGAATGATTCCATTTTCATAATTACTAGATAACGATAAAACTCCGAGAGTAGATATAAAGTGTACGGGTTTAACATGATTTTCACTAGCTAACTTTAAAACTTCTTGAGTTCCCAAAACATTAGTTGTTTTTAGCGCAGTGTATGGATAAATATGATTAACAAAAGCTCCACTATGATAAATAACATCAATTTGATTTGCTAGATGTTTAAATTTGTCTGTTGATAGTCCGAAAAATTTGCTGGAGAAGTCTCCGACAACAGGGATAATTCTGGAGCTAAATGTTTCATCCCAAAGAAGATAAGATTCTAGTTTCCTTTGAAGTTTCTGTTTAGCTGAATCAGCATCAGTAGCACGGATTAAGCAGTAGACATTAGCTGATGTTTTTTGAAGTAGTCGAATGAGTAAATCTGCTCCTACAAAACCAGTTACCCCTGTCAATAAAATATTATGATGCTTGATAATATTATTACCAACTATAGTCTGAGGAATGATGCTTGGTTCTAAAATTGCTTCGGCATCAAAATCAATTTCTTCTTGGTTGTAGACCCCTTTTTGTAGCACATCTTCAACAGTATTGGTAAGTTGCGCTACAGTAGGAGATTCAAATAGACTGTTGAGAGGAATTGTAATTCCAAAGGTTTGTCGGACACGGGAAATTAGTTGGGTTGCTAGGAGAGAATGTCCTCCTAAATCAAAGAAATTGTTGTGAATTCCTACTGCTTGTATGTCTATAACTGAAGCGAATATATTGGCAATTATTTCTTCATTTGCTGTGCGCGGTGCTACATATTCTTGTTCTGGGGTAACTTCTACTTCAGGTGCGGGTAGTGCTTTACGGTCTACTTTGCCGTTTGGCGTTAGAGGAAAAGCCTCTAAATTGACAAAGGCAGATGGTATCATATAATCTGGTAATTTGGAAAGGAGACATTTACGCAGTTCGTTAGTAGCGATCGCTCCGTTCGAGGTAACTATATATGCAACTAAACGTTTTTTAGTAGGAATTTCTCCTGTGGCAATAACTATAGCTTGTTGGATTTGGGGATGACTGGATAAAACCGATTCTATTTCTCCCAATTCTATGCGGAAACCTCGAATCTTTACTTGATAGTCTGTGCGACCGATAAATTCAATATTACCATCGCTTAAATAACGAGCTAAATCTCCGGTTCGGTAAAGCCTCCCTTTCTCTGCGAAGGGGTTGACAATAAATTTCTCAGCAGTCAGTTGTGGTTGATTCAGATAACCCCGTGCTAATCCTGCACCACCAATGTATAGTTCCCCAGCGACACCCATAGGTACTGGTTTTTTCTCTGAATTTAGCAGGTAAATTTGGGTATTAGCGATCGCTTTACCAATGGGTACTGTAGCAGAATCATCCCTATTAGCTGTTGTGTCTACTGCAAAAGTAGTTGTACCTACAGTTGCTTCTGTTGGTCCATAATGATTGATAATTTTACATTCTGGAGCTATTTTTCGCACTTGCTCAATTAAATTCCAACTTGTTGCTTCTCCACCCAGAATCAGTCGTTGTTGAGGTATAATTTTTTCTGGATGTTCGTATGTTAATAATGCTTCTAAATGAGAAGGTACAATTTTTAGACAGTCAATGGGATGGAGTTGGAAGTAGTCAGCTAAAGCTTGTGGATCTGGAACTCTTTCCGAGGAGATTATATGCAAGCATCCTCCACTACAAAGAGAAGGGAAAATTACGGTGTTCCCTAAATCAGCAGCAAAGGTAGAAACATTAGCAAAACTGCTACCAGGAGGCAAATTTAATATTCCTTGAATGCTGTGTAGATAGTTGAGAAGTTGTTGATGTTCTATTGCTACACCTTTAGGTTCCCCTGTAGAACCAGATGTATAAATTGTATAGACTAAATTTTCTGGTGTTACTTCGTTACTGGGATTATCACTTGCCTCCTGAGCAACAATTTCCCACTCAGCATCAAGACAAAGTACCTTTGGTGTATTTTCTGGCAGATTTTTGACCAGTTCCTCTTGGGTTAAGAGTACCATTGCTTGAGCATCTTGTAATCTAAAATCTAAGCCAGAAGTTGCTAAAGCAGGGTCTAATGGGAGGTAAGCTCCTCCTGCTTTGAGAATGCCGAGTATACTGACAATTACTAAAGGCGATCGCTCCAAATATACTCCCACCAGTGTTTCTGGCTTCACTCCTTGCCCTTGTAGGTATCGTGCTAATTGATTAGCACGAGCATTTAACTCAGCATAAGTCAATTGCTGCTCTTCAAAAACAACCGCAATATTGTCTGGGGTTTTTTCTACTTGTGCTGCAAAAATTTCGTGAATACACAAATCTTTTGGGTAATCAACTTGAGTCTGATTAAACTCGATTAACAGTTGCTGGCGATCGCTTTGACTGAGGATTTCTAACTGACCGATGGTTGCTTTAGGATTTTCAATAGCACTGACTAATAATGTCTGAAATTGTCTACTCAAGGTTTGGATAGTTTCTACTGAGAAATAATTTACATCGTAGTAAAAATCTATATTCAGAAGTTCCTTGTTTTGAGTACAACTAAGTTTAACTTTGAAAGGTTCAATACAACTGTATTGTCGCTCTAGAGAAAATGATACACTACCGGCAAATTGGTTTTCAGGCAATTCGTCAAACTCAAACCCAAAGGGAAAAACCAAAGTATCTATATTTTCTACTGGTTCAGGAACAAAATAATCCTCCCACTCTTCATCATGGTCTATAGTTGCTTGATTGAGTTCTAAGAGATCGCAGAAGGGTAAGTCTGGTAACAAATGTCTTTTAATTGGCAACCACGTAGCAAATAATCCGAGTACATCCTCTAGCTCTTCATATTCACGGCGATCGCTTTTTCGGCCAATCATAATATCCTGCTCTCTCGTAAGTCGCCAGATGAGAATTTGCCAACAAGCTAATAACACTACTTGGGGAGACGTATCATATTGTTCACCCAAAGCCACAATTTTAGTAGTTATTTCAGGAGATATCACTTCCCTAACAGATTTAGGATTGAATGGCGATCGTGCTTCAGGATGTTTTTCCCAAGGCAATTTCCATCTATCTGAGTCTGAAGCAGAACATCTTTGCTGATGCCAATATTCATTAGCAGTCTCTGCTTCTTCGTCTACAAGTAATTGATTTTGCCATTCTGAAACTTGCAGGTACTGCATAATTTCTTTATTGTCTGATTCCTGATTTTTTAGAAAATTAGAATATAAAGTGCCGATTTCTGCCACCATATTTCTAATTGTCTGGGTGTCTGCACAAAGTGCAGGCAAGCTAATTAGCAATATATGTCGATTTGGTGATAGTTTCACCAAATAACAATGTAGGACTGAACCCTTTTCTAAATCAAAATCTTGGCTTCTTTCCTTCTGAAAAATTTCCTCAATCTTAGCTGAGTGGTACTCCTCCTCCCAAATACTTAGATCGATATCTTGCCATACAGGTAAACAGTTATTTTCTACCATCATAACTGGCATCTTCTTACCAGACAAACAACGAAAGATTGTTCGGAGAATACCATGTCGATCAATACTTTTCTGTATTGCTGCTTTTAATATATTTACCTGAAGATTACCTTCTACAAGCAAAGAAAATTGAGTTAGGTAAGCAGAATTATCTTGTTGTAACTGCCATAAGCGTTTTTGTTGAGGAGAGAGTTGAAAACCTCTAATAGTTGTAGTTTGCATATAATTTCTCCATATTTTTTAACTAGCTGTACGATATGAAATTGCTAATTTTATAGCCAAAAATAGACTTCTAATAAATCCTAAACAGAGAAAAAAATTTCTCTGTTGTTTTTTCTCTTCTATCATTGCCGATTAAGGACTTTCAATATTTTCGCTATGAATCATTTCTCCCATTGCTACTACAATCTTACGTGGACCAACATAAGAATTACGCCCGTGAGCGATCAACATATTATCCAGCATTATTACATCTCCTTGCTGCCAAGGAAAACTAACTTGAGCTTCTTGATAAATTGCTCCAATTTCTGCCATCACCGAGTCTTCAATCTGGGAACCATCCCCATAATAGACATTACGAGGCAACTTCTCATCTCCCAACATTGATAATAAGGATTCTCGGACTGCTGGTTCGAGATATGATACATGGTGCAACTGAACTTGGTTAAAAAACACTGGTTCGCCAGTCTTAAAATGCTTAGTCACTGCTGGTCGAACCTTACGAGTTCTGAGACCATTACCAGAGAACCACTCCCAATCCATTCCTGCTTTACGACAATAGTCTTCAACCACAGCTTTGTCACTGGTATGAAAGAAATCTTGCCAACTTACATCCAATCCATCAGTATAGTTGCGGACATACATTAATTGCTTTTGTTCAAATCTTTCTCGTAGTTTTGGGTCAAGCAGTTTTAACACTTTTCGACAATCAACAATTGGCGTTTCTCCCCCTTGTTGAGCTGGTTGTACGCAGAAAAACCAGATTTTACTTGGCCAACAGTGCATATGAGAACTTTCATTATGAAATAAGATAGCCTGTTCTTGAGGGTAAGGGGTAGAACCATAAACTTTGCCAGAAACTCCTTCCCGGGGGAGATCGCCATAGTCGCCAAATAATCCTGGACAAATGGCCTCAGCAAAACGTTCAAAATCAACTACAGAATTGACCCCAAAATTACGGAAGAGGATAGCACCATTTTTTACTAGCTCTGTTTCTATAAAATCTCGATTGTTTTTTGCCCATTCTAGGATATTCAAATCATCTACATCTGGTACAATTACAAGAGGTAACATTTCCCCAGATTCTAAATAATCTGTCTTGACTAATTTATCCTGTGACAACTCCACAGCTTGTGTTTGCACTGCCATGAGTTTTTTTAGCTTGGATGCTTTATGCTTTTTCTTTTTGAGCGTTTTTTGTTCTTTTTCTTGATCGGTTAGCATTTCTAAATTATTAATTCGAGTATCAGGTTCAGTAACAATACTGTTTAACAGTATTTCAAAGTGAGATAACATACGTTTGATAGTGCTATCGTCGAAAAGGTCAGTTTTATAATTACAACTAATATTAATTCCCTTCTCTGTTTCTATTAAGAATAGAGCTAAATCAAACTTTGTTGTTTTACTCTCCCTCTGGAATGGAGTGATTGTTACTCCAGGCAATTCTAGAGGTGGCATTGGTGCATTTTGGAGGACAAACAATACCTGAAATAATGGTGTGTGAGTAAAATTACGGTCTGGTTGCAATGCTTGCACTAATTTATCAAATGGTAAATCCTGATGAGTATAAGCTTCTAATGTAACCTCTCGTACTCGTTTTAGCAATTCCCGGAAACTGGGGTTTCCACTTAAGTCAGTGCGTAATACTAGCAGGTTAACAAAAAAACCAATTAATGGCTCTATTTCAGTTCTGTTTCGGTTGGCAACATCAGTACCAACAACAATATCATCTTGATTAGTGTAGCGTTGTAGTAACACTTGGAAACCAGCTAGCATGGTCATAAATAAGCTAGAACCAGACTCCCGAGATAGGTTTTGTAATTTTTGGCTGAGTTCGGTATTTAAAGTTAAACTTTGAGTGCTTCCTCGAAAAGTTGGTACAGTAGATCGAGGACGGTCAGTTGGCAATTGTAACAATTCTGGGGCACCATCTAATTGCTCTTTCCAGTAATTGATTTGACTTTCTAGAACTGCTCCACTCAAATATTCTCTTTGCCAAACTGCAAAGTCTACATACTGAATTGGTAATTCTGGTAAAGGCGATGGTTTTCCTGTACAAAAAGCTTGATATAAGTTAGAGAATTCTTGAATGAATATTCCCATCGACCAACCATCTGAGACAATGTGGTGCATCGTAGATAAGAACAGATATTCTGTAGGTTCTAGCTTCAATAGAGTACACCTGATCAAGGGTGCTATTTCCAAGTCAAAGGGGGTAATTGCTTCTTTTTGTGCTAACTGAATCAGTAAAGTTTCGCGTTCAGTTTCTGAATGTTGTTGTAAGTCTACCATATTGATATTCATAGTGACTTCAGGGTCAATGACCTGTATTGGTTTTCCATTCACCGTCTGAAAACTGCTGCGTAGTATTTCATGGCGACGTATTATTTCTGATGATGCTTGAGTGAAGGCGTTAATATTCAAGCTACCACTGATACGAATTGCTCCTGATATATTATAAATAGCACTTGAACCTTCAAATTGGTTGAGGAGCCATAATCGTTCTTGCGCCCAGGATAGGGGGAACTCTTGCTTATGCTCTCTAGGTAGAATGGGAGGAAGACTTAATCCACTATTGGTAGCGCGTAATTCGTTTAATTTCTGGTCTAATTCAGCTGCAGTGGGAAATTCAAATAAGGTTTTGAAAGCGATCTCTACTTCCAAATATTGGCGAATACGGGAGATAACTTGAGTTGCTAGTAGGGAATGACCTCCTAGAGAAAAGAAGTTGTCGTGGATACCGACTTTAGTTATTCCTAAAACTCCAGCAAAAATGTTGGTAATAATTTCTTGAGTGGGGTTTTGAGGTGGAACATACTCCAATGAATTAGTTAGCTCGTCTGGTGCTGGTAAAGCTTTCCGGTCTACCTTGCCATTGGCAGTTAGTGGTAGAACATCTAAGAAGACAAAAGCAGACGGCACCATATATTCTGGTAATTTTGAGACTAGGTACGATCGAAGTTCTGTAATCTCTTGGGTTCCCTCGACACCAACTATATAAGCTACCAGTTGTTTATTCTCTGGTGTATCTTCTCGACAGACAACTACAGTTTGTTGTACTTGGGGATGGCTAGATAAAACTGATTCAATTTCCCCAAGCTCAATGCGGAAACCGCGAATCTTGATTTGATTATCAATGCGACCTAAATATTCTATGGTGCCATCGGATAAATAACGAGCTAAATCTCCAGTTTTGTATAGCTTTGAGTTATTATTATCAAAGGGATTAGGAATGAATTTTGCTGCTGTTAATTCTGGTCGGTTCAGATATCCACGAGCTAAACCAGCACCACCTATGTGCAATTCTCCTGGTACTCCCAGAGGTACTGGTTGCTGATGTTGGTCTAGAATATACAGTTGAGTATTGGCAATAGGGCAACCTATAGGAATTACTTCTTTGAGAGAGTCTTCTGGTTTCACCTGATAGACACAACAACCTACTACTGTTTCCGTTGGTCCATATTCATTAATTAGTTTTGTTTGTGGAGCATTGTTTGACCAAAATGAAACAGTTGTTGCTGGTAAAGCTTCACCACCAATAATAAATGCTCTAGTTTGCTCGGATGCTTTTTCTGGTGGTATCAGAGTGTTGAGTATTTGCAAGTGAGCTGGTGTCAATTTCACTAAACTCAAATTCCTCTGAGAGCATAAAAGTTCTTTCAGAGCTTCTATTTCATTATCTTCGGGTAACAAAATCATTTCTTTGCCTGTCAACAAAGGCGAGAAAAAGGCAGTTACCGTAGCATCAAACCCAATAGACGAATTAACAGGAACTCCATTTCCTTCTTTTACCTGATATGCTTTTGTACACCAGCTTAAATAATTTACCACTCCTCTATGAATAATCATGGTTCCCTTTGGTTTTCCTGTGGAACCTGAAGTATAAATTACATAAGCTAAATTATCTGGAGTTACTTCAATAACTGGGTTCTCAATACTTTGATTAGCAATAGTATCCCAGTTAGTATCTAAACAAATAACTTGTGCAGAATGTTCTGGTAAACTAGGCAATACTGATTCACTCGTTAGCAAAACTGGCATCGCTGCATCTTGCAACATATAAGCTAAACGTTCTGTTGGATAACTCGGATCGATAGGAACATAAGCACCTCCTGCTTTTAAGATTCCTAGTAATCCTACAATCATTTCTGGAGAACGGTTGATACAAATACCTACCAATGTTTCCGGTTTGACACCTAAACTTTGCAGATAATGAGCAAGTTGATTAGCTTTGGTGTTCAATTGCTGATAGGTTAATTGTTGTTTTTCAAATACTACTGCAACTGCATCGGGTGTTTTTTGTACTTGTTCTTCAAATAACTGATGAATACATTTATCTTGGGGATAAGATTCTTGAGTCTGGTTAAAATCAATTAGGAGTTGTTGCAGGTGATGACTAGCATTAATTTTTAACTTACTAATGTCTGCTACAGGATTTTCGACTACACTTGCTAATAAGACTTGGAATTGTTCAGTTAATATCTGGATATCTTCAGAATTATAGGCATTAGCATCATAGTGAAATTCTGCACTTAAGTTGTTATCTTGAGTAATTACAAGTTTGATTTTATATTTATCAGTACAAGTGTAAATCCTGTCTATTTGAAAATCAACATTTTGAGAAACATTATTCAGTTCTATAAATTCAAAACTCAGAGGTAAAAAATATTGTTCAGAGTAGTTTTCAGTGGTCGAAATAAATTGTTCCCAAGTAAAATAATCCTGCCATTTAAAAATATCAGATATTGATGCTTTTACCTGTTCTAATAATTCGTTAAACTTCAAGTCTTCCTGAACTTGAAAAGACAAAGGTAAATGTTTAGCAAATAATCCTAATGCTTGTTCTAAATCTTCATATTTTCGACCATCGCTCACCAGGCCAACTACAATATTTAACTTTCCTGTTAGTCGCCAGATTAATATTAACCAACAAGTTAAGAAAAAGTCCGATGTTGAGATATCTAGTTGTTTAGCTATGTTTTCTACTTTAGTAGCTAAATCTGAATCTATAATATTTTTTTGAACTTTTGGCTGAAATGCTTCTGACTGCTTTTCAAAAGGAAGTTTTAAATTGAAACGATTAGAAATGTCTTGTTTTTCCCAATATTCTTTTCCTAATTTAGCCTCTTCTGCTTCAAGTAATTGATTTTGCCATTCAGCAATATCAGCATATTGTAATTCAGCTTCTGATAACTCATTTCCTTTTAAACAAGCGACATATTCTTGATTAAGTTCATCGACTAAAAGTTGCAGACTTTTTGAATCAGCAATTAGAGCAGGTAAAGTAATTAGTAAAGTTTGTTGTTCAGGAGATACTTTTACAATAGATGCGTGAAAGAGAGAGTCTTTTTTTAGATCGAAAAAATTTTGAGCTAAATTTTCCAAAATCCTAGCAAATTCAGCAGTTTTATGAGTTGGTTCTACTTGAGTTAAATCATATTCTTTTTCCCAGAAAATATTACAAGAAATATTATCATCTCTAATAATTTGTACCCCAATAATCATGCCTGGCAATGAGTCGAAGTTTGTACGTAAAATTTCATGGCGTTCAACAATTTTTTGTAAAGCCGATTTTAGTCTTGGTACATCTACCTTGCCAGGAATTGAAATTGCACATTGAGCTAAATATATTCCAGTTTTTTCAGTTTTTTGCAACAACCACAGATGTTTTTGTTGTGGAGATAAACCATATCCTTCAGTAATTTCTTGTTCTGTTTCAGCTACCAAATTATTCATATTTTTACTGCTATTATTTTTTCGTAAATTATATATATTTATATAGCAATCCTATTTTATTTGTGTCAAAAATATTGCTACTATTTGGGAATATAAAATAGGCAATGGGTAAAAGTTTCGGAGCTTATTTATAGTTTTTGAATTTTTACAACCTACTTAGGATTGCTATAGTCGATCGGAATATAGTCAAATATGACATATTCTCCTGCATTGCTAGTTTTACCTTGATTGGGTGTTAGCGTTTGCGTAGCATTCCGCAGGAAAGGAGGCATTACAACACCCTAATTCCCATTGTCAAAGACATCTTGATAATTGATAATTAAAGATAATTTTCATTATTAATTATTAATTATTCATTATTCATTAATTTCGGCCATTCCTACTACAACTTTTCGCTTGCCAACAAAAGGAGTTCTACCATGAGCAGTCAGCATATTATCTAGTAATAAAACATCTCCAGCTTGCCAAGGAAATTCTACTGCTTCTTGCTGATATATTTCGCGAATCTCATCAAGAATAGATTTTTCAATAGGACTACCATCACCATAATAAGTATTACGGGGCAGTTCATCTTCTTCAAAAACAGATAAAAGTTGCTCTTGAACTTGCTTTGTTAAATTGGATATATGAAATAGATGAGCTTGATTAAACCATACCATTTCTCCTGTTTTTGGATGGGCAGCAACAGCTTGACAAACTTGATAAGTTCTTAGAGAATTTCCTTCTTGCCAATCAAATTTAATTCCCGCGCGATCGCAATATTTTTCTACTTCGGATTTATCATTAGTTTGAAAAACAGTTTCCCAAGGTAAATCTAATCCATTACCATAGTTACGGACATACATAATTTTTTTCTCTTGAAACTTTTCTCTAATAGTAGGATTAATACGTTCAAAAACCTTTCGACTATTAGCTATTGGTGTAGCTCCTCCTTGTGCTGATGGTTGAATACAATAAAAACAAATTTTCATCGGCCAACTGAGGGTATATGCCATTTCATTATGCAAAGGAATTGATTGTTCTGGCGGATATTCAGTGGAAGTATAGACCTGATTACTAACTTGAGTTCGGGGTGTTGAACGATAAGAATATTCTAACAATTTGCCAAAATTAGATTGCATAAAATTTTCAAATTCATCAATGCTATTTAATTGAAAATTTCTAAATAAAATCCCCCCCTCTTTTAACAAATGAGTTTCTATTAACTCTTGATTATTATTTGCCCAACTAATTAGATTTAATTTTTCTACAGATGGTTGGATAATGACTGGAAGACGACAATCTGGTTCTAGATAATCAATTTTAATCATGTCTTGAGGGGATAGTTTTACCCCTTGTCGTTTGATACTTCCTATTTTTTTTAGACTAGGTTGTTTAAGTGTTTGGTTCATAGTTTTTTTTAGGATTAGGATGTTAAAAAATGTTATAACAAACCGGGTTTGTGGAAGGTAAATGTTAGTATTGTGGGCATTTGATACAAACCCGGTTTCTCTGCTGGAGTGTTAGAAAATATGGTATAGGTAGATGATAGCGATCGCTTCATTCTACCTAAAGACTAAATTGGTTTTACCGAGTAGATTTTGGCTTTCGTTTAATCTTTTTCAGCATTTTGCGACTGTTGGCCTCAAGTTCTTGTTCCTTGAGAAGTTGTTGTCGTTTTCGGTCTTTGTCAACAATATCTAATAGCTGAGTTAACTTCATATCCGTTGGTTGGGTATTAGCTACAATAGCCTCCAATAAAGTTTTGAGATTTTCTAAGATTTGAACTATAGTCTGCGCTGTAAAACGATTGCCATCATAATCTATCCTCACCAATAGCTCCTCACCAGGCGCTACTACCATAGTTAAAGGTGTACTGGTTTTGAGAATATATTGAGATTTAGTTACGCTCACAGATTCGCTATTTTGTTTGAGAGAGTCATCCATCGGATAGTTCTCAAACACCACAATACTTTCAAATAAAGGAGTACCCCCAGGTAGTTCGCTCATACTCTGAATTTCTGCCAGTGGGCTATAGGAATACTCCTGTAATTCCGCTTGATGTTCTTGCAAAGCTTTCAACCAAGACCAAATTGATTCATTGGCAGAAACATTGACCCGCAGTGGTAAAGTATTGATGAATAGCCCCACTATATTTTCTACTCCTGGCAAACTGGGAGGACGACCTGAAACTGTTACCCCAAACAAAACATCTGACTCTCCACTGTAACAACTCAGAAGCACTGCCCACATACCCTGTATTAGTGTGGATAAAGTGAGCTGATGTTCTCGAACCTGAGATTCTAATGCTTTTGTCGTTGCAGATGATAAATGTAATTTTTGTATGTGGTCTATTTGTACAGCTTCAGAGTTATCGGACTTTGACTTATCCTCCAATAGTGGAGTTGGAGTCTTAAACCCTGATAGAGTTAGTCGCCAAAAAGTCTCTGCTGCCACAGAATCTTGTTGTTGCAACCAGGCAATGTAATTTTTATAGGGAACAGGGGTTGGCAGACTACTACCTTGACCCAGACACTCTGTTTGATAAAAGTTCAAGACTTCTTTAAAGATAATTGACGATCCCCAACCATCTATCAGAATATGGTGATGGCTCCATATAAACTTATAAGTTTGCTCCGACACCCGAATCAAAGTACAGTGCATCAAAGGAGCTTGGTTAAGTGCAAAACCTTGTTGCCTTTTGGTTGTCAGCAAAGTATCCAAATTATTTTGTTGTTCGGCACTAGAGAGGTTTTGCCAGTCCAAATAATCCCAAGGCAAATCTACTTGTTGATGCACTATCTGTAGTGGCTGTTTGCATTTTTCCCAGACAAACATAGTTCTGAGTATTGACTGACGGTCTATTACTTTTTGCCATGCTTGTTGGAAAGCTTCAACCTGAAATTCCCCAGATAAAGTTAAGACTAGCTGGTTAAAATAGGTTCCTGAATTTGGAGCGACTAGGACATGGAATAGTATTCCTTGTTGCATGGGAGAAAGAGGATATATAGACTCTATCTTCTTCAGTTTTTCTGCTGCCAATATTTGGTCGAGTTGCAGTTTGTTTAACTGAGCTAATGGAAAATCTGAAGGTGTATAACCACCCGCCTCTGGGGATAAACAATGTTCTATGAGTTGCTCTAATACTTCTATGTAATTACGGGATAGCTTTTCTATCGTAGATTCATTATGGAAATCACGGCTATACTTCCAGGTGACTTGCAGTTCTCCAGCCACTACTGCTGCATTTATATCTAATAAATAACTGCGAGTTCCCTCTGGACTATGATCCGTTCCAATAGATTCAGATGCTATTTGCCAATCTATTTCAGAGGATTGAGTGTTATCAAGTTGACCTAAATAGTTAAAACAAATTTGAGCTTTGGGTAATGTATTTAATTCAGAGTCGCCACTGAGATAACGCAATATTCCATAGCCAATTCCACGTTCAGGAATAGCTCGCAATTGTTCTTTCACTAACTTGAGAGTTTCTCCCAGTTTCTTACTATCATTACCTGCTAGCAGCACTGGGAACAAACTGGTAAACCATCCTACTGTTCTGGATAAATCTATATCTTCAAACAAATCTTCCCGTCCATGTCCTTCTAGCTCGATCGCTACAGTCGATTTCCCTATCCATTGACTCAAAGTGAGTAATGCTGCTGTCAATAGTACATCATTAATTTGGGTATTGTATGCCGCAGGAACTTCCTGTAAAAGGGCGCGAGTTTTTTCTAGACTTAGGCTTTCTGAAATCTCAGCTTTAGATGCAACTGTGTTTTGCTCTAAACTTACATCATTGTCTACTGGTATGGGAGTGAACTCAGACCAAGGTAGCGATCGCCAATAATTCAATTGTTGCTGTAATTTTTCTGATTTGGCATATTCCTGTAAACGGATAGCAAAATCTTGAAATGCTGTAGTTTTCAGAGGTAATTTTACAGTCTGTTCTTGTTCTAATTGTTGGTAAACTGTCAACAAGTCTTGTAGTAAAACGCGCCAAGAGACTCCATCAATTGCTAGGTGATGAATGATAATTAATAAACGGCGACCATTATTTCCTAACTCGAACAGCACCACTCGCATTAGCGGCCCCTCTGAAAGGTTCAAGCTCCCTTGTCGGTTGTTGGCTATTTCAGATAAATTAGCCGACTGTTGCGACTCCGGAATATCGGATAGATTTACCACCTCGAATGGTACTGTTTCATCAAGTTCTTGGTTTGTTTGCTGCCATCCAGTCTCTGTGCGGATAAACCGTAGACGTAAACCATCGTGATGTTCTAATAACTTAGATAAACTTTGAGACAACAATTCTGGCTTGACAGTATCAGGAACTTGCAACAATATTGATTGATTGAAATGATGGGGTTGGGATTTGTTTTGCTCAAAGAACCATTGTTGAATAGGAGTCAGCGGTACTATGCCACTAACTATACCTTGTTGAGCTAATGTCGCTGTTACACTTTCTGCTACCTGAGCTAGTTGTGCAATAGTTGGATATTGAAATATCTGTTTGGGAGTAATCTTGATTTGAGCTTGTTGAGCGCGGTTGACAACTTGCAGACTTAGAATAGAATCTCCACCAACTGTAAAGAAGTTATCGTGGATGCTAACTTTTTCAATCTTTAGTAATTCTTGCCAAATACTAGCTAAGGTTTTTTGAATAGGTGTTTGAGGTAGAACGTATTCGGACGTTCTGGTTAATTCTATATCTGGTGCTGGTAAAACTTTGCGGTTTATTTTGCCATTGGGAGTTAATGGTAGAGTCTCTAAGAAGACAAAAGCAGACGGCACCATATATTCTGGTAATTTTGACACCAGGTAAGGTTGCAGTTCCGCACTACTCAATGATGGGTTTGAGCTAACTATATAAGCTACCAGTCGTTTATTCCCTGGGTTGTCTTCCCGAATAATAACTACAGTTTGCTGTACTTGAGGATAACTTGATAAAACCGATTCTATTTCTCCTAATTCTATGCGGAAACCTCGGAGTTTCACTTGGTTATCAATACGACCTAGATATTCTATGTTACCGTCAGGCAAATATCGACCTAAATCTCCGGTTTTATATAACCTCTTCCCTCCTGACTCCGTACGGACGTTGCATGCAACGTCCCTACCTCCTGACTCCTTCCAGATAATGAATTTTTCTGCTGTTAATTCCGGTCTGTTCAGATATCCCCGTGCTAAACCTGCACCACCTATATGTAATTCTCCTGCAACTCCAATGGGTAGCAGTTGATTATTCTTGTCTAGAATATAAAGTTGGGTATTAGCAATGGGACGACCTATGGGTGTAGTTACTTTTCCACTTTCTATAAGGTTTAAATCATTTCCTACATTATAAATCCCTGACCAAATTGTCGCTTCTGTTGGCCCGTAGAGGTTCCATAACTCCATACCACTGTTATTGAGTTCCTTGGCCATTTTAACAGTCAATGCTTCTCCACCACACAATATTTTGATGTCTAAGTTAGCTTTAGATAAACCAGCAGTTAATAGCATTTGCCAGGTAGCGGGGGTTCCTTGCATTACTGTTGTTTGTGATTTTTGTACTTCAAGTAATAATTGATTACCATCGCTAGCTATTTCACGATCCATGACAATCAGTTTTGCTCCGACTATCAGCGGTAGATATAGTTCTAAAGCTGCAATGTCAAAGGATATGGTAGTAATGGCACTGAGGATATCTTCTGAAGTCAATTTAAGATAACTATTCATGGATACTAAGAAATTGACTACAGAGTGGTGACAAATTTGAACTCCTTTTGGTTTCCCGGTAGAACCTGAAGTATAGATTGTATAAGCTAAATTCTCTGGAGTCACCCTACTAACTATATTTTCAGAAGTCTGACTTGCAATAGCATCCCAATTGCTATCCAAACAGATCGTTTGTGCAGAATGTTCTGGCAAAAGCTCCATTACCGATCCACTGGTGAGCAACACTGGTACTGCTGCATCCTCTAACATATAACTCAAACGTTCTGCGGGATAACTGGGATCTATCGGAACATAGGCACCACCTGCTTTTAATATTCCTAACAATCCTATTACCATTTCCAGGGAACGCTCTATAGAAATACCCACCAATGTTTCTGCTTTTACTCCTAAACTTTGCAGGTGGTGAGCAAGTTGATTAGCTTTGGCGTTTAGCTGTTGATATGTTAATTCCTCCTGCTCAAATACGACGGCAACTGCATCAGGATTTTTCTCTACCTGCTCTTCAAATAATTGATGAATACATTTCTCTGAGGGATATTCGACTGCTGTATCATTCCACTCCACTAATAACTGATGGCGCTCTGCTTCTGTTAAGAGAGGAATTTGGGTAATAGGTTGTTCGGGATTGGCAATAATTGCTTCTAATAACTGCTGAAAATGATATCCCATGCGAATAATTGTCGTCGCATCAAAAATATCGGTATTGTATTCTAAAATTCCTTCAATTTCTGTGTCTATCTCTCTCATCGACAAAGTTAAATCGAACTTTGCCGTCACACTTTCTCCTACCAAAGGAGTCAAAGTTAAACCAGGTAGCTCCAGTTTGTCCATCGGCGCATTTTGCAAAATAAACATCACCTGAAATAGAGGACTATAACTCAGAGAGCGTTCTGGTTGTAAAGCTTCTACTAATTGCTCAAAAGGTACATCTTGACGAGCATAACTTTCTAGAGTCACCTGTCGTACTTGTTTCAATACATCTGAGAAACTAGGATTACCTTGCACTTGCAATTGAGTCCGCAATACTAAGGTATTTACAAAAAATCCCATCAATGGTTCAATTTCCGAGCGATCGCGATTGGCAATAGGAGAACCGACTACAATATCATCTTGGTTGCTATAGCGCGAGAGTAAAACTACAAAAGCACTCAGCAAAATCATAAATAAAGTAGCTCCTGACTCCTGACTCAGGGTTTTCAACTTCTGAGTTATTGTAGAATTTACCCGAAATGATTCAATACCTCCCCGGAAAGTTTGAATAGCTGGACGGGGGCGATCGCTAGGCAATTCTAATAATGGTGGCGCTCCTGCTAACTGTTGTTTCCAATAATTGAGATTAGCTTCTCGCAATTCTTGGGATAACCACTGACGTTGCCAGTAAGCAAAATCAGCATATTGAATAGATAACTCAGGCAAAGTCGAAGGTTTTCCTTCTGAGAATACTTGATAAAGAGTAGATAATTCTCGGATGAATATTCCAGTTGACCAACCATCGGTAACGATGTGGTGCATTACCACCGACAGAATATGAGATTCTGCTTCTAGCTTGAGCAGGGAAACTCGCAATAAAGAATCGTTACTCAAGTCAAAAAGTCTTGCTTGTTCTTCTTTTACTATTTTTTGTGCAGCAGTTAATTTTTCTGCTTCTGGCAATGACTGTAAATCTATTATTGGAAAACTGAAACTAGATGGAGCATTAATTACCTGTATGGGATTTCCATTTTTTATCACAAAATTTGTCCGCAAGACTTCGTGACGGCGAACAATTTCCTCAATCGTTTTTTCCAGAGCAGAAATATTGAGTTTTCCTGTTAGTTGTAGCGCAGCATGGTTATGGTAAGCGGTACTTTCTGACTCGAATTGATTGAGAAACCAAAGTCGTTGTTGGGCAAAAGATAGGGGAATATCCTTACTTCGTGAAATTGGTTCGATAGGAGGTAGTTGTAGTTTTTCTCCCTTAAATTCATCTATAGCTTTACTAATTTCTCCAATTGTAGGAAAGTCAAATAAATATTTGAGAGGAATTTCTGTTTCAAATGCTATTCGCAACCGAGAAATAACTTGGGTTGCTAATAAGGAATTTCCTCCTACTGAGAAAAAATCATCGTGGATGCCGATTTTTTCTACTTTTAATAGTTGAGACCAAATATTAGCTAAAAGTTCTTCTGTTGGGTTGCGGGGAGCAACAAAATTTTCTAATTCGCGACGGATACTGTCAGGTTCAGGTAAAGCTTTTTTGTCAATTTTACCGTTGGGAGTAAGTGGTAAAAATTCTAGTTTTACAAAAGCTGATGGGATAGCATAGTCTGCTAATTTATCTTGGAGAAACTGACGTAAATTATTAGGAGAAAATTGTTTTTTAGTAGGTACAAAATAGGCGATTAAACGCTTATTGCTAGAGTCATCTCCCTTGACAATAACTACGGCAGTTTGTACTTCTGGATGGGAGGCGATCGCTGCTTCTACTTCTCCCAACTCTATACGAAAACCACGAATTTTTACCTGGTTATCAATACGTCCGATAAATTCTATATTCCCATCTGGCAAATACCGTACTAAATCTCCTGTTTTATATAACCTCTTCCCTTCTAAATTCTGACTTGTGAGTTCTGTTTCCCTCCTTCCTTCTTCCCTTCTAAATTCTGACTCCTGACTCCTGACTCCTGACTCCTTCCAAATAATAAATTTTTCCGCTGTTAATTCTGGGCGGTTGAAATAACCACGAGCTAAACCAGCACCTCCAATATGAAGCTCTCCAGGAACCCCAACCGGAATTGGTTGCAATTTTTCATCTAATACATAGACTTGAGTATTAGCTAGGGGACGCCCGATGGGAACAGTTTTAGCATTGTAGTTGTTGGAGTTATCTACCGGATAGGTGAGAGCGCCGACTGTAGTTTCTGTAGGTCCGTAATGATTGAGAATACGACATTGAGGCAAGTGCTGTTGGATGTTGGCAATTAAATCCCAAGTTGCTGCTTCCCCTCCCAGGATTAAACATTGACGTGGCAACAAAAAGGGAGATGGGTTTGATGTTAAAAGAGTTGAGAGATGAGAAGGAACAATTTTTAAGTAGTCGATGGGATAGCGTTGAAAATAATTTGCTAGTGCTGTTGCATCGGAGGCACATTCTTGGGAAATAATGTGCAGACATCCCCCACTGCATAAAGTCGGGAAAATAACTGTGTTACCTAAGTCCGCAGCAAAAGTGGAGACTATTGCGGATGTCGCAATGGAAGAAATTTGGAGTTTTTCTCGGATACTGTGGAGATAATTTAGAATTTGTCGGTGTTCGATCGCCACACCTTTAGGTTTGCCTGTGGAACCGGATGTATAGAGAATATATGCTAGATTTTCTGTGCTGACTTTGCTAGTAGGATTTGCTTGTGGTTGTTGGGCAATATTTTCATCAGCTTTAGTGATGATTTTGATGTTTTGATTGAGGTTTTTTGGTGCAATTTCTGACTGAGATAATAGGATATTAACTCCTGCATCTTCTAAGCGAAAAGCTAAGTTTTCTTCTGGTAACTTTGTGTCTAAAGGTAAGTATGCAGCACCAGCTTTAAGAATAGCTAATATAGCTATAATTACTTCAAGCGATCGATCCATAAAAATACCAACTATTGTTTCTGCTTCAACTCCTTTTTTTTGTAAATAATGAGCGAGTTGATTTGCTTGATAATTCAGTTCTGCATAAGTAAGTTTTTGCTCTTCAAATACTACTGCTATATTATTGGGGTAAAGTTCTACTTGTGACTCAAATATTTGATGAATTAATTTGTCTTGTGGATAATTTTTTTCCGTTTGGTTTAACTCATCTAGAATAATTTTAATTTCAGATTT
This sequence comes from Okeania sp. SIO1H4, assembly GCF_010672695.1. NCBI lineage: Bacteria > Bacillati > Cyanobacteriota > Cyanophyceae > Oscillatoriales > Microcoleaceae > Okeania > Okeania sp. SIO1H4. The sequence goes on from NZ_JAAHGB010000028.1 coordinate 26,554, forward strand.
ATTGAATATATTTAACTGGCTAATCGTAGTATCTATATTTTCAACAACACTGGCAACTAACGCTTCAAATTGTTTGGCAAAAGATTTAATTACATCAATATTTATCAGTTCGGAATTATATTGAAATTCTGCTATGAGAGATTCTTGAGTTTTGATACAATTCAACTTAATTTTAAAATCTTCAAAAATGACAGACTGATTTTCTAAACTAAAAGATAAGTCTCCTCCCAAGTAGGTTTTTGAGATATCAATAAACTCAAAACCAATACCTGGAACTTCTGTTTCTGAGTTAATAAAATATTCTTGCCTTTCTGAAGCTTCTGTGAGGCGATCGCTAATTTGTTCTAATAATTGAGTAAATTTCAAATTCTCTTCTAACTGACAAAAAATAGGTAAAGATTTTGCCAGTAAACCCATTACTTCTTCCAGGTCTTCATATTGTCTGCCAGAAAATACAGTCTTGACAGTAATATCCGATTGTTTTGTGAGTCGCCAAAGTAAAGTCTGCCAACAACCAAGTAAAAAATTTTCAATAGTAATATTAGGTAAAATATTTGCTTCTAACTTATCAATTACATTAGCATCTAAATTTAAACTATATTGTTCTGGTGTAAATTTTTCTGCTTCAGATTGAGACTTTTCAAAAGGTAAATTTACCCACTGGAATTGCTGATTTTGCCAATAAGCTATTTCTGCTTCTGCATCCTCTTCTTCTAATAATTCATTTTGCCATTCTGAAAATTGCAGATATTGCACCGCTTCCTCATCAAAATCTGATTCTTGGAGGCATAAATCATAGCTTTCACTAATTTCTTTAACCAAATTGTTTAGGGTAAAACTATCAGCGATAAGTGCAGGCAAGCTAACTAATAAAAGATGTTCCTCTTCAGACAGAGTTAGGAAAGCTGTAGGAAATATTGGTTGTTGGTCAAGTTGAGCCATCAAACCATTTTGATTCTGTAGTATTTCCCCTATTTGCTCGGTTTGTTTTTCCGATTTAAAGTTGCTTAAATTTAGATGATTCCAGTAAATATTGCCGTTATCTAAGATAACTTGAATCGGCATTTTAATACCGGGGCGACTTTGGAAAGTTGTCCGAAAATTGTCATGTCGGTTAAGAATTTTTTCTAGTGCCGATTTGAGAATACTTACTTTAACTTTGCCTTGAATTTTTATCGTACATTTTGCTAAGTAATTTAAGTTATTTTCTTGTAATCTCCAAAGATATTTTTGTTGGGGAGATAATCTAAATCCGGCGATAGTTGTAGTAGCATTCATAGTTATTTTTTATATTAAGAATAGTTTTTAAAATGAAAAAAATAGGTAAACAATAATAATAAAATTCATAGTTATATCGTGTCCGGTGGTATCGGAGGGTGTAAAAGTTGGGGAAATATTTACCTTATGTAAGGTTTTTCCTTCCCTCCTTCTTCCTTACCTATAAAAGACCGATGCTACCGGACATGATATAAATTATATTATCTATTGAAAGATAATTTAGGTATACTATTAAGGAAGATTTGACGAATCTTATAAAGGATACTTAATAGTTTTAATTTGATATTATCTTTTGATTTTGCTGCCAACAAATCTGCCATATCGTAATCAAAACATTTCTTGATTTCTGGTTTGCGGGATTTCTTGATCCAAGACAAAAAACGTATATATTCGGACTTATACGAATCCGATTTGAGGTCTATATGTTTTTGTGAAAAATCTCCTAGTTGCAAAAAATTCTCTGGTAGAAAATCAATCGAATTTATCAATGATATAATTTTGTCTGCTGCTTCATCTGGAGAAAGTAAGCCTGATTCTACTTTTTCGACTGTTTCCGTAGCCTTTTGGAAAAAACCATCGCCTAAACCTTCATAACTAGGAGTTAAACGATATAATTCATCATCTAAATTAATTTTTGATAATTCTTCTGCTTTACCTGCCTGGATTTTTAGGCTCTTTGCTAATCCTGCTTTTGCTTGACGCATAAAACTTCCAAGACCCCAAATACGTCTCCACGCATCCCAAAGATTATAATTGCAGAAAGAAATGTATGAGCAGTTTACTAAGTTATCATTATAATCAAGAAGTTTCTGCTGCAAACGCTCAACTTTAGAAAAATTTTCCATCGAATAGTCGTTTTCTGAAATAGCCTTCATAATCAGAGAGGCCAGAGGGAGCATAATCGTACAGCTATTTACTAATCCAAAAGAGTAGAGTGGATCGATGAATCCGGTAGCATGAGGAAGAACGTAAAATCGTTCTCCCGTGCATGAATGTGAAGAATATTGCAAACGATCTGTCGATATCCAATTTTGAACAGGTTTAGCATTTTTAAATTGAACAGCAACACCTGGATAATTTGAGAGAAAATTTTGAAATTCTTGTTCGGGAGATATATCTGTTTTCGGAAAACGGCGGGGATCGAGGTTAAGTCCCACACTACAAATTTGGTTCGTTGATTTTTCGTGATTGTTAAATGGAATCACCCACATCCAACCACCGTCAAATATGTGATGCAGAGTTCCTTGATACCAAAAAATCTCATCTTCATTTGTACCATTATTAACGCAGTCATCGTATCTCTCTACACCAACCATGTGAGTAAAAATACTTCTTGAGTGAGTCTTAAATCTAGTTGGAACTTCTCGCAAATTAAATTTACGACTAAGTAGAGAGTTATACCCACTGGCATCTACTAAATACTCAGAGGTAAATTTTTTCCCATCTTCTAATTCGACTTTAACTCCCTGTGAGTTTATATCCAAGTCTAATACTTTAGTTTTTTCTAAAAGTGTAGCTCCGTATTTAACAGCAACTTTTGCCATATAGTGGTCTACATCTTGGCGAAATAAGTGGCTGCTAGGGCGAACTCCAAGTTTATTGGTTTCTTGTAATTTTTGCTCTTCTCCTTGCCGATGATAGATGAAATTGAATGAACGCTTTAACCCACAAGCAGAAGGTGAAATATTTTCACAAATATTCTTAAAGGAACTTAAGTGCGCAATTTCAGGAACAGAATATTGATGACTGAGAATTTCCATCATTAAATCTGTATCAGGAGTCATAGCTTCTCCGATCGCAAATCTAGGATGTGCATTCTTATCAATTATGAGAACGCGGAGATTATGTTTAGCTAAGATAGTTGCTAGAATCGATCCTGCTAATCCTGAACCCAGAATAATTATGTCAAAATTTTGCATCTTTTTTTCACTCATTATTTATTTTTGTTAATCTAGAGAAAATTTACTAATTTTCTCAACTAAATTAGTTGACTCAAATCCGTTTAATTAAGCTGAAATTTTATTGTTCCTCCATCAATTCTCCCATAGCAACAACAATTTTCCGCTCCCCAACATAAGGATTACGACCATGAGCGATTAGCATATTATCAAGCATAATCATATTTCCTGGTTGCCAAGGAAAACTAATTGCGGCTTGTTCATAAATAGCTCCAATTTCCTCAATTACTGAATCTTCAATTGGGGAACCATCACCATAATAAACATTCCGAGGCAGTCTTTCTTCTCCAAATTCAGATAATAAAGATTGACGTACAGCAGCATCTAAATATGAGATGTGATGTAACTGAATTTGATTAAAAAATATCTTTTCTCCAGTTTTGGGATGAGTAGTTATTGCTGGTCTGATTTTAGCAGTTTTTAAACCATTCTTATTTAACCACTCAAATTCTATTCTAGCATTTTTACAATAACTTTCAACCTCCGATTTATTGTTAGTATGGAAAAAGTCTTGCCAACTAACATCTAAATCTTCAATATAATTTCTGACATACATTAATTGTTTTTCCTCTAATTTTTCTCGGAGCTGAGGATTCAACATTTGATAAACCTTTCGGCAATCAACAATAGGAGTTTCTCCACCAGATTCTGCTGCCTTTAAACATAAGAAAAATATTTTCTGAGGCCAACGATGTAAATGAGAGCTTTCATTATGAAATAGGATGGCTTTATCCTCTGGATAAGGTGTGGAACCATAAACTTTCTTACTCACACCTTCCCTTGGCAAATCTCCATATTCTCCAAATAAACTAGGAGTAATAGCACCAGCAACCTTTTCAAATTTTGAGGCAGAATTAATATTAAAATCTTTCAACAAAATTGCACCATGTTGACGTAAATTAGTCTCAAAAAAATCTTGGTTATTCTTTGCCCAGTCAACTAGATCGACTTCCTCACTATTAGGTTCGATTACTAAAGGAAAGCTTTGTTCTGGTTTTAAATAACTGGTTTTAATTAAATCTTTTTGTGGCAGACTAACTGCCTTTGGTTTAATAGATTTAAACTTTTTAAAGTTAGCCTTTGTCCGTTTAACTTTAGCAGCTTTTTCAGCTTCTTTTTCAGATTCAGTTAGCATTTCTAAGTCCTTAATTTTAGTCTCTTGGTTATTAGCAATATTAGTTAATAATGTTTGTAAATGGCTGGACATCTGAGCGATCGCCTGTTGCTCAAAAATGTCTGTACTATACCTTAAATTCCAGGTAATTCCTGCTTCAGTTTCTTCAACAAATATAGCTAGGTCAAATCTGGCAATTTCAGTATCTATAACAAAAGGTGCGATTTTTAAATTGGGAAGTTCAAACTCTGGTACGGGAGCATTTTGCAAAACAAACAATATTTGAAACAATGGAGTTGTATTCGCCTTTCTTTCAGGTCGTAAAACATCCACCAACTTAGCAAAAGGCAAATCCTGATGAGCGTAAGCTTCCAATGTCACCTCCCTAACTCGCTTCAGTAACTCCTTAAAAGTGGGATTCCCAGATAAGTTAGTTCGCAACACTAGCAAATTCACAAAAAACCCAATCAGAGATTCTGTTTCAGCCTGGTTGCGATTAGCAATATCAGTACCTACAACAATATCATCCGAATTTGTATAGCGATACAACAGAGTTTGCAAAGTTGCCAACAATGTCATAAACAAAGTCGCGCCTTCTTGACGACTCAAACCATGGAGTTTTTCTGCAATTGTTGGAGAAAGGGTAAAAGATTCAATTTTACTTTGCCCATTCCTAATTTCTGTTTCCTCCTTCTTAAATGGTAACTCCAAAGTAGGAGGTGCCCCTGCCAGTTTTTGTTTCCAGTAAGAAATCAGATTTTCTAGCACCTCTCCGCTTAACCACTGTTGTTGCCAAAAACTATAGTCACCATACTGAATAGGTAATTCAGTTAATGGGGATGTCTGGTTTTGACTATATGCAGTGTAGAGATCAGAAAGTTCTTTGATAAATACTCCTATCGACCAACCGTCAGAAATAATATGGTGCATTGTCACCAATAGTATTGATTCTGTGGCAGAAAATTTCAGCAGACTAACTCGTAACAGATGACCTGTGGTGAGATTAAAAGGTTTTGCTGCCTCTTGTCGGGCGTATTTTTGCAGGTCTGTTTCCTGTTGATGAGGAGATAGATTTTGCCAATCGCTAACTTCTAGTTGGAAATTAATATCTGGTTCAACTATCTGTACTGGAGTACCGTCGTTTGCTTCAAACCGAGTGCGTAACACTTCATGGCGACGGACAATTTCTACTATAGCTGACTTGAGAGCATCATCGTTAAGGTTGCCTTTGATGCGTAACACTCCTGAATCATTGTAAGTTTCGCTTCCACCTTCTAGTTGGTCGATAAACCAGAGTCGTTCCTGTGCCCAAGATAGAGGTAGAGATTCTCCGTTACGGGGTAGAGGTTGAATGACTGGTATTTGTAGTGTCGTTGAGTTTTCGGTTAATTGCTCTATACTCTTGTCTAGTTGTTCTACAGTGGGAGATTCAAATAGGGTTTTAAGGGGTATTTCTATTGCTAAGGATTGTCGGATGCGAGATATTACTTGAGTTGCCAGGAGGGAATGACCTCCTAGATTAAAGAAATTGTCGTGGATACCTATTTTAGTTACTTCCAAAATTTCTGCAAAGATTTTTGCTAGGATTTCTTGAGTAGGAGTTTGAGGCGGAATATATTCATCGGTATTGGTTAAGTCTATATCCGGTGCTGGTAATACTTTACGGTCTATTTTGCCATTGGGAGTTAGTGGTATAGTCTCTAATAAAACAAAGACAGACGGTACCATGTATTCTGGTAATTTTGATTGTAGGTAGGGTCGCAAATCTTTGCTATTGAGTGATTTCTCAGAACTAACAATATAAGCTACCAGTCGTTGATTTCCTGGAGTGTCTTCTCTACAGATAACTACATTTTGCTGTACTTGAGGATGGGTTGATAAAGCTGATTCTATTTCTCCTAGCTCAATGCGGAAACCTCTGAGTTTAACTTGGTTATCAATACGACCGAGATATTCTATATTTCCATCAGGCAAATATCTAGCTAAATCTCCTGTTTTATATAACCTCTTTTCTTCCAACTTCTGTAGGGGCGTTAACGTAGTTGTGTGTAGCAAATTGCCATTCGCCCCTACAAATTCTTCTCTTCTAAATTCTGACTCCTGACTCCTGACTCCTGACTCCTTCCAGATAATAAATTTTTCTGCTGTTAATTCAGGTCTGTTGAGATAACCACGAGCTAAACCAGCGCCTCCGATGTGGAGTTCTCCTGGTACTCCCATGGGAACAGGTTGACCAAAGCGATCGAGAATGTAGATTTTTGTGTTGGCAATGGGAACACCAATTGGTGTTGTGACTTTTCCACTTTCTGCTAGCTTAGATTCATCCCCAACAAAGTAAATTGTTGACCAAATAGTAGCTTCTGTAGGACCATACAAGTTCCATAATTCGGTACCACTGTTCTTAAGTTGACTAGCTAATTGAATAGATAAAGCTTCTCCACCACATAAAATTTTAATTCCCAAGTTTTGCTCTAATAAACCTGAAGTTAAGAGCATTTTCCAGGTGGCAGGAGTTCCTTGCATCACTGTTGTGTCGGATTTTTGTAAGTAATTCAACAACTGATTACCATCGGTTGCTATTTGACGTGACACCACGGCCAGTTTTGCTCCTACAGTTAGTGGGAGATATAACTCCAAAGCTGCAATATCAAAGCATATAGTAGTAATCGCACTCAAGGTATCCTCTGGAGTTAATCCTAGATAACTATTCATGGATACTAAGAAATTGACTACTGATTTATGGCAGATTTGAACTCCTTTTGGTTTACCTGTAGAACCTGATGTATAAATTACATAAGCTAAATTGTCTGGAGTGACTCCACTATCAATATTCTCAAGACTGTAAGTAGCAATAGCATCCCAGTTACTATCTAAACATACTACCCGTGCAGAATTTTCTGGCAAAATTTCCAATATTGACTCGCCAGTCAGCAAAACTGATACAGCAGCATCTTCTAACATATAAGCTAAACGTTCCCTTGGATAACTGGGATCTAATGGCACATAAGATCCTCCTGCTTTTAAGATTCCCAATAATCCTACTACCATTTCCAGAGAACGTTCTACACAAATACCTACCAATGTTTCCGGTTTCACTCCTAAGCTCTGTAGGTAATGAGCTAACTGATTAGCTTTAGCATTCAACTGTTGATATGTTAATTGTTCTCCTTCAAATACTACTGCAACAGCATCCGGTGTTTTTTCTACTTGTTCTTCAAATAACTGATGAATACATTTATCGGCAGGATACTCAACCGCTGTATCATTCCACTCCACTAATAATTGATGATGTTCTGCTTCTGTTAGTAAAGGTAACTCAGAAATAGGGCAGTCCGGATTAGCAACAATACCAGCAAGCAATGTCTGAAAGTTTTGTGTCATTCTCTGGACTGTTTCGGCATCAAATAGATCGGTATTATACTCGAATGCTGCTATCATACCCCATTTGTTTGGGTTTAATAACCCTGTGTTCCTTTCCAAAGAACAAAATCCCTCTGGAGAAATTTCATCCATAAATAAAGTCAAGTCCAACTTTGATATCTTTTTTTCTATGGGTCTCGGTTCAAGTGTCACTCCTGAGAGATTAATTTTTGTTAAGGGAGTATTTAGGAGAACCAACATTGCCTGAAACAGAGGCGATCGCCCAAGATCTCGTTCTGGTTTCAATACTTCCACCAATTTTTCAAAAGGCATATCCTGGTGAGCATAAGCTCCCAGAGCGACTTGACGCACCTGACTGAGAAGTTCTAAAAAGCTTGGATTGCCCTCTAAGTTTGTGCGCAATACTAAATTATTAACGAAAAATCCGATTAAGTTTTCTGTCTGAGCTAGGTTGCGCCCTGCAATTGGTGTTCCTACTCCAATATCCTTCTGTTGCGTATAACGATACAATAAGATTTTAAATGCTGCCAAAAGTGTCATAAATAAAGTGACACCTTGTTGTCGACTCAAATTTTTGATAGCATTACATAATTCTTTTGGCAATAATAGAGTTTGAGTAGCACCTCTATATGTTTCCGTAGTTGGTCTTATTCTATCAGTAGGTAATTCCAGTACCGATAGATTTTTGAGCTGTTGCTGCCAATAATTTAGTAATTTTTCCAGTTCTTCTCCCTGTAACCATTTATTCTGATGTATGGTAAAGTCTGCATACTGGATCGAAAGTTCTGGTAAGGGTGACGGTTGGTTATTACTGAATGCTTCATACAGTGCTTCAATTTCTCTAAAAAATAAACCTGAAGACCAAGCGTCATTAATAATGTGGTGTACAACAAAGATTAATACATATTCGTTTTCTGTTAATTGCAGTAGGGACAACCTGATGAGTGGTGCTTGTGTTAAGTCAAAAGGTTGCAGAGTTTCTTTTTCAATTAGTTGTTTGACTTTTACTTCTCTTTCATTTTCTGAAATTGAACGAAGATCGGCAACAGGTAATTTTAGGGTTAGGGATGGTAAAATAACCTGAACTGGTTCTCCTGTTTCCATTGCGAAGTATGTGCGAAGTACTTCATGTCTACGGATAATCTCATTTAAACTCTGTTCTAGTGCGATTATATTTAGTTTGCCTCTACAATTGAAAACGCCAGATTCGTTATAAGCATAGTTTTCTGGTTGGAGTTGTTGCAGAAACCATAGTCGTTTTTGACCAAAAGATACGGGAAATACGAATACATCTTCATTATTTTGCTTTAGAGGTGTTTCTATATTTGTAGTTGTCATAGTTTGCTTGTTTAATAAAAGAATAAAATTTATTAGGTTTATACTAAATTAGGATGTTAAGTTATGAAGGAAGGCAGGAGTCAGAAGGAAGAAGGTTTTCTTCTATTGTCACCTTAATTTTATAGACAAACGATGCTACTAAACATGATATTATTATTTACTATTCATTAAGCTTGACTCGGTATGCTTCACGAGCAACTGGGACTATTTTCTGAGCTTGAACTTTGTTTTCTGTTAACTGATAACCTTGAATCTTTTCAGAAATTCCTGCAACTCTTGGTGCATCAAAAAATTCCTCCATTGCTATTTCTATTTGAAATATTTCTTTGAGTCGAGAGTTAAGTTGTGTTGCTAGTAATGAATCTCCTCCTAACTCAAAAAAATTGTCATAAATGCCTACTTTTTCAATACCTATAAATGTCTCAAAAATACTTACAACTTTTTCTTCTATTTCATTACGAGGTGCTACATAAGCAGTGGCAAGATTAGGGCGTACATGAGTTGAACTAGATGAATTTTTCTGTGCTGTTGTCTTTTGATTTTTAGGTTTGATCGTACTGTATCTCTCCATTATCGCCTGAAAATCTAATGTTGATACGACAATTTGCGAGAGAGAATTTAGCTGTAATTGGTCTCCATTTAAAATACGACTAAATGCTTCTACTCCTTCTTGATTATTAAGACCTTGTTTGAGAGCTTCTTCATGTTGCTTTTTAGAGCCTTCAGGGACTTTTACATTTGTTGACATTCCTACTTCATTCCATATACCCCAATTAATAGAGACTGTAAATGTATCAGTTTTACTACTAGAAAACTTGTCCATAAAAGCATTAGCACCACTATAATCTATTTGCCCAATTACACCAATTATAGAAGTAATAGAAGACCAAAAAACTAAGAAGTCTAGTTTAGTATCTTTAAAAATTTCATCTATAACTAATGTACCTTTGACTTTAGGAGCAAAAATCTGCTCGACTATTTCTGGTGTTTTAATTTTAATTGTATTTCGATCTACAGTTCCAGCAGCATGAATTACTCCATGAATATTACCGAATTTTTCATATACTCGATTTACTGCTGTCTGCATTTGTTCTTTATTGGCAACATCAGCTTGTAGAATTAAAACTTCTGCACCCAATTTCTCTAGCTTTTGTAACTTTTTAATTTTGTCGATAACTCCATTATTGTCTTCAGTTTTCAATAAATTTTCCCACTCATATTTGGGAGGAAAATCCGAACGCCCAATTAATACTAATTTTGCTTGTACTGTTTCAGCTAAATATTCGGCGATCGCTAAACCAATACCTCCCATTCCTCCTGTAATTAAATAAACTCCTTTTTCTCGTAATCTTTTATTTTCGGAAGCTGGTTCTAAACTGATAGGTTCAAAAGTTTCTATCCACCTGCGTCCTCCACGATAAGCAACTGCTGAAGTGCTGAATTCTGCTGCTAACTCTGTAATTAGTCTATCAATTCTTATAGTAGATATGTTGTCTGAAACATCAGATTTTTCTATATCTATAGAACAACAATTTACATTAACTAATTCTTGGGAAATTACTTTACAAGCACCTAATATAGTGGCTTTTTCAGGAATATTTTTTTCAGTTCCAGTCACTTTTTGAAGATTGCTAGAAATTACTCCTATTTGTAATGAGTCCTTAAAAGTTTTGCTATTTAATGCTTGTGCTAAATAGAGCAAACTGTAGAATCCTAATTTCTGATATTCTTCGTAATTTTTAGCCGGAATCAAGCTCCAGAAATGAGAAATATTTTGAATATTTCCTAATTCAAGAACCTCATTTAATAAAATATCGTAATTTTCCTGAATTTCAGGATTTATGGTAAAAACTCTTTCTTGGATTTTGTGAAATTTATCTCCTCTTTTGACTTGAATAACTTCCGCACCATACTGACTACTCAATCTCTCACAAAAAGCAGAACAAAATTCAGAATCATCTACAAAAACTAACCAACGTTTGCGTTCGGAAAAATCCACCGATGGTAAAATTTCATGTTTCCAACTAGGAACATAAAACCAATCAGCAATATCTGGCTTTTTCAATAAATTTCCAATTTTATTCCTGATTCCTGACTCCTGATTCCTGACTCCTTCTTCTGCATCAACCCAATAACGTTGGCGCTCAAATGGATATGTGGGTAAAGGAATACGACAACGTTCTTCCTGAGCAGAAAATCCCAACCAATCTATTTTTACCCCTGCTAACCAGAGTTTACCGAGAGTATTTAACAGAAATTCTGTATCTGACTGTTCATCTTTGGGATGGCGCAATGAAGATAATACTACCCTTTCTCCTGATTGCTTTCTGACAAAAGTAGCAAGAGTGCGCCCAGGTCCAACTTCTAGGAATATCTGTTCTGAGTCTTTCAATAATTCCCCAATACCATCAGCAAATCTTACTGGTTGGCGTAAATGTCGCGCCCAATAAGTCGGATCGATCGCCTCATTATTTGTAATCCAACTACCAGTAACATTAGAAATAAATGGTATCTGTGGAGGATTAAGATTTACCTTTTTAACTACCGCTGTAAATGGTTCAACAATGGCATCCATCATCTGAGAATGAAAAGCATGAGACGTATGCAAGCGACGACAGTTTATTTCTCGCTGCATCAGCATATTTTCTAATTCTGCTATAGCTTCCAAACTACCAGAAACTACACTTAAAGATGGAGCGTTATTAGCTGCTAACTCCACTCCAGTAATTTTAGTTTCTGCTAAAAGATACTCTACATCAGAAGCAGATAAGCTTACAGATAACATTGCCCCTGCTGGTTGTTGCTGCATCAAACGACCGCGAGTTGCCACTAACATCAAGGCATCTTCGAGGGAAAAAACGCCAGCTAAAGTTGCTGCTACATATTCTCCAATACTATGACCGATAGTTGCTGCTGGATATATTCCCCAAGACATCCATAGTTTGGCGAGAGAGTATTCGATAATGAATAGTGCAGGTTGAGCAATAGCAGTTTGGTTTAAGTCGGATAAAGAATATATATCTATATCTAAGTGTGGTTTGAGTAACTCCCGACAGCGATCGTACTCTTCCCGAAATACTTCCTCTGTTTCATATATTTCTCGCGCCATATTGACATATTGGGCACCTTGTCCCGTAAACATAAAGACTACCGGGGAATTATTTGATTCGTTGAAGTTGCTGAAAATTCGCTGTGGGTCTTTTGTTCCTAATACTTTTACACTATCTTCTATATCTGTAGTTACTACTATCTGTCGGTGAGGAAATGCTTTACGACCTACTTGTAGAGTGTAGGCAACATCAGCGAGTGAGATGCTAGGGTTGTCTTTCAAATAGTTGACTAAATTTTCTGTTGCTGTTTCTAGAGCGGAAGGGGTACGCGCCGAAAGTAATAATAATTGATGTTTTCGCGAACTTGGAGCAACATCTACAGGAGGAGCTTCTTCTAAAATGACATGAGCATTCGTGCCACCTATTCCAAAGGAACTTACTCCCGCGCGACGTGGCGTCCCATTAGTTTCCCATTCTGACAATTTAGTATTTACAAAAAACGGACTGTTATCAAAATCTATTTGCGGGTTAGGAGTTTCAAAATTGATACTGGGTGGCAAAACTTTGTGCTTCAATGCCATCACAGTTTTAATGAAACCCGTAATTCCTGCTGCTGCATCTAAATGTCCGACATTTGTTTTTACCGAACCAATAGCACAGTAACCTTTTTTGTCAGTATTAAGGCGAAAAGCATCTGTCATAGCAGAAATTTCTATCGGATCGCCCAAAGGAGTTCCTGTTCCATGAGCTTCCATATAAGTAATTGTTTCCGGTTCAACTTCTGCCATAATTTGAGCTGCCCGAATTGCGTTTTTTTGCCCTGCTTCACTTGGTGCTGTATAGCCAATTTTTTCATCTCCATCATTATTAATAGCAGAACCTTTAATCACAGCATAAATAGTATCTCTATCTGTAATTGCTTCTTCCAAACGTTTGAGAACAACTACTCCTATTCCATTTCCTCCCAAAGTACCATTTGCTTTAGCATCAAAAGCACGACAATGACCGTCTTCAGAAATTATTCCCCCAGGAGATAAAGTTAATTCATTTTGGGGAACTTTAACTGCTACTCCAGCAGCTAATGCCATATCACATTCCCCACTCAGCAAACTCTGACAAGCTAAATGAACTGCTACTAACGAACTCGAACAAGAAGTTCCTACACTAACACTTGGACCTTTTAAATTTAATTTATAAGAAACCCGACTTGGTACATAATCTTTGTCAATTCCTATGATACTTTGTAATAACCCAACTGATGACATTATTTCTTGGTTGGGAAAAAGATTATAGATGGAATATGTACTCATTCCTACTCCAGCATAAACTGCTATTGGTCTTTCTTCTATTTCGCTGTTATAACCTGCGTTTTCTAATGCTTCCCACGCACATTCTAGAAACATTCTATGTTGTGGATCCATGATTTCTGCTTCCCTGGGATTAATGCTGAAAAAATTGGCATCAAATAGGTCTACATCTTCTAATATGGAGCCTGCTTTTATGGTTTGATTGTCATTATTAACTGTAGGAAAAACAGAGGTTAATTCTACTCCGTTAATTAGATTTTGCCAAAATTGATTAATGTTTTGACTTCGAGGATATCTCCCTGATACCCCAATTATTGCTATCTCTAAACCTGTTGTATTATTCATGAGTTTTTTGAGTGTTATTTTTAGTAGTAGGTTGGGTTGAGGAACGTTAGCGGAGCTTATCCGCAGGATAAACCCAACTTCTAATTTTTCGGTATTTGTTGGGTTCGCTGGCGCTTAACCAAACCTACTTTTTTCCATATAATTTTTCGGTATTTGTTGGGTTAGCTGGCGCTTAACCCAACCTACTTTTTTTCATATAATTTTTCGGTATTTGTTGGGTTCGCTGCCGCTTAATCCAACCTGCTTTTTTCCATATAATTTTTCGGTATTTGTTGGGTTCGCTGGCGCTTAACCAAACCTACTTTTTTCCATATAATTTTTCGGTATTTGTTGGGTTAGCTACCGCTTAATCCAACCTGCTTTTTTCCATATAATTTTTCGGTATTTGTTGGGTTCGCTACCGCTTAACCCAACCTACTTTTTTTCATATAATTTTTCGGTATTTGTTGGGTTCGCTACCGCTTAACCCAACCTACTTTTTTTCATATAATTTTTCGGTATTTGTTGGGTTCACTGGCGCTTAACCCAACCTACTTTATTTAGTAGTTCTACTTTTATTTAATCTCGCTTTAAGCCGATTTTTACCAGCTTGTATTTTGACTTTTAAATTTTCATCTTTTTGTTCTATTGAATCCTGAATATTGATGTCTGAATCCTTACTTAATTGTTCTGATAATTTGCTAATAGTAGCATAGTTGAAAATATCCACTAATGATATATTTTGAGATTCATTTGGTAATGCTTCTCGGAGTTGATTATAAATTTTAGTTACTTGTAAAGAATTCCCTCCAATATCAAAAAAGTTATCGTTAACTCCAACCTTTTCTAGACCTAGTACATCTTCCCATATTTTTACAATAGTTTGCTCAATTTTTGTTTTAGGTGGTACATAGTTAGATTCTTTTGCAAGCAAGTCTGCTTCTGGTTGAGGGAGCGATCGCCTATCTATTTTACCATTAGCAGATAGGGGGAAAGCATCTAGAAACACATAAGCAGACGGTATCATATATTCTGGCAATTTACTTGCCAAAAATTGGCTGATTTCTGAAATGGTTGGTTCGGGTTTTTGCTTGGAAATTATATATGCAACTAAATATTTGTTTTCTTGTTTGCCAATAGTGATTACGAGAGCTGAATCTATTCCTGGATATTTTCTGAGAGCTGTTTCTATTTCCCCTATTTCAATCCGATGACCCCGAATTTTGATTTGAAAATCTACTCTTCCTAAAAATTCAATATTTCCATCAGGCAAATATCTTCCTAGATCCCCAGTTTTGTATAATCGCTCTTGAGTTTTCGGATGAGTTATAAAACTAGCTTGTGTTTTTTGCTCGTTTTTCCAATAACCGACAGCTAATCCCACACCTCCAATGTAGAGTTGCCCGGGTACGAAAACTGGCCTCGTTTCCATGAAGTCATCCAACACATAAAAACGTTGATTCAATAATGGTTTACCATAAGGAATGCTCTTCCAATCTGGATTAATTTTCTCAATAGGATAGTAAATTGACCAAATTGAGGCTTCAGTTGCTCCTCCTAAACTGACTACCTCTACCCCTTGCCATACAGATTGAATTTGTGGTGGTAAGCTAACTGGCAACCAGTCTCCACTCAACAAAACCAGGCGTAATAAAGATGATACTGTTTCCTTTCTAGCAGATACATATTCTACCAACATTTGCATCAGAGCAGGTACGGAATTCCAGAGAGTGATTCCATGAGTTTCTATTAACTCTATCCACTCAGATGGATCTTTTGTTCCTGTTGCCGATGGTATGACTATACTCCCCCCAGCAGCTAGTACACCAAAGATATCGTATACTGACAAGTCAAAGTTCAAAGCTGATACTGCTAATGCGCGGTCAGATGGTCCTACACCAAAGCGTTGATTAATATCTAGGATGGTATTAACTGCACCTCGATGGTCGATGGTTACTCCCTTTGGCAAACCAGTGGAACCGGAGGTGTAAATAACATAAGCTAAATTATCTGGAGTCGCACTAATCTTTAAATTATAAGGTTCGTCTTCGTCTATAGATGGGTTAAAAGTATCAACATCAATACGTTTAACATTATTAGGCAAGACAATATCTGTCAGACAGGATTGGGTAAGTACAATTTCTACATCGCTATTTTCTAACAAATATTGCAACCGTTCTTTTGGCTCTTTGGCACTAATTGGCAAATAAGCAGCTCCAGAAGCTAAAATTCCTAAAGTGGCAACTACTTGCTCCCATCCTTTTTCCATGACTATTGCTATTAGTCGATTGGGTACAGCTCCCAAATACTGCAACTTTTCGCCTAAATGTGTTGACAATTTGTATAATTCATTGTAAGTCAGAGAATGGTCGCCTGAAATTACAGCAACTTCATTTCCGCGTATTTTAGCTTGGTCTGCAAACAAACTATATAAAGTTGCCTCAGAAATTGGCATCTCTGTAGCATTAACTTCTGTCCTTTGTAAAAATTGGTTCGCAGGAATTAAGTATTGTCTACTTGTCTCACTCCAAACTTCATCAGATTTAGCCAAAGATTCGATCAGATTGCAATAAGCTGCAAACATATCATCAATTAATCCTTCTGGGAACAAATCTATCACTACATCCCAGTTAAACAGTAATTCTCCATTGTGTTCGGTGACTTGATGATCCATCCACACCTGAGAAGCTTGACTGATACCATAGACTAATTCACCAAATTTATGTATATAATTCTCTTGACCTATAGCGCTAGTAAAAACAATTGGCATGGCAACAGGATTTCCCCTTTGTCTGCGATTGATTTCTCGCATAACTCGCACTCCGCTAAAATAGCGATGCTCTAAATCTTGCCATAATTGTCTCTGTAACCCTAACGCTCTATTAGTAAATGTTTCAGTTCCTGAATTATCTACCGCTAAGAGGTTAACGGAAGTGAAATCTCCTAGTATGTCGTTAACCTGGGGATGTAAGGGTAGACGATTTAACAGAGCAACATTCATGGTAAATTTCGGACTTTTACCCCATAAAGTCAGCACTTCAGCAAATGCTGCTAACAATATACCAGAGGGAGTTAAACCAACCTCACCCCCTCGTTGTTTTAATTTTTGCCAGGTTTCCGGACTCAGTTGACCACTAAATCGCCGACATTGATAATTTTTGAGAGAACTTGGATTTTTTGCTAGAGGTAGTTCCGGTCCGGGAGGCAAACTATCAATTCGATTGAACCAATATTCTTGCGATCGCTTAAAAAGTTCAGTGTTTTGAAGTTTTTCTTCAGCTAAAACACAGTCCCGGAATGTAATTTCCAGTGGAGGTAGGAGAGTTTCTGGATTCTGGTAAAGTTCCATCCACTCCTTAAAAAACAGCATCATGCTCCAGCCATCAAATATCTGGACATCATAGCTGAAATGTAGTCTGAGACGTTCTCCATCTAGAAGAGTAGCTCTAAACTCAAACAGAGGCCATTTATCTGCTGGCAAGACTTGATGAGACAGGATATTTCGGATTTCGTCTATCTGCGCTTGCACAAAATTATCATCTTTCCCTCTCAAATCTAGAGTTGATATTTCATACAGTGGTACTTCTGCAAAAACTTTTTGCAATCCATCTGGTAATATGACTGAGCGCAACATATCGTGACGCTGAATTAATTGGTTGAGCATCTGGTTGAGTCGCTCTATCTTTAAACCCACTCTTTCCAGTTCATAATAACCGTGATTAGCAACATCACCCAATTCCAAAACACCCATGCGCCCTACCCAATAAGCATATTGAATATCTGTAAGTGGGAAAGGTTCATAGCGTTGATCTGGTTGAGGAGTTATCGTTGGTAAATAACTAACACTAGCTCCTATTTCATTTTGTTGTAACCGCTCAATAATTTCTGCTTTATGCTCAGAAATCATTTCTCGTCGTTCGGGAGTCATTAAACCTTTGGCTGCCTGGATGCGTAGTTTTTCACCATCAATCCAAAATTTAACGCCGTCTTCTGAAAGTTCGTTTAATAGTTCGTTTACAGTCATTTTATTTTAAAATTAGTTTGTATTTTAACTTTAAATCTAGAGTTTTAGAGTTATTTTTTTAGGATTTTTAAATCAGTTTTAACCTTTTACTTACCTCTTTTGAAAGAGGTTTTTTTTTGTTTGATGCTAATCAAAGAACCTTGTTTTTCTTGGTAAATTTAGGTAAAAATTTGTTATATACTCATAAAACAATTTCCTCTATATCTTCACTTATATCCTTAGATAATGGTTTTGATGATGTTAAGTTTGCTAAATTTAATTTTTCTAGTATAGCTGAAGCTAATTTAGCTATATTATTTTCTCCTATAAAATCTTCCATTGGTAATCGTACTTGTAGATCGGTTTCAATACGACTTCTAAGTTCCGATGCCATTAATGAGTCAATCATAGTAGCTAATGGTTCTTGTGAATTAATTTTACTAGGATTTAACTGTAGTGATACAGCTAATTCTTCTATTAAATATTTTTCTAATACAAGGGAGCGCTCTTTTGCTGGAGTTCCGAGAACTTGTTCGGGAGATATCTTGCTTTGACGGCGTGGTTTAACACCAGTATTACTAACTTTTGCCTCTTCCAGAGGAGCTACATTTGCAGCTCGTCGCAAAGTTTCAAAATTGATACGTTTTAACTTAGCATTAGTAATCTTTCCAATTACTTTTTCTGTATCATCAAATAGCCAAAGATTGCCTTGAGTTATTTGTTCATTGTTTTCATTTAGTTCTAGTTTTGCTTTTGCCCAAAGTTGTTGCCCAGAATGACCATAAAACTCAAATTTTTCTATTTCTACAAGTAAGTACATACCTGAAAGTTCCCCTGGATAACAAACAGATAATATTTGTATCCAAGCATCAATATCTCCTAGTGGAAGTAGATAATTTTTATAGGTATCTGGATTTTCTGGAAGTTGAATTTTACCGATCGCCTCCCAATCTTTTCGCCACACTGTATCTAGTAACTGACAGCTTTTGCCTAACTTAACTCCCATTTTCTCCATCATCATTGGGTAAAATTCGGAACTAGATATTTTTTCTGGATAGTTTTCAGGAGTAATTGCCGATAACTTTGTTTCTACCGGAGTTTTGCTATCAAAGCAAACCTTTCCCGAAGCATTAAGTACCCAATTTGTCAAATCGGTTTCTGTTGGCAAACTGAAAATTTTAAAAGATACTTTATCTTCACTTTCAGAACTCAAAATTACCTGCACAGTACGAGGTTCATTTTCTTCTGGCATAATTAATGCTTGAGAAATACTGATATCCTCAAAATGATAGGATAACTTGCCAAAAGCTTCTTGAACAGCAGCTACAACCATTTCCAGATAAATCACAAGATTCATTACTGGCATTCCATCTATGCGATGGTCATTTACCAGTGGTAGTCTATCTAATGTAAACTGTGATTCAAACTGAATCTCTGCCAAAGGTGAGTATAGTCGTTTATCTAATAAGGGGTGGGAAATTTTAGCATCAAGAGTTGTCGTACTGTGATTTTGAGTTTTATTAATCCAATAACGTTGTCGCTGAAATGGATAAGTAGGTAACTGTAGGCGTTGCCGTTGATAATCACGGTCAAATCCTGACCAGTCAATATCTGCACCTAGTCGATACAGTTTTGCCAGACTAGACAATAATACTTCCCAGTCAGCTTTTGTGTTATCTAAGGAAGGCAACCAAGTCCCTTGCGTAAGCTGGGGAGAAACTGTCTTTGCAAAAGTGTCAAAAGTTGGTTGTGGTGCAATTTCCACAAATAGATTGTATTCATGTTCGTATAGAGTTTGAATGCCATCAGAAAATTTAACAGTGTTATCAGTATGATTTTGCCAATATTCCGAGTTTGCTATTTCTCGTTGTGTAGCAAGTTTACCAGTCATCTTGGAAATGAAACTTATGTTGGGAGGAGAATAACTTATCTCTGACTCCTGTAGAAGAGAATTGCTATTCCCCTCTAAGAACCCTGAATTCTTTAATATGAGTTTGAGTCCATCTTCCAGACTGAATACTCCTGCTACACAAGCAGCCACATATTCCCCTATATCCTGTCCCATTACTGCATCGGGTTCTATCCCCCAAGATTTCCATAACTCAGCAAGAGCATATTCTATGGCAAATAAAGTAGCTTGACCAGAAGTTTCATCTAAATCTTTACTTCTGACTTTTGTACGGGCGATTCGTGAATCGCCCCTACTACTGACTTCTTCAAACTCTGGGTACAATATTTGTAGTAATGATTCTTTGAGGTAAGGTTGGAGAATTTCATCACAACGCTCTAATGTTTTGCGGAATGTTGGTTGAGTCTCGAAAAGCTGCCTTCCCATATTGATGTATTGGGAATCAACACCAGAAAATAAAAATGCTATCTTAGGTTTTACTGTAGACTCAGCAGGAATTTCAATAGTAGCAAGTTGTTTAAGAATTTCTGCTGGTGAGTCTCCTACCACAGCAAGGCGATAAGAAAAATGAGAACGCCCTGTATTAGATGTAAAACATATATCTGGTAACTCTATTTCTGGATGAGCTTGTAAATATTTTTGATATTTATTTTGTAACTCTTTGAGAGCATTATCCGTTTTTGCCGAAAGAGTCAATAGATGCAACGGACGTTCTAATTCTCCTTCATTTTTGAATTTTGAATTTTGAATTTTGACTTGATCAAATGACTCCAAAATTAAATGGGAATTAGTACCACTAAAAGCAAAAGAACTAATTCCGGCAAACAGTTTACCATCTTTTGTTGGCAACCAAGGAGTTAACTGGGTAGGAATATTTATAGCAGTAGCGACTTGAGCAATATGTGGATTTAATTGAGTCAGATGCAAATGGGGTGGTATTTCTTCATGCTGCATTGCCAATACTACTTTGATTAAACTTGCTATTCCCGCTCCTGCTTCCAAATGACCAATATTAGTTTTCACTGAACCTAACATTAGTGCAGGCGCTTCTGTATTTTTCCCCCGCAAAACTTCAGTCACAGCTTTCACCTCAACAGGATCTCCTAAAGATGTTCCCGTACCGTGAGCTTCCACATAACTAATATCCCCAGGAGCTACCTTGGCATTTTCCAATGCAGCTCGAATAACTTCCTGCTGTGCTTTAGCATTGGGAACTGTTAAACCACTACTGCGACCATCTTGGTTAACTGCCGAACCCTTAATCAAAGCCAGAATGTTGTCCCCATCCTCAATAGCATCAGACAAGCGTTTCAGTAGCACCATTCCACAACCCTCACCCCTACCATAACCGTCTGCAGCAGCGTCAAAAGTTTTACAACGACCATCGGGTGACAAAGCTTGAAGCTTGGACATCGCAATAGTTGTGAGAGGCGAAACCATTAAATACACCCCACCTGCAACAGCAAGATTACACTCCTTCGCACGCAAACTTTTACAAGCTAAATGGACACCTACTAGGGACGACGAACAGGCAGTTTCTACTACCATTGCTGGACCTTGCCAACCTAAACTGTAGGATAAACGACCTGCTGCTACACTCAAAGCATTTCCTGTGGCAGCATAAACATCAATATCTGTAGCACTGTCAAATAAAGCTTGTTGACCGTATTCGTTGACGCTAATACCTAAAAACACTCCGCTCTTTGTACCATTCAGTTTTTCTGGTGCAATGCCAGCATTTTCTAATGCTTCCCAACTAACTTCTAATAATAATCTCTGTTGGGGGTCCATGCTAGTGACTTCGCGGGGGTGAAGTCCAAAGAATTCAGCATCAAACTCATCAATTTTGCTTAAAAATCCTCCCTGACGAGTATAGGTTTTACCGGGAGTCTCTGGAGTGGAGTCATAGTAAGCATCAACATTCCACCTGTCACTAGGAACTTCCTGAATAGTATCCACCCCATCACGCAATATTTGCCAGAATGATTCTGGATCATTTGTCCCACCAGGAAATCTACACCCCATACCAATAATAGCTATGGGTTCTGTAGTAGCAGTTTCCAGGGCATCCAACCTAGAACGCAATTCCTTGATGGTGACAAAAGCTCGCTGTAAAGGAGATAATTCTTCTGTGTTTTGGGGGGTTGTATTCATAAGTCAGTAGCTAGTAATCAGTAGTTTTTTTTGAGTAGTCAATAGTTAGCAGTTTAAAAGTTTATGTAATAAAGTTTGGTAGTTATTGGTGGGGGTTTGTATACCAAACCCCTAGGGGGTGAAAAAAATATGTGATTCAGTGTTTCAAGCATCTAGTTTCAGACAGAGGTACTGATAACTGAAATAACCAAACCCCTACTTGTGTCTACGAACTGCTCAATGATTTTAATTCCTGGTCAATAAGTGCTGATAATTCTGCTTCTGATAACTGTTTAGCTTCTTCTTCCCAGTTGTTTTTCTGGTCTATGGTTGTATCTTGACTAGAGTCAATGTATGATTCTAAACATAATACCTCTTGTAATAGATAGTCAGTGATCGCTTCAATATTGGGATATTCAAAAGTTAAGGTTGAAGGAAATGAATGACCAGTAATATTTTGCAAGCGATTCCTGAATTCTAAAGCCATCAAAGAATCCATTCCCATCTCAAAAAAGCCAGTCTGGGGTTGAGGTACTTTATTTGTGGCCAGGGTGGCAGCTACTTCCTCCTGAATAGCAGTAATTAAAATAGCTTTTTGTTTTTTGGCAGGTACATCTTTTAATTTTTGAGCAATTTGTTCCTGCTGTGGTTGAATTGACGACTGGTTTTCTTGAGCTATTCTTGATAGCAAAGGCGGTTCCATCCCACCCATAAACTGTTGGAAAAATTTTGGCCAGTCAATAGGTAGTATACTGACTTGAGGTGGGAATTGCAAGGATTTTTGTATTTGTTCCCAAATATCTATTCCTTCTAACTTTGATATAGCTTTAATCCCCAAAGCTTTCCAACGTTGTTCATTTTTATCGTCCACAAGAGCCGCCATACCACCTTCACTCCAAGGACCCCAGTTAACAGTCAAACTAGGTAATCCCTTCGACTGTCGGTAGTGGGTAAGAGCATCCAAATAACTATTGGCCGCCACATAATTTCCTTGACCGGGAGAACCTAAAACTGATGCTATAGAAGAAAAACATACGAAAAAGTCTAAGGGTAAATCCTCGGTATAACGGTGAATATTCCACCCACCTTTTACTTTAGGAGCCATAACTTTAGCAAAACGTTGCCAATTTTGTTTTTGCAACACACCATCATCTAAGACTCCTGCTAGGTGCATTATACCACGCAAGGGTGGCAGCGACTGAGCAATATCACTAATAATTTTTTGTACGTCATTTTCCAGAGAAATATCGCCCCTTGCTAAAATTATCTTAGCACCCATTGTTTCCATTTTGGCAATACGTTCTTTGGCAAATTCGGAAACTTCTTTACGTCCCACTAAAACTAAATTTCGCGCCCCATTTTCTACCATCCACTTAGCAAATGTTAATCCTAAAGCACCACTACCACCTGTGATTAGATAAGTAGCATCAGAACGCATATCTATTTTGTTGGTAGCAGCAGAAACTTGAGATTTTGTCAACCGAGGTACATAACGTTTATTTCCTCGAATTCCGATTTCTGTCTCCCCATCTGGATGCAAAATTTCTGCCAATAACGTCGATGCTATACTTGCCACATCTGCTGATTCATCAGAAGTTAAATCTATCAACCCACCAAAAACTTCTGGATGTTCACTTGCCAAAACTCGCCCTAACCCTAACAAAGGAGCTTGAGTAACTTCTATCTCCTTCTCATTTTTGATTTCTGTAGGGGCGAACGGCCGTTCGCCCCTACGACTTTTGACTTCAATAGGTTGAGCATCTTGAGTAACCATCCATAATTTAGGCAAATTAGATGTTACTGCTTTAGTCAAAGCTTGCACTAAATGGAGAATGCTACCAGCATTTCTCAGTTGGTCTTTTTCCAAAGATTCAATTGTAGTCTCAGCAGTTGAAGTAGTTTCCAAACTCCACAAATGTACTATTCCTTTGCATGGTGGCAACTCGGTTGTCAACAGTATATCTATTAAATTTTGAAAATCTTGAAGTTGTGCCGGATTAACTCGCCGCATTTCTCGTTCACCTTTGAGGGCGATAGACCAACGTTCTTCCCCAGCAAACACAACAATACAAGTCTGCCCGCGTTTCTCTAACAAATCTACTAGGTTTTCCCATAAACGCCCATTTGATTCGGCAAATATTAACCAAGTTCCGGGAGTAAGGTTTGTTGGCAAACTAGCATTTGCCAGTGCCTTTTCCTCCCACTCCACCTGATAAAACAAATCAGAAAGATCGGATTTTTTCGACAGTTCCTTGTCTTGACTTCTTCCTTCTTCTTTCTTCCTTCTTCCTTCTTCTATCCAATACCGTTCTCTCTGAAATGGATAAGTCGGTAGTTGTAAACGTTGACGAGAATAACCTGCATCAAACCCATCCCAGTCTACCTCAACCCCTCGAACATACAATTCACTCAAGCTAGTCAATAACTGCTGCCAATCAGATATTTTTTTCCGCAACGAAGGCAACCACATTTCTGCATTCTCTGGCAAACACCTGCGCCCCATTCCCAAGAGAACAGGATGAGGACCAATTTCTAGAAAAAATTTGTATCCTTCTCGGTGCAAAGTTTCCATACTTGCAGAAAACTGTACTGCTTCCCGAATGTGCTGACACCAATAACGAGCTTGACAAACTTGATTTTCCTCTACTAACTTGCCAGTCAAATTAGAAATAAGTTTAATACTTGGGGATGAATACTGAACTTCTGATGCGACTTTAGCAAAATCATCTAACATTGGCTCCATTAATGGAGAATGGAAACCATGAGAAACATTTAACTGTCTGGTTTCTAACCCCTGTTTCTCTAGTTGAGATACCACAGTTTCTACTGCTGTCGCTTCCCCAGAAATAACTATGTTATTCTGACCGTTAATAGCTGCAATAGAAACTTGGTCAAAACTAGATGATGATATAGTCGCCCGTACTTGCTCTTCCGAGGCAAATATTGCGACCATTTTGCCATTTTTCGGCAACGCCTGCATTAGTCGTCCCCGTTCGGCAATCAATTTTAGCCCGTCTTCTAAACTGAATACTCCTGCTACACAAGCAGCAACATATTCACCTACACTATGCCCCATGACTATATCTGGCTGTATACCCCAAGACTTCCATAACTCAGCGAGAGCATATTCTATAGCAAATAGGGCAGGTTGGGTGTAAGCTGTTTCATCAAGCTCTTTCTCTAAACCTACCTCCTGCGGGGTAGAGGGATTGGCTTCTGCTTGAGATGGATACAATACTTCTAGGAGTGGTTTTGGTAAATATGGCCGGAGAATTTCATCGCAGCGTTCCAAGACTTTGCGGAATATAGGTTGAGTGTCATACAACTCTCGCCCCATATAGATGTATTGGGAACCTTGCCCAGTGAACAAAAATGCTACTTTAGGTCGAGCATTCGACGACAATGGTTCATCGAAAGAGTTGATAACAGCTAGTTTTTCGGCTATTTCTGTTGATGAATTCCCTATTAAAGCTAGTCGATGAGGAAAATGATTACGTCCTGTATTAGCTGTAAAACAGATATCTGGTAAGGACGTTCCTACATTAGTTTCTAAATAATTTTCATATCTCTCTGTTAGCTCTTTGAGAGCATCCTCTGTTTTTGCTGACAGAGTTAATAAGTGTAGCGGACGTTCTAAATAATCTTCACTTCTGAATTCAGGAGTCAGAAGTCTGACTTCTGAAGGTACTTCTCCTACTACTACATGAGCATTAGTACCACTCATGCCAAAAGAACTTATTCCGGCAAAACGTTGTTCATCGTTATTTACCTGCCAGGGAGTTAATTTGGTGGGAACCGTCACGGGCAGTTTTTCCCAAGCAATAGCAGGGTTTGGCTTGTTTAAATGTAAGTGAGCTGGAATTTCCTGATGCTGCATTACTAGCACAGTTTTGATTAAACTTGCTATTCCTGCTGCTGCTTCTAAATGCCCAATATTAGTTTTGACAGAAGCTATTGTTAAAGGTAGATCGGGAGTTCGCTCCGAGTTTAATACTTCTCCCAAAGCTTCTACTTCTATCGGGTCTCCCAGAGAAGTACCTGTTCCATGAAGTTCCGCATAACTAACTTGGTGCGGTGCAACATCAGCGTTGGCTAAAGCAGCACGAATCACTTTTTGTTGAGCTAAACCATTGGGAACAGTTAACCCACTGCTACGTCCATCGTGATTAATTGCTGAACCACGAATAACTGCTAGAATATTGTCATTATCTGAGATGGCATTGGATAGTCGCTTCAATACCACTATTCCACAGCCCTCACCCCGCCCATAACCATCTGCTGCTGCATCAAAAGTTTTGCAACGACCGTCAGCAGATAGCGCCTGCATCTGAGATAAAATTACGCTTCCGTAGGGAGAAATAATTAAATTTACTCCTCCAGCAATGGCTAGCTTACATTCTCCAGCACGCAAACTTTTACAAGCGAGATGAGTTGCCACTAGAGAAGAAGAACAAGCTGTATCTACTGCCATTGCAGGGCCTTGCCAACCCAGATAATAAGATAGACGACCTGCTGCCACACTAGGAGTATTGCCTGTAAAGAAATAAGCTCCTAAGTCATTTCCATTAGATGAATTCATCTGTTGTAGCTGCATATAGTCAGATGTATTAATCCCGATAAACACTCCATTGCAACTCCCCCTCTGTTTGCTAGGAGGAATACCAGCGTTTTCTAATGCTTCCCAACTTACTTCTAGTAATAACCTTTGCTGAGGGTCCATACCAACTGCTTCTTTGGGAGCAATACCAAAAAATTCGGCATCAAATTTATCTATCTCTTCATGTAAAAAATTACTTTGACGGACATACATCTTACCCTTAGTTCCGGGGTCAGGATGGTAGTATGAATCAATATCCCATCGTTCTGGTGGTACTTCTATAGCTGCATCTATCCCCCTGCGCAATAGTTCCCAGAAAGCATCAGGGTTACTTGCACCTCCAGGAAATCTGCATCCCATTCCAACGATAGCGATCGGTTCTTTTTCTACTTTTTTAAACTCTTCAACTTTTGCCCGTAATTGCTTAACTAATAGCAATAGTCGTTTAGATGAAGATAAGTTTTGGGTTTCTTCTGACAAATTATCCATTTATTTTAAAAAAAAATTAATTTATTTTAAAAGTGTTTCTACTTCGAGAATTTCTTGAAGTATTGAATCTTCTAGTTCATCTTCTGACAATTCTTCTATTTGTGAAAAATCGTCAATAGTATTATTATTTTGAGTTTCTTTTATTTCTTTATTTTCTGTTTTAGCGTACCCCAATAAATCCTCAAGTATATAACTAGATAAAGATGAAATATTAGGGTAATTAAAAGCTAAAGTATCAGACAGAGTAACTAACAATGTTTTTTCCAGTCTTTTCTTTAACTCTATAATCATCAACGAATCCATACCCATTTCAAAAAAACCTATTTCTGGGTCTGGTAGTTGTGAAGATGGCAATTTTAAAACACTAGCAATTTGATTTTGTAAGTAATTAATTAAAAAAGGTAGACGTTCTTTTTGAGGAGTTTTCTCTAAAATATGGATCAACTCTGAATCCGTTTTTAGTTTTTCTAAATCCTCTACTTGCGTCACAGAATTATTTTCTAAGATATTTTCTATTTTATCAAATAATTGTAATTCTGAATCTGAAAATTCTGTAGTTGTTTTTAAATAATTAATTAAACTTTGAATATTATTTTGATGGCCACTAGAAACCATCATACTTTGGGTATTATGGGAAGAATCAACAGTTGCTGTTTCCACCCAATATCGTTGTCGTTGAAATGGATAAGTTGGCAATGTCACTTTCTGACAAGTATAATCTTTGTCAACTGCCACCCAATCTATTTTAGCTCCCCGTACATACAACTCTCCTAAACTGGATAACATCTGTTGCCATTCATCTACTCCAGGACGCAATGATGGCAACCACACACCTATATCATCTGCTAAACATCGCCTTCCCATCCCTAATAATATTGGTTTAGGCCCAATCTCCAGGAAAATTTCAGTATCTTGTTTATACAAAGTTTCAATCCCTTGGGCAAACAGCACTGGTTGGCGTACATGATTTACCCATCTCTTTGCTGGCATATCACCGTTCCTTCCAGGTGAGGTAGCAACTGAAGCGATACTATCATCTACTACTGTTCCTGTTAGGTTTGATATTATTGGTATTTTGGGTTTACTATAGGTGAGTTGATTAGCTACTGCTTCAAACTCTGCCAACATAGGTTCCATTAATGGTGAATGGAAAGCATGGGATACCTCTAGTTGTTTAGTTTTGATTCCCTCAGTTTCTAAACTACTAACAACAGCTCTGAGTACAGTTGACTCTCCAGAAATAACGATGCTTTCTAGCCCATTTATTGCTGCAATAGCTATTTCGGGATACCGAGCTATAAATGTTTGAACTCTTGACTCTGATGCCATCACAGCAAACATATCACCACCTGGAGGTAACTGTTGCATCAACCGTCCTCGCTCGGCAATCAGTTTCAGACCATCTTCTAAACTGAAAATTCCTGCTACTGTTGCTGCTACATATTCTCCCACACTATGACCCATGACTATATCTGGTTTGATTCCCCAGGATTGCCATAGTTCTGCTAGAGCATATTCTATAGCAAATAGAGTAGGTTGGGTATAAGCAGTTTGATTTAATATGGATGAGTTGGATGCGTTTATGTCTTCAGGATAGAGAATTTCTAGTAGGGAGGTTGTATGCAATGTGCCTAAGATTTCGTCACATTTATTAACAGCTTCTCGGAATACTGATGATTCCTGATAAAGTTGCCTCCCCATATTTACATATTGGGAACCTTGCCCTGTGAATAAAAAGGCGATTTTAGGTTTAGCATTATTGTTGGGCAGTTTTCCCGAACAAATTCCTGGTACGGACGTTGCATGCAACGTCCCTGCTTTGTATTCTCGGAGTTTTTCTTCTAATTCTTTTTTGTTAGAAGCAATGACTGCTAATCTCTGGTTAAAGTGGGTACGTCCAGTATTAGCTGTGTAGCAAATATCTGCTAACTTACTGTCATTATTGTCTTCTCTTAGATAATTTTGATAACTAAAAACCAACTCAGAAAGAGCCGTTTCTGTTTTAGCTGAGAAAGTTAATAAATGCAACGAACGTTCTGAATAATTTACTTCTTGCAAAGAAACTGCACTATTATCACTTCTGACTTCTGACTTCTGACTTCTGATTTCTAGTGGTGCTTCTTCTACAACTACATGAGCATTAGTGCCACTAAAACCAAAAGAGCTAACCGCAGCTCGCCTTGGTTTATCTTGAAGTGCTTCCCAATTTTTCAATTCTGTATTGACATAAAATGGGCTATTTTCAAAATTAATATGTGGATTTGGTTGATTAAAATGTAGCGAAGGAACTAACTTCTGGTTTTTGAGACACAAAATTGTCTTGATTAAACCAGAAACTCCGGCAGCAGCAGCGGAATGACCAATATTAGTCTTTACCGATCCAATCGCACAAAACTTTTTCTTGTTTGTCCACTTAGAAAATGTTTCTGTTAAAGCTTCTACTTCTATTGGATCACCTAGAGGTGTTGCTGTACCGTGAGCTTCTACATAACTAATAGTTTCTGGGTTAATGCCAAATTTCTGATAAACTGCTTCTTCTAAGCTAGCTTGAGATTGACTACTAGGGGCACTAATACCGTTAGTATTACCATCATAATTAACTCCTGTTGCCTTAATCACTCCATATATATGGTCGTTATCTTGAATCGCTTGACTATACCTTTTCAATAAGACAACACCACAACCTTCGCTCCAAACTGTACCTGACGCTGAAGCATCAAAAGTTTTACAACGTCCTTCAGGAGACACCATTTGAAACTGGCTCGTTACTATTTGCAAGTCTGCTGTTGACAGAACAGTAATACCACCAGCGATCGCCATTTCGCTCTCTCCCCGTTGTATGCTTTCACAAGCTTGATGAACAGCTACTAATGACGACGAGCAAGCAGTATCAATAGCTACTACTGGCCCGCGCAAGTCAAGTAAATAGGCAATTCTTGCTGGTATAACGGACAGAATATTTCCTGTCAGTGCCATTCTATTGGTATCTAATCCAGAAATTGACAATAACTTGCTATAATCACCATTTGTTGATGCTCCAACAAACACTCCATATTGTTTACCTTTGAGAGAATCAGTAGCATATCCAGCATCCTCTATAGCATGATAAGCTTCTTCTAAAAATATTCTTTGTTGAGGCTCCATAAACTGAGCTTCATCGGGAGAAATTTGAAAGAATAAAGGGTCAAATTTTTCAACTTCATCTAAAAAACCAGCACATTTTGAATAGGAAGTACCTGGATGTTCTGGGTCTGAATGATACCAGTTTTTTTCTTCCCATCTTCCGGGAGGAACTTCTGTTACACTGTCAACTCCATTCTTTAAATTGTCCCAAAATTCTTTCCAGTTTCTTGCACCTGGGTATCGACATGACATTCCAACAATTGCTATATCTGTATTATCAATTGAAGTAGACAGAACCCTATCTTTTTTTGACTTTAGTTCTGCAATTTCTGACCGGAAAATGTTCTTGGCATTATCTAAAGACATTTCTCCCGAACTTAATAAAGATAATACATCCTCTGATTTTTCTGTATTTATCCTATTAGTTTTCCGGGTTTTAGTTATATCATTTGAGGTAGAGAGAACCCTATCTTTTTTTGACTTTAGTTCTGCAATTTCTGCTCGGAAAATGTTCTTAGCATTGTCTAAAGACATTTCTCCCGAACTCAATAAAGATAATACATCCTCTGATTTTTCTGTGTTTATCCTATTAGTTTGCCTGGAATTTGTTATATCCTTTGAGGTAGACAGAACCCTATCTTTTTCCGACTTTAGTTCTGCAATTTCTGCTCGGAAAATGTTCTTAGCATTGTTTAAAGACATTTCTCCCGAACTTAATAAAGATAATATATCCTCTGTATTTTCTGTATTTATCCTATTAGTTTTCCTGGAGTCAATTATATTCTTCGGAGCTTTTTCTTCTCCAATAATCCCCCGAAATAGTTCCTTGGCATTCTTTAAAGAAACTTCACCTGATTGTAATTTATTTAATAATATTTCCTGTTGATGTTGAATTGTCTCTCCTTGAGATGCAAAATCAGTTTCTATCTCCCGACTAATTTCTGTAACATTGTGTGGCGTACTGCTAAGTTTTAATCGATCATAATTTATCTTAATCCTATTTTCTACCTCTGGTTGATGAAAGGTTATTTGGTGCATCTTTAGTTCTTTTTTAACCACAAAAGGCAACTTTTCTTTAAGTTCTGAAATATAATTTTCTTTTAAAATTACTAAAGATAATCTCGGCTTTTCTACCAGTTCACTAGCTATTTTTTTTGCATAATTTAGCACTTCATTCCTTGGCATAACTGGAAAAGGAATACCTCTATCTGCTAGTTCTTGACCGCTATAGCTTCTGGCTGTAAAGGTCATTTCTTGCCCTAATTCTTCTCCTAGTTTCTTAGGCAACATATATGTTACTCCTACCCCTGGAGTAAAACCATATTTCATAAAGTTACTAGCATAAAAACTTTCTCGACTTAGTACCAAAAAATCCGCATATAAACCAAGAGCTAAACCTCCTCCTAATGCGTGACCTTCCATAGCAGCAATAACTGGAATAGGACATTTTAATGGTAAACTCAATATTTCAAAAGCATCGCTACATTCAACTTCTCCTCTAAAAATTGACATTAATTGTTCTCGAGTACCACCAGTAGAAAAATAACGATTAGTTCCTGTTAGTATGACTACTTTATAGGTAGAGTTATTGCTAACTATTTGGAAACATCGAAACAATTCTGTCATCAATTTCTCAGAAAGGACATTGTGATTTTCCTCATCTTGCATCACAATTTGGACAATCCCTTTCTCTAACTCTACAAGTTTTACTATTTCTGTATCTGTTATTATCGAATTTATCATAAAGTTTATGTTTTCTATATAAATAGAAGAATTCTAAATTGATTGTGTCAAACTTCCATTTTGTTTTCTGTTCTCATATATGACGTTATTTAAAACTTTTAATTTTGCCTTATTACTCTAATAATTCCTATGTAGTTTAAATATGCAGAACTTACACCCATTCATACTCTCGGTGAAATTCCTTAATTTGTTTCAACACTAATCTACCTTTACCTTCTATCTGTTTCCAGACTTCAGGAAAAAGTTCATAGTCTAAAGTTACATTTCTAGTTCCAAAAGCAACTACACTACTTTTATAAAGTAAATGTTCGTATTCGTTCCAACTTAAAGAATGGCGTTGTGCCAACTGTGCAGAAATTCCCTGTTGAGCTTGACTTTGCTTTCCTTCTGGAGTCACAAACCCACTATAAAATTCTGAACAACAACCAGAGCCATAAGAAAACATCCCAATCCGTCGAGGTTGATCGAATTCTCCATTGTCAATAGTGCTAGCTAGAGATAAAAGCACTGTTGCTCCCATAATATTACCCACTTGTTGACAATAAACTAACCCCGGCATCACCCTTCTTTGAAAATCTTCCTCAATCTCCAATGGTTTAGCCTTTTTCATTTTGCGCATCATACTTCTATGGGCGCCTTTAACCATACCACCAAAGGGTGTATGAAAACTCAAATAATTAAAAGTTTTTTGGTAGTCAACTCCATTTACTCGCTCTTGATATTCTAGGTAAGCATTTTCACAACAATCTAAATAAGAAAGAAGTGATAAATCTGCATCTCCTGCTTCTGAATCTGGATTTGGCCTACAGGTATCCATGACTTCATAACCATAGTAACCATTGCAACCTACATCAACTTGAAAAATTTTAGGAATATCGCTAACTAGAATTGCTACTGCTCCTGCGCCATTACTAGGTTCGGCAAAAGACCAGTCTTCGCTTAAAGCTTCCCCTCCTTCTGCAACTGAGAAACGAGATATATCAGTTGCTATTACTAAAGCTTTAGCTCCTGGAGATGTTTGGGATAAAATAAAGTTCAATGCTATCTGCAAACCTGCTGTACCTGAATAGCAAGCTTGCTTAACTTCAAACATCCGACAAATGCGACTTAACCCCAAATAATCCTGAATATAGGTACTCATAGATTTACCAAAATCAATGCCAGACTCACTACAAGTTACTACCATTTCTATAGATTTTTTCTCTGAGTCGCTCAAGCTATCTATGATTGGTTTAGCAGCATTAACTGCATAAGAAACAGGGTCTTCATAAGGCATCGCCACCGTTTTCTCTTTCATCATTAAATTATCGAAGCGAGTCATTTCTAATTGACGCGCTTGTGCAAGCATTTGTACATCTAATTTGGCTATTCCTCCATATACATTTAGTGCTTCAATCCCTACTTGTTGCATCACTTTAACTCCTCAGAAATTAAATAATATTAATTGGCGCGAGCTTTTTGTTTTAACTTTTCAATCATTTGATTTGCCACTTTAGTAGACAACTCTTTTTGCGCTACCCATTCAAGTATTGAATCTAATTCTTGCATCAAACTATCTTGTAATTCACTAGAGAAATCCATGTTTTTAGTCAATGAATCATCAACTTGATTGCGGGGTAATTCTTGTTTTATAGGAGCAGCAGTTAAATTTTGATAATCAATTTCTTGTTTAATATATTCTGCCAGTTTGAATAGAGTAGGATAATTATAAACTTGAGTTACTTTAATATCCAATCCATAATGTTTATTAATACTATTAATCCATTCAACTCCTACAATAGAATCTAATCCCAAGTCGATAAATTTCTTGTTTTCTATTATTTCCCTTGGCTCTACATACATTGCATTAGCTAACTTTTGTTTCAGGGTTTCTTTAATATCTAAAAAATTTACCTGAGCATTAGATTCAGAAGCTTCTGTTTTCAGGAAAATTTTAGGAGCTTCCACAGGAACTTTTTTCTGATTTGACAACTCTTGAGTAATATATCGTGTTAATTCCAACACAGTAGGATAATTATATACTTGAGTTACTTTAATATCCAATCCATAATGTTTATTGATACTATTAATCCATTCAACTCCTACAATAGAATCTAATCCCAAGTCGATAAATTTCTTGTTTTCTATTATTTCGCTTGGCTCTACATACATTGCATTAGCTAACTTTTGTTTCAGGGTTTCTTTAATTTCATTAAAATCTAAGTTATCCCTAGTTACTAAAGACTGAAAATTTGAAATTTCAGTATTTTTTTGCTGTAAATCTAAAATTTCAGTATTTTTTTGTTGTTTTACAAAGCTTGTTGATGATGATTTTGCTAC
This sequence comes from Okeania sp. SIO1H4, assembly GCF_010672695.1. Lineage (NCBI taxonomy): Bacteria > Bacillati > Cyanobacteriota > Cyanophyceae > Oscillatoriales > Microcoleaceae > Okeania > Okeania sp. SIO1H4. The sequence goes on from NZ_JAAHGB010000028.1 coordinate 60,620, forward strand.
AGACATTGAATCTAGATTTAATAATTCAATCTTGACTTTCTGCCCTCTTTGTCGATTTGTTTGTGTTTGGGTTTTTAATAATTGTGGTTCGGATAAACTTTTACTAACTTTGTTGTTAGGAATATTTTTAATCCAATAACTTTTTCTTTGCCAGGGATATGTTGGTAACTCCACCTTCTGATCAGAATAATCCCTGTAAAATTCCAACCAATCTACTTTAATTCCTCTTATATAAAATTCACTCAGACTTTGCAGCATTTGTAGCCAGTCTTGCTTCCCTGGACGCAAACTTGGCAGCCATAGCTTTTTGCTTCCCATGAGACACTCGCGTCCCATCCCTAATAATATTGGTTTGGGTCCAATTTCTAGAAGAATTTCAGAGCCTTCTTGCTGTAACGCTTCCATCCCTTGAGCAAAACGCACTGGTTGACGGATATGATCTACCCAATATTTGGCAGAAGCAATACTATTATCTGCTGTTGTTCCTGTAAGGTTAGATATGATTGTTATCTGAGGATTATTGTATGTGATTTGATTTGCTACTTCTTCAAACTCTGCCAACATCGGTTCCATTAATTGCGAATGGAAGGCATGAGATACTTGTAGCTGTTTGGTTTTAATTCCTGATCTCTCTAAACTATTAACAACTGAGTTAACCGCAACAGATTCCCCTGAAATTACTATACTTTCTGGTCCATTAATTGCTGCTATAGATATTTCAGGAACAGAAGCGATAGCCTCTCTAACGTCAGACTCCGAAGCCATCACAGAAACCATCTCTCCTCCAGAAGGCAACTGCTGCATTAAGCTACCTCTGGCTGCAATTAATTTCAGACCGTCTTCTAGACTGAATATTCCAGCTACACAAGCTGCAACATATTCACCCACACTATGACCCATAACTGCATCCGGCTTTACCCCCCAAGAATCCCACAATTTATACAGAGCATACTCTACAGCAAACAAAGTCGGTTGAGTATAAGCAGTTTGGTTAAGTAGGGATGAATCATAATCATCTTTATTGGCTGGATATAGAATTTCTTTTAAAGATGTTTTATCTAACTTCCCAAGAATTTCATCACATTTGTCAATAGCTTCACGGAATACTGGCGCTTGTTCATAGAGTTGCCTTCCCATATCTACATATTGAGCACCTTGGCCTGTGAAGAGAAAGGCAATTTTTGGTACTGCAACATCATCGGACAATTCTCCAGAAAAGAGACTACTTACTTCCTCTGAGAGTCTGTACTTTTGGAGTTTTGTTACTAATTCTTCTCGGTTAGAGGCGATCGCTGCCAGTCTATAGTCAAATTGTTCCCTTCCTATATTGGCTGTGTAGCAAATATCAGCTATCTCTAATTCAGGATGATTTTCGAGATGATTTTGATAACTAACGACTAAATCTTGAAGAGCTTTTTCTGTTTTTGCTGAGAGAGTTAATAAATCAATTGAACGTTCTAAATTATCTGCATCTGACAGAGGAGCTACCCTATCATTACGAGTTCTGACTTGAACTGGTGCTTCTTCTATAATTGTGTGAGCGTTCACACCACCTATTCCAAAAGAGCTAACTCCAGCACGTCTTGGAATTTCCTCACCTGATTTTGTTCTTAACTTTTTCCATTCTTGAGTTTTATCAATTATATAAAACGGACTATCTTTTAAATTAATGCGTGGATTTAATTCCTTAAAGTTGACAATAGTCGGCAATTTCTTATGCTTCATTGCCAAAAGAACTTTAATAACTCCAGCAATTCCCGCAGCTCCTTCCAAATGTCCAATATTACTTTTTACTGCCCCCAAACCACAATAGGATTTTTTTGACTTTCCTAACCCATATTGCTGATGCAATTGTTTAAATCCTCGTTTGAGAGCATTAATTTCAATAGGATCTCCTAAGGGTGTACCCGTTCCATGAGCTTCAATATAAGATACTGTATTAGGTGGAATCTTAGCTTTAGTATAAGCAGAACGCAAAACTTGAGCTTGAGCATAAACATTGGGAGATGTCAAAGTTCTAGCTCTACCTCCGTGATTTATCGCACTCCCTTTGATTACGCCATAAATGCGATCGCCATCCTCTATGGCTTTCTCTAATGGTTTTAATAAAATTACTCCCGCTCCCTCTCCCCGAACATAACCATCAGCAGAGCTGTCAAAAGTTTTGCATTGTCCAGTAGGAGATAACATTCCAAGTTGACTCATTTGGATATATGTTGTAGATGTAAACAACACACTGATTCCACCTACAAGTGCAGTTTCACATTCCAACTGTTGCAGGGAACTAACAGCATAATGAATTGCTACCAGGGAACTTGAGCAAGCTGTATCTATAGGAATACTTGGGCCGTGAAAGTTGAAGTAGGAAGAAATGCGATTGGGAATCATACAAGTCCAAGTTCCTGTACCACTATGTCCCTCAATGCTTTCTTCGTTTTTGTTCATCAACAGAATTGAATCATAACTACAAGCTCCGATGAAAACACCTACATTTTTTCCTGATAGTTGAGATGGTGAATAGCCGGCATCTTCCATACAAGACCAGCTCAATTCCAGCATCATCCTCTGTTGCGGGTCTAAACTTGTTGCTTCTCTAGGAGAAATACCAAAAAAATGGGTATCAAACTGGTCTACCCCTTCAATTAATCCTCCCCACTTGCTGATACTTTTGTTTGGTTGCTCAGGAGTAGCAGAATAATATTTATCTACTTCCCACCTTTGGGAAGGAACTTCACTGATACTATTGACTCCCAGTTCAAGATTTTGCCAAAACTGTTTGTAGTCATTAGCTCCAGGAAATCGACACGCCATACCAATGATGGCAATATTAGTAAAAGCACCCTGTTGTTCTCGGTTCATAAAATTAACCTTATATTCATCACAAGAATCTCTAAATCAAAATATTGTTATTGTTGCTAGATATATTTTTTTATGGTTTGATTGCCTCGCGGTAGAGTTGGATCGAATTTAAATACTGCGGTTTGCTTTTAGATAAGCAAAATGACAGATTAATTAATAAAATTTCTTAAAAAAATACCCTAATATTTGTCATATCTGAACCACCTAAGTTTATACCTATTAGATAATCTTGTACCAGAAAAACCTAGATATCACAATACTGAAGGTGTTATAGCGTAACCATATCCATAATACTTTACCCTTTATTTTATTGATATAACATCTCAATAAGATTAGTTTACTATCTTAACGACTTAGCTTCAATCGTGCAACTCCTATCAATAAATATTATTAATAAAAAATTAATTATTTGTTTTTATTATATATTATCCTGAGTAACAAACCTAAAGCAGTTTTCATATGAGTGAAGCACGGTAGGGGCGATTCACGTTTGCGGAGCATTCCGGCACGGAAATCGATCCCTACTGGGTTTTGCTTATAACGATCTGGTTTATCAATTTGAAAAGCGCTGTAAATTCAGTCAGCGATCAAAAAGAAACCTCAAAATTTCAGCTAGCTTTGGCGAACACAATATAGCCTATAAACTTTCTTAAGAAGTTTACAAAACTCATAACACCTTCCTAGGTTAGAACAACTTTTATTTTATATTTTCTTTATAAAACAGCTATTGGCACAAAAATAAATATTGCCTTAAACGGATTTTTTGCTTTAAACGGATTTTTTTGTTGAATTAACAGTTATTTTTAATAAATCTATATTAACATAGCCACAAATACTTGAGTTCAAATAATCAAAAAATTAGTTTTAAACAAACATCAAACTAAATACTATGTGAATATACATAATTTTTGTCACCCTTAATTTGCTTTAGGCTTTAGTTACAGTTCTGATATCCAACATATATACTAATAAATTCTAATAAAGATTCTGAATAATTTTAGTAAAGTTTAAGTCAATATTAAAATTATTCTATGTATTCTCAAAACTTACAAAAAAATTATTGGAATCAATTCCTATTTATTAGTAAATCTATAGTTAAACTGAATTTCATTTAGCTATTGTCCATAAATACTACTAAATTATAGATGTAATGCAAGTTAGTCAATTTATTACGAATGCAGGTATTGTCGCCTGGCCACTATTAATGTTTTCCCTTGTAGCGATCGCTCTAGTTATAGAGCGTGGATTATTTTGGTTTAAAGTTTTGCAACGGCAAAGTTTAGTGGTGCAAAAGGTATTGAAAACATACAGAACAGATGCTTATACTGCCCTCAAAATACTTAAGCAAAATGCAGACTTACCTCTTCCTCGCATTTTTCTAGAAGCTTTAGAACTAGAGCAACCAACTCCAGATGAAATGCGTCTAGCTCTTGAAAGTGCATCATCAGCAGAACTTCCTAATCTCCGTCGTTTTAACACAGTATTTGACACTATTATTAATGTTGCTCCTCTACTCGGTTTGTTAGGAACTGTTTTGGGATTAATTACCTCTTTTGCTTCCTTAAATATTGGAGACGTTGGTGGTAGTAGTAGTGCTGGAGTCACAGGTGGTATTAGTGAAGCTTTAGCATCAACAGTATTAGGATTAGTAGTAGCTATTTTTACCCTAGTATTTAGCAATATGTTTCGGGGATTTTATAAACGACAAATAGCTTTGATTCAAGAGTACGGCGGTCAACTTGAACTTCTCTATCGTATTCATTATGAAAGAGGAGATTTTAACTTTAAGCCTACTCCCAATAAATCCTTAGAAGTATCCAATTTTAGAACTTAAAAAAAATCAATATTTTCAGCAAGAAATAACATAAATAACTAAGAGATTAAAATTAGTAAATTATGCGTTTAATTGATGACGATCTAGATGTAGCACCACAGATAAATATCTTGCCAATGATTGATGTTATATTCTCTATCTTGGCATTCTTTATCATTTCTACTTTATTTTTAACCCGTTCAGAGGGTTTACCAGTTAATTTACCAAAAGCTTCTACCTCTCAACTTCAAAAAACAGAACAAATAACTGTAACTATTGACGAAGTAGGGAAAGTATTTCTTAATCGCGAACTTATAGAAGTAGATGCTTTAGAAAAAGCAGTACGTCAACTTGTATTACCAAATCAAACATCTATAGTTACTATAAAAGCTGATGAAGAGGTAGACCATGGTGATGTAGTAGGAGTTATGGATCAACTACGAAAAATAGATGAAGTAAAATTGGCGATCGCTACTAAAAAACCAAAATAGTTCATTAATGGATAATTGAGAATGAATTAAAATACTAAATCTCATAGAAAAGCTCTTTCTTTTGAAAAAAAACAAAAAAATTCATTTTTGTACAAGAATTTTCAAACTAAATAATTATCAATTAATGAAATAATGGGTAAATTATTGCCCTAATAAACTATCTATGTTTTCTATGTTTTGAGGAGAAATTGAGTTAAATTATCAAATTTTTAAAGAGATATGAGTCTTTCAATTACTTGTATAGAACAACAGCAAAAAGATAGACGAACGGTAAAAAAGTTCGTCATTTATGGTTTGTTGTGTTCGACTATCCTCCACGCAGCAGTTCTTACATTAGCAATATCTGGAATGTTGGATCGACCCCTAGAACAAGAGGAAGATGCAATTGAACTAATTTTTGTAGAAGAACCAGAAGAAGCTCCACCAGAACCAGAAGTTGAGGAAAAAGTAGAGGAACCGGAACCAGAAGAAATAGTAGAAGAACCGGAACCAGAAGAGATAGTCGAAGAGCAAGAGGTTATACCACCAGAACCAGTGGAAACAGCTATTACTCAACCCCAGGAAATCGTTCCTCCAGAAATACCAACGGAAACAGCAATATCAGAAACAGTAGAACCTTCTTCTCCCGAACAACCAACAGAAACAGCACTGGAACCCATTGAGCAACCCCAACAGTTAGAACCATTACCAGAACCTGAACCATTACCAGAACCTGTTGCTGCGGAACCCATTGCTCAACCAAACCCATCAGCAGCAGCTTTTTCTCCAGACTCTATAGCAGAGGTACAACCAGACAGTGTATCTACTCCAGAAACATCAGACTCCTTTTCTGCACCAATAGCAGCTAATATTCCTCCAGAAGTTCCCCAACCAGAAGTTGCAGAAGTAACTCAACCTAGTTTTGAAGAACCTAGCTCAAACTTGAGTAGTTCTCTAAACGAACAAAGTGATTTTGAGGATGTCTCTAGTGACATTGGCAATCTAGAAAATTCCCTATCTAGTCCCATTGAAACAGAAAGGTCTGCACCGACAAGACCTTCAGCAGCAGTAGGAACTCAACCTAGTGTTAATACCACTAACTCAAATATTGGTAGTTCCCTTAGCGAAGAAAGTAGTTTTGGAGATGTAGCTACAAATTCTGCTAATCCTGGTAATAGCAATAGTCAATTTGGATCGCCCCTGAGTTCTGATAATACAGGAGAAGGTTCTCGTCCATCATTACCTGGAGAAGTAGGAACTCAACCTAATGCTAGTGGCCAGTCCAACTCAGGTATTGGAGATGCTTTGAGTCGTCTTGGTAGCTTTGAAGATGGTACTGGTAGAAATTCGGGCAACCCTGGTAGTGGAGAACTAGCAGCAGCAGGGTCGCCTTTACAAGATTTTGGTGGTTCAAGAGGGAGACCTACAAAACCTAGCTCCGGTTCTGGTTCTGGTGATGGTTCCGGTTCTGGTGGTGTATCTTGCATTGATTGTCCTCAACCTGATTATCCTAGTTTAGCTAGGGATGAAGGATTAGAGGGAAACCCCAAGTTAAGAATTGATATTGATTTTGACGGTAATGTAACTAATGTTTACATAGAAAAATCTAGCGGTCATTCCATATTAGATGAAGCTGCAATGGAAGCAGTAAAAGAATGGAAGTTAGACCCAAAGGATGGAGGAAAACTAGGAGTTCTAGTTACGCTCAAATTTCAGTTGAGATGATTGTTTGAGTAGTCAATAGTCAGTAGTCAGTAGATAAATTACTAAAAAAATTCAGTTATGAAAATCCAATTTATTAACATTAAAATGATAAATTCAATCAAAAAAAAATTAGGAATTATTTTGGCAGCTTCTAGTTGCTATGTCACAAGTTTGGTGATCTCACCACAGCTAGCTATTGCTGAACAAGTTACTTCTGCTGATGGTACTAGCTGTGATGGAACAGTCCAAAATGGTAAATTAAATGGTCAGGGAGTCTGCAAATATCCTGATGGTGCTAGTTACGAAGGCAACTTTGTTGATGGTAAACCAGATGGTAAAGGAACATATACTTTTGCTGATGGGGGTCGTTATCAGGGAGAATTTAGAGATGGTGAATTTAATGGCACTGGGGTTTGGGAATTTGCCAATGGCGATCGCTATGAGGGAGAAGTATTGAATGGTAAGTTAGACGGTAAAGGTACTTTCGTTTCTGCTAGTGGTGCCCGTTATGAGGGAGATTTTAAAGCAGGTCAACCTAGTGGCAAAGGTGCGTTTATTACTGCTAAAGGCGACCGTTGTGAAGGAGAGGTGACAAATGGAAAATTGAATAGCACTGGTTACTGTGAATATTCTACAGGTAACAAATATGAAGGACAGTTGCGTAATGGTCAGAGGGATGGAAAAGGAGTTTATACTTTAGCCAACGGCGATCGCTACGAAGGAGAATTTGCTAATGGTAAATACAATGATACAGGGGTATATATATTTGCAGCAGGTGGTCGCTATGATGGAGGATTCCAAGATGGTAAATTTCATGGCAAAGGTCTGCGAGAATATGCTAATGGCAACCGCTATGATGGAGAATTTAAGAATGGAGAACCCGAGGGTCAAGGACTTCTGAATTTTGCCGATGGCAATAGTTATGAGGGAGAATTTAGGAATGGCAAGATGGATGGTAGGGGAGTCTATAGTTTTACCAATGGCGATCGCTGTGAAGGCGAATTAAAAAACGGTAACTTTAATGGTAATGTTGTTTGCCAATATGCTGATGGCGAAAGCTATGAAGGGGAATTTAAAAATGGCAAAAAACATGGTGAAGGAGTCTATATTTTTGCTGATGGTACCAAAGTTGAAGGAACTTGGGTTGAGGGAAAAATTAAGCAGTAATAATTACATTTAGTTTAATTTGAGACAAAAGATGATGTTTTCTTCGTAAAAAATGATAATAATAAGCTCTATATAGCTGACTACTAACTACTGACTATTGACTACTTCTACCAGCTTCTAAATTTCTTTGAAAAATAGGAATTTCAATCATAAACTCAGTTCCTTGTAACGGACTAGAAACAAATTTTAATAAACCCTTATGCTTTTCTACTACTATGTTATAACTAATTGACAATCCTAAACCTGTTCCTTTGCCAGTAGGTTTTGTAGTAAAAAAAGGGTCAAATAATTTATTTTTAATATTTTCTGGTATCCCAGGTCCATTATCTTTTATTCTAATTCTGACAATTTTTTCATTTCCTAATTCCGTAAAAATTATAATTTCAGGATTAGAGTTTTTTCCTTTAGATACAGATTCTTCTAAAGCATCAATTCCATTTACTAAAATATTCATAAATACCTGATTTAACTGACCGGGATAACACTCAACTTCAGGTAAATTACCATACTCTTTTTTTACTTGAATAGTTGGACAATTTTGCTTTTATTTCAATCTATGATTTAAAATCAACAAAGTGCTATCAAGACCAGAATGAATATCTACTGGTTTCATATCTGCTTCATCAAGGCGAGAAAAGTTTTTCAAAGACTTAACCAATTCAGAGATACGTTCAGTTGCTATGTTCATTGAATTTAATACTTTAGGTAAGTCTTCAGTCAGAAATTCTAATTCTATATCCTCTATTTTTTGTAATATTTCTACTCCTGGCATTGGAAATTTTTGTTGATATAGATTAACTAAATCTAGTAAGTCTTTAGTATAATTATTTGCCGGATATATATTACCTTGAAGGAAATTAATGGGATTGTTAAGTTCATGGGCAATACCAGCTACTAAATAACCTAAACTAGATAGTTTTTCCGCCTGAATTAATTGACTTTGAGTCTCAAGAAGTTCATTTAAAGTTTGTTGTAGTTTTTCTGCTTTTTCTCTTGATTTAGCTTCTGATTTTTGTAGAGCAGTTATCAGTTTCTCACGTTCTGTAATATTAGTAGCAACAGCAATCACACCAAATATTACATCATTTTCTCCTTTTAAAGGAGACCATCTAGTATTAAAAGTTAAGTCCCCAAACTGAGCAATTGCCTGAGCATTTTCTCCTCTCAAAGCACAATTATTAGCTTCTAAAAGTTGAGGTTGGTATCGGTAGACATCATAAATAGATAGTCCTAATATTCCATCTAATTTTTGACTTGTTAGTTTGACATTTTTACCTTCAAATAAGGTAAATATACCATGACAATCAAGGGTAAACAAAAGAACAGGAGCATTTGTAATAATACTTCGTAACTGCTGTTCTTTATGAGATAACTCGTGGTTCATTCCTCTAGCTATTGCTTTAGCTCGATATTCAGTAGTAGTGATAGACCAAGTTAAACCAAACAAAAGACAACTAATAGTTAAACCATTGGCCAGTATAAATATCGACTTTTGTTCCTTTATTTTTTCTAGTTCCCTTTCTGCATAGTCTGTTGATAGCTCTGTTGAACTAACAGAAACTCTATCAGTTCTTTGCCAGACAACCCATGTTACTCCCAATGATAATATTAGTAATAACCAAGGCAGCCATTTTAAAAATAGCTGTGGTCTAGATGGGGATGAATCGGAATCAAAATTTGGGTTAAGTGACATTATAATGTATAATTATTTCTGGATTAATTAATGATAAAAAGTTATTGATAAAAATAATTAACTAATTTAATATAATGGTCAATACAGTGAATCAACCTTAAATTGGCTTTTGAGGAATTTTTCAAGTTAAATACTTATAGTACATTCATCCTTATAATAAATAATTATTCTCAATAGTGTGTTTAGATTTTGAGGAGACAAAAAAACAACTTGCGGTCTGGAAAAATAATCAAACAAATGGAAAAAAATTCTCGTGTCAGTCAATTACCCAAACAAAACTCCCGCTCTCAGCGTTTACTAACCGCAGGTTTACTGGTAAGCATATTAGTATTAATAATCTGCTTGATTATTAGTATAACTACAGGTGATGCAGAAATTCCTCTCGAAACTGTTTACAAAACATTTACAGCATTCGACGGTTCCACAAACCAACTAATTATCCGCACTCTGAGAGTACCTCGCAGTTTAATCGCAATGTCAGTTGGAGCTTCCCTTGCTGTAGCAGGTAGTATTATGCAAGGATTAACTAAAAATCCTCTAGCTAGTCCAGGAATTCTAGGAATAAATGCAGGAGCAGCTTTAGCTGTAGTATCCGCAGGATTGATTTTTGGCTCCGACTCAGCAAATATTTATCCTACTTTTGGCTTTTTTGGAGCAATAGTAACAGCACTAACTGTTTATTGGTTGGGGTCTCTTGGTAAAGGTGGTCTTCAACCTGTCAAACTAACTATTGCGGGTGCAGCTATAACTGCTCTTCTTAGCTCTTTAACTACAGCAATACTAATTCTCGATCAAAATAGGTTGGATGAAATTCGATTTTGGTTAGCTGGATCGGTTGCAGGAAAAGACTTAAATGTATTTTTGCAAGTGCTTCCCTATATTTTGGTAGGATTAACCATAGCTTTTTTCTTAGCACGACAAATTACTCTTCTGACATTAGGAGAAGATGTAGCAACAGGTTTAGGAGTACAAGTTGCTTGGGTAAAAGTTGGTGCTACTATCTGTGTAGTAATCTTAGCAGGATGCTCCGTGTCAATAGCAGGTGCAATTGGTTTTATTGGATTAGTGGTTCCTCACATTGCTCGTCTCTTAGTTGGCATTGATTATCGTTGGATTATCCCTTACGCTGCAATTTTGGGTAGCATTTTGTTACTCTTAGCTGATATTGCTGCCCGTCTGTTACTAAAACCTATTGAAATTCCTGTGGGAATAATGACATCCTTAATTGGAGGTCCCTTTTTTATATATTTAGCTTTATCAAAGATTAAACGATGAAAGAACGCTGGTTAGTTATTCGCCCTCAACAATTTCCCATCTCATGGCGCGTGGAGCGACGAGTACCAATTGTTTTGTTGGTCTTGGTAGTATTAACCTTGGTAACTATGATCTTAAATGTGAGTGTCGGTGAATATCCGATACCACTACTAGATGTATTCAAAACCATAATTGGTTGGGAAACAGGCAATACAGATTATTCATTTATTGTCAATAACCTACGTTTACCACGAGCATTAGTAGCAGTAGCTGTAGGTATGGGATTAGCAGTATCGGGAACAATTTTGCAAAGCTTAATCCGTAATCCTTTGGCAACTCCGAGCATTATAGGTGTAAATGCTGGAGCAAGTTTAGCTGCTGTGGTGGTAATTGTACTGTTACCAAATGCTCCTCTATTTGCAATACCTATTTCTGCCTTTGGTGGAGCGATCGCTATTTCGATTCTCATTTACCTACTTGCTTGGGAAAAAAGAAACTCAACAATGTACTTAGTTTTGATTGGCATTGGTTTAAATACCATCGCCAGTGCTTTAACTACTGTAATGGTGACATTCGGCGAAATAAATAGTGTTTCTCAAGCTTTAATTTGGATTACAGGTAGTGTGAGTGGTCGCAGTTGGGAATATATTTGGCCATTACTGCCCTGGTTATTCATATTTTTACCATTGGCATTTTTCCTGGCAAAAGACCTCAACGCCTTATTTTTGGGAGAGGAAGTAGCTAGAGGTTTAGGTGTTCCCCTTGACTGGCGACGCGGTTTGTTATGGTTGACAAGTGTTGCTTTAGCTGCTGCTTGTGTAGCAACGGCAGGAGCAATAGCATTTGTTGGGTTGATCGCACCACACTTAGGTAGGCAGTTAGTAGGTCAATCCCATGAAGGTCTAATTCCGACTGCTGCAATGATTGGTGCATTTATTGTAGTCTTATCAGACTTAATTGGCAGAATATTATTTGCCCCAACAGAAATTCCTTGTGGCATAATTACTGCCATTATTGGTGCGCCTTATTTTCTTTATTTATTGTATCGGAGCCAAAAATGATCGACTCAGAAAACCCAAAAAGTGCTTTGACTACTCGAAAGCTAACTGTTACTTATAACAATGGACAAACTATTTTGCTGAATTTAGATTTGGCAATTCCTAGAGGTAAGATTACTGTGATAGTCGGTCCTAATGGTTGTGGCAAATCAACTTTACTCAAAAGTTTAGCAAGATTGCTCAAACCTATTAGCGGTACTGTTTATTTGGATAGTAATTCTATATTTAAGTTATCAACAAAGGAAGTAGCAAAACAATTAGCTATTTTGCCTCAAAGTCCTGCTGCTCCAGAAGGTTTGACAGTAGAAGAGTTAGTAGCTCAGGGCAGGTATCCTTATCAAAATTGGTTGCAACAATGGTCTATTGATGATGAAAAAATTACTCAACAAGCTTTGGCAACTACGGGACTGTTGGAGTTGGCAGGGCGATCGCTGGATTCTCTATCTGGAGGCCAAAGGCAACGGGCTTGGATTGCTATGGCCTTAGCTCAAGATACAGAAATTTTATTATTGGACGAACCAACTACTTTTTTGGACTTAGCCCACCAGATTGAACTTCTGGATTTGCTCTACGACTTGAATCATTCTCAGGGGCGGACAATAGTTATGGTTTTGCACGATCTGAATCAAGCTTGTAGATATGGGGATAATTTGATTGTGCTACGGGATGGCCAAATCGTGACTCAGGGTCATCCAGAGGAAGTGATGACAGTGGGAATGGTTCGTTTAGTATTTGGCCTAGAGTCTCAAATTATTCAAGACCCTGTAACTGGGACACCAATGTGTATACCAATGGGACGCAAAGCTAAACAAAAAGTGTGATTTATATTTAAGGAAATATACAAATCTTAATTTTTCAGTAACAATAATAAATAATTAATTAAGTTCCTAATTAAAGCTTTACAAATAATAAATATTTCTATACAATCTATTTTAAATTAAATGATAATTCTTTTCATTTAGTTTGGTGTAGTAAAAAGTCTAAAAGCATACGGTAAGTTTTGCTAACGCAGAGCTTTCCGGAAAACTATTGTGCAAACGTTTTCTATGTCTGAGATCAACCCTGTTTTTGAGACGGAAAGCGTTAGCATTACTTGTAATGAATATAAAAAATACAAACTCACAAAAAAATGATTTCGTTAAAATGCTCCTACTACTAATAAATAAGGCAGCAAAATATAAATAAAGGAGCAGAATACTCCCACTATTAATAAAATGACTCAACTACATCAAACCACTAAAAACACTCTCACTGAGTGTCGTTTTTGTTCGGAGATATCAAAAACTAATGGAGAAGACCCCATTGGTACAGCATCAACTTGTGACCACTGGTTAATTATTGAAATAGCACAACCTTGGTCTGAACAAGCTTTTATGGAAAATCCTCAACTTAAACCAGTGCTTGGTTTAATTTTCGAAGCAATAAAAGATGGGGTGAAGTTAAAACCAATGGCGATCGCTCCGGACCGCGAATATTCCCAGAATGGTTATACTCGCATACTATATTATTACCGTCCTGGTGAATTATTTGCCGAGTATGAGAAGCAAGAATATATTGTGCCTGATGAACTGATGAGTCAGTTGCTAATTTCCTTGCTCAAGCAACTACAGCAACAACCAAACGAACTGGAAAATTTTCAGCAATATCAGCAACAAACTAGCCAAATTAGAGAAATGCTAGTTTGTACTCATGCCAATGTTGATGTAGCTTGTGGTAGGTTTGGTTATCCTATTTATAAGAAGTTGCGTTCGGAATATGCTGCTACTTCTCAAGGAAGTTTACGAGTTTGGAGATGTAGTCATTTTGGTGGTCATCAGTTTGCACCAACATTAGTCGATCTGCCTGAAGGTCGTTATTGGGGACACTTAGAACCAGAAATGCTCGAATTACTGGTATTGAGAAATGGTTCAGTATCAGGTCTGCGCCAGTATTACCGAGGTTGGGCAGCTTTAAACTCTTTTGCCCAAATTGCCGAACGGGAAATATGGATGCAAGAAGGTTGGAATTGGTTAAAGTATCCCAAAGCAGGCAAAGTGTTGGCATTTGATGAAGAAAGACTAAAACATCTCAGTTTAGAGGAAGCAAAAGCTGAAGCAAATTGGGCATTGGTGCAACTGGAATTTATTGTTGATGATAATAGCAATTTGAAAAAAATTTATGAAGCTAAGGTGGAAGTTAATGGTGAGGTGATGAGTGCCTTACGTTCGAGTAATGATATGGAATTAACAGCAGTTAAGCAATATCATGTGAGTTCTTTGGTAAAAGTAAGTTGACGATATTTGCTGAGACTTCCTTGACTTTTATACTTTGATATTTTTCCCAAACCTTCTAATATTTACTGATGTAGCACTGCTAAAAATACGCATTAATTTAGAGTAGCTTAGATTGCTATAATCTATTCTGTCAAAAGCATTGAAAATATGTCATATCAAGTCCGTTTAATTGCACATACAATCTAAACATTTACAGGGTTATGCATAAGATTTCTAGGCAGTTGAGTGTTAAATTCTTCACAATAGTAGAAATAAGTGATGAGCATATCTTCTACTAACTACTAAACTGATAGTGAGGTTATTTAACCGGATTTTATATCATAACATTTTAGATGTGTCAGTTTACTAACACTTGTAATAATTTAGTAACTGAAAGCTTTCCATAACAAACTTTTTTAGATTTATTATTAGACATCTCCAGAAAAGAGGGAACACTTAACTGGGAACAGGGAGAAATAATTGATAATTTATCTATAAGAATTGATTTTATTTTTTATTGTTGGAGATGTCTATTAGTAGATATATTCATTCTCCATTTTTACTACTAATTAATAACTACTAAAAGAGAAATCATAAATGATGAAATATTTAACAATAACAGAGTCCGAAGCACTATATCAAGAATACTTAGAAACAGGAAAAATTGTTTCCTACTCTGAGGATTTTGAAACTTTTTTCAAAATTCAAGCCGAACAGGAATTAGGAATAACAGCATACGATAGAACAATCCAACTGCGCCCTGGACTAAAAATAAAGATTAGTGGGGGAAAAGCAAAATATACTTTTGCTCGAGAAATTCAACATCATGCTTCTATGCCATTAATCTTGGCTTTCCAGCTTGCAGGAAGTTATCGGGTATGGACAGAAGGAATTGGAGATGACTACTATTCTGAAAAAAGTGGAGAAAATTATTTATTTTTTCTTCCAGGCACAAAAGAAATAGAAGAACTACCAACCAATGAAAATTTAGAGAGAATTAGAATTATTGTAGAACCCGATATTTTCAGAAATTTTAGTAGTAGTCAACTCGATCTAATGCCTACTGAACTAAAAGAATTAATTTCCAATGATTCACAGCAAATTTTTCATAGGAATGTTGGAGCAATAACTCCAGCAATGCAGCAAGCATTACAGCAAATTATTAATTGCCCATATCAAGGTATAGCAAAACAAATTTATTTAGAAAGTAAGGCACTAGAGTTAATAAGTTTACAATTAACACAACTAATACAAAGTCAGTCAGAAATTATTTCATCTAGTTGTCTACAACCGGATGATATTGAAAGAATTCATCAAGCAAAATCTGTCTTAGAAGCTAATTTAGAAAATCCACCATCCCTAATGGAATTAGCGAGAAAAGTACAACTTAATGATTATAAACTTAAACGAGGCTTTAAAGAAGTTTTTGGTACAACTACATTTGGATACTTGCAAAAAATCCGAATGGAACGCGGTAAAAATCTCTTAGCGGAGCGAATGTTAACTGTTGCTGGAGTAGCTCAAACTGTTGGGTATAAAAGTCCAAGTCGGTTCTGTGATGCTTTCAAAAAACATTTTGGTATTACTCCTAGAAATTACAGAATGAGTTTGAATTTCTAAATCTACAAAACAGGCAAAAAAAAATCAGTTTAGGGCAAAACTAATCTCTAGAACGGTTGATTTGTGATTCAAAGAAAGCTGATTATAACTTATTATTATCATCATTTATTAAACTATAACTTTAAATTATAAAATACACCGCAAAAACAGTTTTTGGAGCAAAAAAGTACAAAAAAAGAGAAAATGCCTCTTCCCGCGAGGGTAGAAAGGTTGATTACTAAAAAGGTCATTGCGATCGCAGTCATAGAAGTTTCAGGAAGTTTGGCCATCACTTTTGATGGTTTTATAGAGAATATCTATGATTTTTTCGGTTTTTATTCTGCCTTGATTTAATAGATTTAAGTCCGTCGGATAACTGAGATCGGCGGGAGCACAGGTGCCATCTATGATTAATTTACCTTGATCCAAGACTATTCTTGATTTCTTCTAATTTTTGGTTTTTTTCCCTTTCATTTTCCTGATTTTCACCCTGAGTTTTCACCAGATCTGAATTAATTTTATTGATTAAATTTGGATCTATTCTTTCTCTAAAATTAACT
>NZ_JAAHGB010000029.1:0-76777 GCF_010672695.1 Okeania sp. SIO1H4
TCGAGGTACGGCGGTGCAGGTGTTTTTTTGTTTCCTGCTCCGTTATTAATAATATAGCTAGTTTATTTCGTTTTGTAAAGGGGTGTTAAGGATAGTGTTGTTTAACTAAGTTATAAGTTTTGTTTATCATGTTAATAAGGTATCATATTTATGTTTAAAAGTCAATAAAAAATAACTTATTTGAAGTAGCACTCAGCTATCAGCAAGCCTATTACAGAGGAGCTGCATTATCAGCTTTTCAAGATTTACAATTGGACATTGATATAGTATCCGGATCATTAGTTATCGTAATAATCGGCGGAGTTAAGAGTGCGGAGTTAGGAGTCAGGAGTCAGTAGGAAGAAAGTGGGAATTATTTGGGGATATTCCAGCATTTTATGTCTGCATTGAATGGAAGTAGAAAGTGCAATAACTGTATAACCGGATTTGATATAACACCTCCCATTAACACCCACAACACTATTAATATAGCTGGGAACTTAAACTATTGAATTTTTATGGATAATTAGGTTTTCTTTTTAAACGAGTTTGTAAAATCATTAAGGTGCTATCTATATTTTCATGGATATCTACCTCTTTTACTTCGTAAGCATTCAGCTATTAGCGGTCAGCTATCCTCCTATAGTCGGAACTGCGGACTTCAGCTTTTTAATGAATGAAGCAAGCATTCGTTTAAGTTCTACTAAATTCTCAACCAGAAATTCGTACTCTGAGAGCTTTGATAAAATTGCTTTTTTCTCCTTTAAAGGTAATAAAGCTGATAGCTGACTGCTGAATGCTTACAATTTATCAAATATTTGCAAAGCGCGAAAACCGGGTAAAAGATTGGCAATATTTTGGGAGGGAGCAACTTACCATAAATCTCAAGAATTTCGAGAATATTTGATGTTAATTAATCAAAATTTATCGCATATAAGAATGGTTGATACATGGTACAAAGTTGGCTCCAAATGCTCCGGAGCAAAATCCTGTTGAAGATATTTGGTTACCAGCCAAAAATTTCATCAGAAAATATGATCATCTTTGCAATTCTTTTAAAGTAGTTAAGTGGCTATTTAAGTTTTTTGCAGATGGTCAAATATTCGATTTCCCAAAGCTTTTTCAGTATGGAATTTTGCCAGAACCTATTTAGGATTACTATAGGATTAATGAAATGCCAAGAAAAGTATATTTAGCAAATTATTTGAGTTCATCTGAACTCAAACAAAGGTATAAAAAAACTGTAGAACCAGTAGAGTCTGTGAAAGTGGCATTTATTGTGGAAAGTATCATGAGGTTGGACAGTGAAAAATAGTGAGATCGCTATAGGTATTAATGATGATTATGCCTGAGAAATAATCAAAAAATACAATCAATTAGGTGAAGTTGGAGTCAAAAATGGTAAACGCAACCTTCAAAAAGGAAAAAGAGGAAAAAAAGAACTATTAAAACCAGAACAATTTCAAAAATTAGCTCTAGAATTATTTGAAAAATATGACGATATACTGCTTCTGGGTAATTTCCCAAGCAACTACTCATATTGCTAGTTTTAGCCTCTTTGACAACTTGCCACAAAGGTATTTCCTCTATGAAATAATTATTCCAACCGCACTAATTTTTTCGTCTCTCTAATATAGATTTGACTAATTAAATTTAATACTTCACCCATGTCTAGAATTGTTACATATAGTCCTGCTTATACAATAGTTCCTACCTATGAATGCTTTAATCATTGCACCTATTGTAATTTTCGCTCAGAACCAAGTAAAAGTTCATGGCTTAGTCTATCAGAAGCAGAAGCAAAATTACTGTCCCTAAAAAATCAAGGTGTAATTGAAATTTTAATTCTGAGTGGTGAAGTACATCCAAACAGCCAAAATAGACCAACTTGGTTCCAATTAATCTATGATTTATGCAAACTAGCTCTATCTTTAGGATTTTTACCTCATACTAATGTTGGGCCACTTAGTAGAGCAGAAATGAAGGAGTTAAAACAAGTTAATGTGTCAATGGGACTAATGTTGGAGCAGATGACACCTAAATTACTACAAACAGTTCATAAAAATGCTCCTAGTAAAATACCACATTTACGCTTACAACAATTAGAATTAGCTGGCGAACTAAGAATTCCATTTACTACTGGTTTATTATTAGGAGTTGGAGAGACTGTAACTGACTGGAAAGAAACATTAATAGCGATCGCTAATGTTCATAAAAAATGGGGTCATATTCAAGAAGTTATTTTACAACCCTACAGTCCTGGTGAGCGACAAATATGGAATAGTGAAGCTTTCGACATCAATTTGTTGCCAGATATTGTAGCGATCGCTCGTAAAATTTTGCCCTCAACCATTGCGTTACAAATTCCTCCTAATTTAGTTACAAAACCGGAAATATTATTAGCTTGTGTAGAAACTGGTGCGAGTGACTTAGGAGGAATTGGACTCCACGATGAAGTCAACCCTGATTATCCTCATCCCCATTATCAAGGTTTAGCAAAAGTGTTGCAATCGCGAAGATGGCAACTAATCAAAAGATTACCTGTTTATTCTCAATATGATGCTTGGTTGCCAACAAATTTAGGTAATGTTGTGAGTAAATGGCGTATGAGATTGTTAATAGACCTCTCCGGAAAAGAGGAAGTAGGGAGTAGGTAGGGACGTTGCATGCAACGTCCCTACAGAGTAGGGGGAAAGAATTGATGATTTTTGCGCGATAATTGATCGGTTAAACATCAGGACTTACGCACTGAAATATAGATATAGGGTTTTGCTCAGTTACGCTACCGCTTTTTCCTATGGTCATGCTCCGCAAACATGTCGCGGAGCGTTAACGGAGTTATGCGACAGCAAAACACACCCCACCAATAGTGTTCATGCGTAAGTCCTAAAATGTGAGGATTTTTAGCAGATAAGGGCAGAAAAATTGAGTGACAGAGGAAATTGAAGTTTTTTTCAGACTTTTATAGCGGTTTTCACTCATGTTGACTACAAAACTTCTGCCCTCAGCATAAGTGCCTCTCTTAGTGCGCATTCCCTCACAGGAGTCAGCATTCCGCAAGCGAGCTGTCCTCGTCGCGGGGTCAGACCACTTGCGTCTGCTGCCGACGCGGGGTCGCACCGCTTCTGCCTTTAAGCAAAAATTTCTGTATTCTATGAAACATGAAAACTGCTATAAGTCTTTCTACCTCTTCCCTCTTGCTTCTTCCCTCTTGCTTCTTCTTGACAATACTGATGCTACCGGACTTGATATTAAATCTTATTCTTGAGACTTAAATGTTACTCGAAAAAGATTTACGCAAAAGTAACTTTCGAGGTTGCCCAAATAGTAGGGAACCGAAAGTCCACTCAACTTCTTGTAATTGATAACCAGCTTTATCGTAAAGTCTTCGAGCAGTATAATTATTTTCTAATACATGAAGGTATAACTCACAAAAACCCCATCCTAATACCTTATGCTCACAATAACTTAACAATTTTTGAGCAACTCCTAATTTTCTATAGTTAGCATCAACAGCTAAATTTGATAAATAAGCATACTCAAAATTATCTAAATTATCTAATTGCCAAGAGTTGAATAAGAGGACATCCATCCCACCTCGGGAACGCACATCAATTTCCACAGTTCCTACCAAATCTTGTTTTCTAGTATTAGATACATCCCTGGTAGACTCAGTATTTTCGACAACCATAGCAACAAGACATAAATAATGCTCAGTTTTTGAACGAATGCGATTGCGTAAATCTTCGTAAATACCTAGTCGTAAAAAAGGACGAACATAACCCATAATTCCTTGACAGGAGTAAAAACTATTAGTCAAAACTTCGGTAATACTGTTGATATCTTTTGGTTGAGCAATCCGGATGAAAAAACTAAATTCATTAGACAATTTTTTTTTTGCTTGAGGTTCTAGAAACTTTGATAAACAAAATAGAGGGTTCACAATAAATTTACTAACTATATCTAAATTCTATATAAAAGGCTAGAATATCTGTAGTAGCCATCTTGAGGTTGTGTAAAAATCTGAAAAAAGGCAACTGCTTAATTAGGCAATAGGATTAAAAGTTTAAAGCTAATATATTTTAGAATTTTTGACAAATCTTGTCATTTTTGTAGGCAAAGTGATTTTAGATTAAAAAATGATATTGAGCAGCCTACTACAGCTTTTAGTATATATACTAATCAGGGCACTAGTTGATAGGTTGAAAGGCCACTAACAATTTAGTATGTATAACAAGAAGCAAAAGTCCAAATAATTAAAATTTTCTTAAATTCAGAAAACTTTCTATTGTAGGTAAAAATTGTTTTGATCCTGAATCAAAATCACTAATTATAACATTTTAAGCAACTGTATATTATTGAATATCAACTATAGCAGTGCGTGCTGGTATATTTACAAATTACAGGAACTACCCAATAGCTACAAGTCTGATATTATCAGCTTTTTATTTCCCTTATTACCTGTTGCCTGTTGCCTGTTGCCTGCGCATTTGCGCCAGCATTCCGTAGGAAAGCGCTATACAAGATCAAGATTATTCACTTAATTAAATTTAATTAACTTGATAATGAATAAATTATTGATAATAATCACTGTGATTGAAGCACCTTTTTTCAGTGAAGCAAGTACCAAAGTTGGTGATTTGCTTTTTGGTTGATTATTACAGATGTAAATGGACATCTAGCATTCGGTTGTCCAGCACAATAGAGTCCCATCTATAACTGTAACTTGCTAAATCATAATTTATCATTACTGACTTGAAAGCACGGAGAGCGGTGCATGAGTTCTAGAAAAAAACTTAAACCGAAAATTTTGGTTGTCGATGACGAATTAGACAATCTAGACCTTCTTTACCGTACTTTCCACAGAGAATACAAGGTGTTGGGATCCCAAAGTGGACTGGAAGCTCTAAAAATTCTAGAAACATCTGAGGAAGTAGCTGTAATTATTTCAGACCAGCGAATGCCCAAAATGAGTGGTACAGAATTCTTGAGTTTAACTGCCAACCAATACCCTAATACTATTCGAATTGTTTTAACTGGATTCACTGATATAGAGAAATTCCTGATAACGATCGATCATCAACTGCAATAGAATTACCTCAGTCATTTGCTCCCATTCGTAGTAATCCTGTTTTAATGGAATTGCTAAAAACAAAAAAAACAATAGCAATTTGCGATCTGAAGATCAATCCGGAATTTAACGAATATTAACTACCCTTACGCTCTAATACTCGCGCTTTGATGGTAGTACCCCTAACTGTCAATGGTAAAATTATTGGTAGTATTTCTCTACGTCACAATGACGACAGACACCAATGGCAAGCTTCTGAAATTGAACTAGCGGAAGCAGTAGCTTCCCAAGCAGCGATCGCCGTGCAACAATCCAGTCTATACCAAACAACCAGACAACAAGTTGAACGACTAATAGAAGCATACCGCCTCAAAAAGAATTTTTCCAAAATATCTCCCATGAATTTCGTACACCTTTAACTTTAACGATCGGTTTGTGAGAAGAAGCAGTTAATTCCAGCAGAGATTTACCTCTAGATCGAGGTGCGATTGCACTGCGTAATTCTCGTCGTCTCTTGAGATTAGTTAATCAATTATTAGATTTGCAAAGACTTGATGCTGGAAGAATGCAGCCTTCTTTTCAACCCTGTAATATCAAACTCAAAAGTATTGCTACATCTTTTTGAGAGTAGGGAGTAGGGACCCACCCCTAACCCCGACCGTGGAGGGGAAAAAGGAGTAGGGAGTAGGGTGAAAAGAGATAAGATATCTTGGCTTAATGCCGATAATCGTTATAAACATTACTAAACGATTATTATTACTTAATAACTGAAGTTCATCGGAAATATAGCATTAATGCATGGGAATTGGTATAATCTCGTAGCTTTCTGTGACAATATTGTGGCTCACGGGGTGAAAAGCACCTCAAAACTATTGTGATATAAGGGTTTCAACTATTAAAACTCTGTATCAAAAAGATTTTTCCTGTTTGATCATGATCATCATTTGTAGAGAAGGGTGAGGTACACTTCCCGTACCTCACCCTTGTTCCCTAATTTGAGTTGATTTTTATGTCAATTATTGATCTAGCGCTATGCGCAGGCAACAGTTCCGGAAGGCAACAGCTCCGGAAGGGGGAATAAAAAACCGATAATATAAGACTTCTAGCTATTGGACAGTTATTGTAATTTGTCAATATGCCAGCGCACATTGCTATAGTAGCCATCAGCCACATTTTATGCTCAAAAAGTCGGTCCACTTACACACAGAGACCGACCCAAATGCAATTTTTATCATTGTATGAATCATATTTTCCACAATCTTTGACCAATACTCAACTTCCAACTTGAAAAATTTTCGCCCAGGTTAATTACTGTCCAAAAAACTGTCAAAATAGAAAGGCTGGCAGCTTGTTTTCCTTGGCCCATTAAATCTGAAAGCCGTCGAAAACATATACAAAGATTTTTAAGATTATTTTCCTGAAGTCTTGCCTTGTTTTGGTTCCCTATGATTACAATGATTATCAGTAGAAAATTTTCTGATGGTAGTCGATTAATTCTAACTATAGATAGAACACAATGGACAGATCAGAATATATTTGTCATAGGAGTTATCTACCAAAAACGAGCCTCATCTATTTATTGGCAAGTTTGAGAAAAAAAAGGTAGTAGTAATTTAGGACAACAGAAGGCAGTTATTTGGCCAGTTTGACGTTGATTGAAAAAAGATCAACTTGTGATGATTGGAGACCGGGAATTTTGCTAACCCAAAGCTCCGCTAACATGGTGTCAAATTATCACACTGGTCGAATATTTTGCAAGCTCGTAGAATAGGTGAGTTGTTAAATGAATATTTAGCAGAGATGACAAAAGCCATTTTTGCTAATGGTGTTACTGTGGATAAGTTTGTGGGAGATGCTGTGATGGCAATTTATGGTTCACCTGAAGAGTTGACAGCAGATGAGCAGGTGCAATGAGCAGTGGCTTCAGCTAGGGCCATGTTAAAAGCTTTGGATAAATTATTGGATAAATTAAATGAGAGGTGACAAAATCTGGTGTTAATTGGCCCGAATGGGGCTTCACCAGTAAGGTTTCGTTGTGGTATTCATCAGGGTAATGCTGTAGTGGGAATGTTTAGTGGTGCAGAGCGGTCTGATTATACAGCTATTGGCCCATCGGTAAATATTGCAGCTCGGCTACAGGAAGCTGCAGAGCCAAATACAATTTTGGTATCGCAGACTGTTGCTAACTATGTGGATAGTCGAGAGGTGAAAAAGTCTGGGTATCTGAAGTTGAAAGGTATAGATCAAGAGGTTTTAGGTTTTGTAGTTAGTCGAGACTCTATAACTTAAAGCTCAGATGGCAGTAAATATGATCTAAAAATTTTTTCTTCTGGACTTGTTGCAATTCTAGAAAAGTGTGTTATAGTAAAGAAACAACTGCGGGTGTAGTTTAGTGGTAAAACCTTAGCCTTCCAAGCTAATGATGGGGGTTCGATTCCCCCTACCCGCTTATAATTTAAAATAACGAGTTTACAACTTTTCAACCTTCTTTCTTTACTAGACAGATGAAAAAATATGGAAATGTGTACAAAAACCGTACAAAGAAGCTTACTTAAACCTAACTAAAATTGGCCAATTTTTAATGGCTTGTTTAACTATAAAGGGAATTACGTCGATGCCTTAAAAATGGCTAGAACCCGTGCTTATTCAGGATTTATGCCTTTTTGAGGTAAAAGCCTCTGCCTATCTATATTTGAGCCAATTTTGTGGCTTTAGTAGCGTTGCTGACTTGGGGTATGATTTGTATTTTTTGGCGATTGCTAAACTATATTAATGACAAATATTTGAGATTCTTCAGTTTTTATTTTCATACCTTGATTCAGCAACGCCGCTTTATTTTGTGTAAGTCCCACATTGTATAAATAATTCCACTGCAGATCTTAGGAATAGTAAATTGTATATATTTCAATCTAAAAATCGAACAATTTTGGCTCATAGATTATCGAATTTATGACCCAGATACTGATAAAAAAACAAAAATAGATCATCTGGAATCAATGATTTTATGTGCGGTAAATAATAAAAAATTACCATTTAAGACTGTGCTGATGGATAGTTGATATCCAACACAGTTGAGTGCTTTTGAGATTCCAGTTGAAAAACCATCTTTATTTCCATGAGAGTTTATGCTTTTAATTATAGTTAGATTGTTCCCAGAATTATCTGGGAAAAAATAATCTAAACTAAAGCAGCAGAAATAAGTTCATTTGCTATATCAAAATTAGCTGTCACATTCTGCACATCATCAAGATCGTCAAGAGCATCCATTAACTTGAGGAGTGATCGTGCCTGGTCTGATTCTGTCACCTCAACAGTATTACTAGCAATCCATCGAAACTCAACTTCACTCACATCAAAACCTTTACCTCGTAGCATCTGACTAAGATTTTCCAAATTAGTAGTTTCAGTAAATACCTCTGCACCCTGAAAATCTTCTTCAGAAATCATTTCATAATATTCCGCTTCTCCTTCAACAGATGCTTCCAATAATTCATCCTCATCAACAGACCCTGTAATAGTCACCACACCCTTGTGGTTAAACATCCAACTTACGCAACCAGTCTCACCTAAATTACCTCCATTTTTAGTAAATGCACTTCTGAGGTCTGCTGCTGTACGGTTACGATTATCTGTAAGTCCCTCAATCAGAATCGCTATCCCACCTGGCCCATAACCTTCATAACGAATTTCCTCAAGTTCATTACCATCATTGAACTGACCAGAACCTTTAGCGATCGCCCGCTCGATATTATCATTGGGAATACCTGCCACCTTTGCCTTATCTATCGCTGTACGCAACTGAAAATTACCAGCCGGATCAGCCCCACTACGGGCAGCAACAATGATCTGGCGAGAAATTTTAGCGAACACTTTGCCTTTAACGGCATCAACTCTAGCTTTTTGGCGTTTAATATTCGCCCATTTACTGTGTCCTGCCATAAAATCAAATAGCGTAAAAAAAATACATTTTCATCACTAATGTTGATAACTATTCACAGGCATAAAAATCCTGGTACAATAGTTATCAAACTTCTATCGAAATTATATTTTAACGCTTTTTATGGCTTTCCTCAAAACTCAACTATGAGTTAGGCTAAACAAACCTGACATTGGTTTCTATATTATCTAGATGAGAAGTATCCCCACTTAATTCCATGACCCATTGTTGTTTTTCACGAACAATTTTAACTAAACAACAAACAGAGGCTTTGATTTCCATCTTAGCAATTTCACCTACTAATCCTGCAGCAGTGCCAATAACTGAAGCTCCGTGCCCCAGTAATAAAATATTTTCTGTGGGAAACTGTGCCACTAGACCTTGAGAAGTTTCTCCAGTGCGCTTCATACAAGCTTCCCAAGTTTCAGGATATTGGGGAGTGCCTGCATTGTAAGAAAGATCTATTCTTTTGTAAGCTTTGGCCATTATTTCTAGGGATAGAGTTTCTGGCATAGCAGGCATCCATTCTGGATTTAACCATTCACACAAGCCCCAATCTAGTTTAATAGGTAAATCAAGAACTTCTGCTACTTCATTGGCAGTTTGTACGGTTCGCAGAAAGGGAGAGGAAAAAATTTGAGTGATATTTTCCCCAACTAAACGGTTTGCCAGTTGTTTGGCTTGAATGACACCATCATCCGACAGATGAGGATCGTATGGTCTTTCAGCAGTGTTAAACCATTCGGGGTTTACGAAGTCGATGCGGTTTCCGTGCCTTGCTATCCAGACTGTTTGTTGAAACATAGGTTCATCTGTTGCAGATTGCAATTTTAAATATATAGCAATTACAGGGCTACGCGCTAGGAAATAGGGAATAGGGAACAGGGAACAGCAGACTTTCAAAATGTCCTTACAGAGTAGGCAGTAGGAGAATGCTTTGACAACTGTAGTCTATCTATTTGAAAACCCTCTTTGAAATCTTGACTATTGTCACATCACTTTATTACATTTGGCATTCTTTTCAGGACAAAAGTGATATATCTGCTGTGTCTTTACAAAATCTTCATAAAACTGTTCAGTATCTTCATCGGATCTTCACATAAAAAAACTGAAATAGCTGCTAATGTTATAGATGGATAAATTAAGTATTAACTTGTTCGTTAATGATTATTTTATTGGTTTGTGTGTTGTAATTAGTTTCAGCTTCTTCTACTTGAGGAAGCTATTTTTTTTGATACCCTGAAATACTTTATTTAGATCAAGTCCTATTGATTTTGGTAGTAAGTATTTGTACAGTTTCGCTTACCGAAAAATTGTGGTCTAAAGCTTCCCCTTTTCAGAGGATAAAAAGCGGTCGATCTTCGGAGCTTCCCGTAGGGTGGGATGGCGAGGTCTGGGAGCCATATCCATCAGACCAAGAGAAAAGAAGATTCCATATTTTCAAGCCTCCTTATTACAGAAGGTGCTGATAACTGATAACTGATAACTGAAATGACTACATTCGCCGACATAATATCCACCTCAACTCTACAGGTGGTCTAGCATTAGCTAGAGGAAATATATCTCTACCAGTCGCCCAACTTTCAAACCAACTTGTAGGAGGCCAAGCTGTTTGAGGCAGATGTTGACGTTCATATTCTATAACTAACTCATTAGAAACGATCGCTAAAGGTAAACTCTGCATCGCTGTGGCAAACTCCTTAGCAGTGAACAAACTCGACCAAGATAACTGTGCCATCTCTCGGACTAACTCATCCGGTACATACCCATCTACGGTTAAAAATATATTGAACAGAAGCATACCACCAGGACAAATAAAATCAGACATTTTTGCTAGAAATAACCGCAGTTGCTCTACATCGCGAAAATGAGATACTACTTCTGTGGCGATCGCAAACTGATAAAAAGCTGGCTGCATTCGTGTCAGTGGGTCGAGAATATCTCCCTTAAACACATTCATAGATAAATTTTCTGTAGCGATCGCTGTTTGCAACTGTTCAATAAAAGCAGGGGTTAACTCTAAAACATCTACAGAATGACCTTTTCGTGCCAAAGGTAAAGCATTCCTACCCGTTCCCCCACCGACATCTAATATTTTTAATGAAGTGTTTTTACGAAATTCTGCCACAGTTGCTAATACTCTAGCATCAGGGTGAGAACCAAACAAGGGAGGCTTTCTCTTCTCTACCCAAGACTTGTACTGTTCCTCTAAAGTTGGGCTACGAACAGTTACTTGGCAAGCCATACCTTTTTTGGGAGGCTTCACTAATTCATACTGAATAACTAATATTGAACTTGTAGAAATATTAAACCCCTCTGCCAACTTCCTTTCTATCATTTGACGCAATTGTAGTTGTCTTTCCTTGGGCATTGGTCTACCCAGGTGAGAAAATAAGCTTTCTACAATATTTATGTAATGCTCAAGCATACCAGGCAGACATGGAAATGCCAACTCACCACCTCCTGAAATATAGCTATCAAGCTTATATATAACAGCTTTTTTGAGAATAGCTGGAGAAGTTACAAGTGGCAGTTGGTCACTTATGAATAATGTCTGTTCCTGGTTCATCAGCAGATTCTGCTTTAATTAATTTTTTGACAGTTTAGTATAATATTATTGACATCAACTAACTATTGTTGAAGAAGGAAGTCTGAAGTTAATTTTTACTTTTAACTTCTAATTAGTCCCTGTAAAAACTATTTCTGGAAATTTTGATTGAACTTCTGTCATTGGCCGTCTTCTTCCCTCTTCTTGCCAGTAGTTAATTATCTCAGTAGCTTGATTGAGAAGATCGACCCGGTCTGATTCATTAATCCAATGTTTGGCTTCTATTTCTTTTCTTAATTCTTCCCAAGCATCATTACGAGGCCAGAAAAAGTAACAAGTTAAGGGGCTAGTACCATTTCCTACCACTTGATCTACTGCAAGTGCTACATTATCTTCTAACCAAACTACTTTAAGTATGAATTTGGACAATTTACCTCCAGAGCCAATATTAGGCTAATTTTAAAACTTTGCACAATATTTAATCGTAGCACGGAAATTGAGTGATGGACAAAGCAATTTTGGTTTTTGACATTGATGGTGTAATTCGGAATGTTGGAGGGTCTTATCGACGGGCGATCGCGGATACGGTAGAGCATTTTACATCCGGCGCTTTTTGTCCCACTTTGACAGATATTGACCAACTCAAATCTGAGGGAGTTTGGAATAATGACTGGGAGGCTTCGCGAGAGTTAATTTATCGCTATTTTGAAGGCCAAGGTCAAAAAAGAGAGAATGTTGGTTTAGATTATCAAAAGTTAGTGGCTTTTTTTCAGTCTCGTTATCGAGGTCCACATGAAGATAATTGGACTGGTTATATTTGTACGGAACCGTTGTTAGTGAGTTCTGATTATTTTCAGAGATTGACAGCAGCAGGATTTTCTTGGGGATTTTTTAGTGGGGCAATGCGCGCAGAAGCTGCTTATGTTTTGGAAGGTAAGTTAGGGTTGAGTTCTCCTGTAGTAGTGGCGATGGAGGATGGACCAGGAAAACCTGACCCCACGGGGTTATTTGCAGTATTGGAGACATTGGAAAAACAGCATGGTTTAGCTGAAAATCTACCTGTGATTTATGCTGGCGATACAGTGGGAGATATGTATACGGTGGAGAATGCTCGTCTAGCGATGCCGTCGAGAAATTGGATAGGGGTGGGTGTGTTGCCTCCCCATGTGCAGGAAAGTCAGACAAGGCGAGAGACTTATAGTGCAAAACTGTTGGAGGCAGGGGCAAAGGTGGTTTTGAGTAATATTGAAGAATTGTCTGAAGAAGCGATCGCTCGTGCTTTGAGCGTTGGTTAATTTGAAGAAGGCAGCGGGAGTTGAGGGTAGAAGGGAAAATTGCTTATGGATAGTCTTCGACCAGCCACTTCGTGTCTTAACCTAAACAATTTTAGGCATTGCTGAACTAAGGGATGAATCTTTGCAGAGTATGTAAAACCTTCTACACTCCCCACACCCCCCATCTCCCTGTCAATTTTTCTAAGTGTGACAATAAATTGACCCTGCTCTTCTTCCCTCCTGACTCCTGACTCCTCCACTAGATACAAATTAAGCTAACAAGTCATCAATAAATAAGTCTATTTTCATTTGAGAAAGATGTTGCATCACAACAATATGAGCTAAAGACCCCTCAGTAGCTAACTGCCACTTCTGACAAATCTTGATTGATGGCTTGTCAAATACAACCGTAGTTGAAAAATCATTTAAAAAAGGTTTGTACCCAATCTCTTCTAGACGTTTATACAAATACCGAGCATTTTCTAAGCAACTCGAAACTTCACAAGCATACTGTTGACCTCTGGTCATAATAGCATACCAAAGAAATAAACAAGCAAGCCCACTACGAGAACCTGTAATAGTTGTATCATTACAGCCAATATATTCAATTTGTTTTTTAATTTTGTCAGTATAAATTTTACGAGTTAAAACAATTCCATTAGTTGGCTAAACCAGGAAGGAGCCTGCTATAACTACTATATGGGTTGATATAAAATCATAATTACATAAGTTTGTCAAGGGATAAAATTATGATGACTATGGCAAATTAAGTAAGTTTTAATAGTAATTAAACAGGACTTACCCATAACCACCATTGATGATAGGGGTTAACGGCCGTTAACCCCCTACAAATGGGGTATATTTTCGTTTTTTTGCGTAAGTCCTGACCAAGTTAAGAGTCTGAAACAAGAATCTCCCGTTATAATCTTTGATTTAACAGGCGAGTGTCAATTTGGCATAACCTCCAACCCCCTACTCCCGACTTAAATTAACTAGGTTCAGGAATTGTAATATCTATTGAAGTAATTTTAATATCGTTTCCGAGACTACTCAGAGGTGGTTGAATTGCTTCTTTATTACCAACCACTAAAGTTACAATTTTGTCTGGTTGCAAATATTTTTGAGCTACTCTTTGCACATCCTCAACGGTAATATTTTCTATTTCCTGACGATAACGGAAAATAAAATCTTTAGGATAATCATAATATTCATATCTCATCAAACGGGATAAAGTTTGAGCTGGATCTTGAAAGTTGAAAATAAATGAGTTGAGAGTTGAATCTTTAGCATGGGTCAGTTCTTCTTTTGTAATAGGTTGAGTGCGAATACGTTCAATTTCTTCATTAACAGATTTGATAAATGGTACAGTTGCATCCGAACGTGTTTCACCCCCAGCTATAAATACTCCTGGATAATCATAGTTAGGACTCCAATAAGCAGAAACTGAATAAGCTAAACCTTGACGCGATCGAATATTATTAAACAAGCGTCCCCCCAAACCATTAA
This sequence comes from Okeania sp. SIO1H4, assembly GCF_010672695.1. NCBI lineage: Bacteria > Bacillati > Cyanobacteriota > Cyanophyceae > Oscillatoriales > Microcoleaceae > Okeania > Okeania sp. SIO1H4. Next base: position 14,316 of record NZ_JAAHGB010000029.1, read on the forward strand.
GTACCTCATTCATTACACTCAAAGCTGTATAATCAGGATTATCTAATTTTCCGCCTAAGTGACCCATTTGTACATAACTTTGAGTTAGCTGAGGTTGGTCAATAAAAAACATATCACCGACTTGAGCTTGACTAACATTTGGTAGGGGAGGTTTCACTGCTTTAATGCTTGGTTGCCAATTGCCAAATTTTTCTGTAATGAGCGATCGCATCTGTTTTGTCTGAAAATCTCCTACTACTCCCAAAATCATATTCTCAGGATGGAAATATTTAGCATAGAAATCAATTAAATCTTCCTGGGAAATGTTGTTGAGGGTTTCATATTCAACGTTTCGAGCATAAGGACTTTGTGCTCCATAAATCAATTTTTGGAACTCACGACCAACAATAGATTCAGGGTCGTCATTCCGACGAGCAATTGCACCTTGCCATTGTTGTTTGTAAAACTCTAGCTTTGCTGGAGCAAATACGGGTTCGCGAATTACTTCGGTAAATAATCCAAATACTTCTGTCAAGTCTTCAGTGAGACAACTAAATCTGGCACTACCAGCAGTACCGCCGATACTTGTTTCTACTACTGCTGCTTTTTGTTCGAGTATTTGATTTATTTTGTCAGGGGAATGTTTACTTGTACCACCTGTACGCATAACAGTACCAGTTAAGTCTGCTAACCCTGCTTTATTTTCTGGTTCAAATCTTGAACCTGTCCGGAATATTGCTCTACCACCTATGAGGGGTAATTCATGGTCTTCCATGAGATAGACAACGATGCCATTATCAAGTTGAAAGCGAGTGTACTCTGGTATTTCTAATTCTGGTAGTGGGGGAAATTCCAGTTCGGTATAATGTTTGGCTGGAGTTAGAGCTATGGCTGGTATTTGCCCTAAAATAGCTAACAGCATTACTACGGCTAAAAATGCTGTGATGAAAATTTTGGATCTAGTAATTTTCCTTTTGTAGTTAGAAAACATTGTTTGTTTTGGTATGAAAGGGAATAGGGAATAGGGAACAGGGAACAGGGAACAGACGTAGGTAGGGTTGAGGAACCGAAACCCAACGTAAGCAAGCTTTTGTTGGGTTTCACTGCCGTTCAACCCAACCTACATTTTTAGGCGTGTCAGTCTAGTAGGGTGTGTTAGCGCTAGCGTAACACACCAAGACTCTATATATAGTGCCTTTGCGTAAGTCCTGAACTTTTAACTTTTGACTTTTGACTTTTAATTTTTGACTTCACTTTTGACTTTTGAATTTTGAATTTTGACTTCACTTGGGAAGCAGTCTACCAATAGTACGGTTTTCGGCAACGAAAGTTTTTTGAGCTACACGCAGAATATCTTCTGTAGTTACTGCATTAATGGCATCTAATTCTTTAAATAGATTTTGCCACGAACCAGTTTTAACTTCGTAGCTCAAGAGAGCAGAAACCATTCCTGTATTAGAGTCAAGAGAGCGCAATAAACCTGCCCGCGCTTGAGTTTTCACCCTTTCTAATTCTTGCTGAGAAACTGGTTCTGTTTTCAATTTTTCAATTTCTGTCTGCAAAGCTGCTCCGACTTCATCTACATTACTATTGGGAGCAGTCATAGCATAAAATAGCATCAGATGTGGATATTTATCTCCTGGATAACTACCAGCTCCTCTTGCTACGAGAGCTATTCGCTGTTTCTCAACTAATGACTGATAGAGGCGAGAAGTACGACCATCACTCAAGATGCTAGTTATCATTTGATAAATTACATTGTCGGGATGATTCGTTGCAGGTCGGTGATAACCTTCTATATACCAAGGTTGGGATTGCAATTTCATTGTTACTTCCCCTGGTTCAGTTTGGGGAGGTTCGACAATATTAAGTTGTGGTGGTTTTTCTTTAGTTTCGTAGCGACCGAAATAAATTTTTGCTAATTTTTTGACTTCTTTGGGATCGACATCTCCAACTATCCCTACTGTTAAGTTACTGGGAACATAATGTGTATCAAAAAAGTCGCGCACGTTTTCTCTGCTTAAATTTTCGATATCTTCTTGATAACCAATGACAGGGCGACGGTAAGGATGAACTTGGAAAGCTTTACTTAAAAATTTTTCCAACAGTTGGGCAACGGGTGAATTTTCTGTGCGCGATCGCCTCTCTTCCAGAATTACTTGTTTTTCTTTATAAAATTCTCTAAATACTGGTTCCAGAAATCTTTCTGACTCCAGAGACATCCATAATTCTAGTTTATTGGCAGGTAAACTGTAGAAGTATAGGGTGTAGTCTGCTGAGGTGGCAGCATTCATTCCTACTCCTCCTGCTTGTTTGACTATTTTGGAGAATTCATTTTGATTTACATATTCAGATGCCTGCTTTTGAGTTGCCTCAAATTTTGCTAAAAGTTGAGTGACTTGTTCGGTTTTTTGATTAGCACTAGCTGTTTGAATTTCTGCAAATATCTTATCTAGTTTCTCTAAAGTTTGTTTTTCAGCTTGATAATCTTTTGTACCGATTTTTTTTGTGCCTTTAAAAGCTAGATGTTCTAGGTAATGGGCCACACCTGTTTGACCGTCTGGTTCGTTCGCCCCACCAACATCAGCATAAATAGAAAAAGATATAACGGGGGCATTATGTCTTTCCAATACGATGAATTTCATGCCATTGTCGAGGCGAAATTCTGTTACTTTTTTAATTACTCGGTCTAGGTAAGGCTTAATTGATATTTTTTGGTCGGGAGTAGATTCCCGTGCTAAGGCCGTATTTGCGGGAAAACCAAACCAAAACAAACTTATGGTAATTAAGCAAACACATAAGTTGAGCGATCGTTTTTTTAGTTTGGCCAATTCAAAGCTAGCACTAATTATTTTTTTACACCAAGCTGGTAAGAAAGTTTGCATAAATATTTGGAAATAAAAATTTAATTCTGTAAATAGTTCTATTGTTGGTATGAGCTTACCTCTAAGTATTTGAAATTTTGACCTCCGCATAGCAATGTTATTTGGACATATCTGCATAGGTAAAATCCATTAACTAATTGAATTTATGATTAGGTGACAATTAGAATTATATTCTCAAGTATGAGATTTTAGGAATATTGGTGTGGGATGCAAGTTTTTCGATTATACTCGTGAAATTAAAATTACAGCAGATTCGGTCGTATATGAGGTAAAAATATTAACGACGGAATGTTCCCAGTGCGGGATCTTGCCCGCGAAGGGTATATAGCGCTGTGCGCAGGCAACAGGCAACAGGCAACAGGCAACAGGGGGAAGAAATTGCCGATAATATAAGACTTTTAGCTATTTGGCCTCTCCTGCAATTTGTAAATATACCAGCGCTCATTGCTATACCTCACGCCTGATGAAATCTGCTGTAAATCTTTTTTTTCCTAAATATGTATAAAATCTGGTAGTCCAGCAGTCGTAATGGTAAGTGGAGACAAGCAACACCTAGAACGGGAGCAAGATGCTCCCACTAGCTATACCATTACAATAGACATCTGGTGGAAAATAAAGAAACCTTTTAATTAGATCAGCTAAGGAAAGAAAAATTTACCATAAAAAATCCTTTTTCGTAAAAATATCTTACCTGTTGCCTGTTGCCTGTTGTCTGTTGCCTACTCCTGCAAAAAATCTATATCTTTTTCACCAGAGGTCTAATGCACCACTACCTAAAATCTTTGTTAATTAATGCTTAAATTGCTAAATCATAACGCTACAACTGATTAAAGTAAAATAAAAATTTTAACTATTATGAAAGTTTTAACTAAGTTACCAACTTCGGAAATACAGACACGAACTAAGATATTACAAGCAGCTCAAAAGTTGTTTGCTAAATCTGGATATGATGGTACTACAATTCGCGATTTGGCAAAGAAGGCAGGAGTTGCAGAGGGTACTTTGTTTCGTCATTTTACTAATAAAAAAGCGATTTTGATTGAGTTAGCTACGGAAGGTTGGGTTGAAATTCTCACAGATTTATTGACAGAATTAAGTGAGATGTCTAGTTATAAAGCTGTGGCACAAGTGATGCGTCGCCGGATGTTAAATATTAATCACAATGCAGATATGATGAAAGTCTGTTTCTTAGAAGCGCAGTTTCATCCAGAATTGAGAGATAAAATTCAATCGGAAGTTATTGAGAAAATGACTGACGTAACGGAGGCTTTTTTTACAACAGCAATGGAGCGGGGTGTATATCGACAAATGAATCCGAAAATTGTAGCGCGGGTATTTTTAGGAATGTTTGCGATCGCTGGTTTTAGTCAAAAAACGTTATTAGATCCTGATGCTACCCCTCAAGCAATGCAGGAAATGGCAGAGGGGTTAGCTGATATTTTCCTGAATGGTGTTTTAGCAGAAGTTAGAAGTTAGAAGTTAAACTTGCAGCACGAACTAAATTTGAGAAGTGCGAGAAAGTCCTAACCGCTCTGGTGACTACTATAAATTTTAAGTATTGGATAATTCCAGCAATTATCAGCTTTTTGTCAAACCATTGTAGGGACGTTCCATGGAACGTCCCTACAGTCTTTTTAGGAGAAGATTTACAAAAGTTTAATTATGGTAAGCGGATTTAGTATTAGTGGGGGGTGGTGGTTATGGCCATATTGAGAATGGTTCAGTAGTGGGAAAATTTACAACTACGTCATTGCGACTGGAACGGAGTGGAAGTAAGCAATCTCAAGGGTATGAGGTACATCAACATTTCGTTATATAGTGAGGTTAATGGGTAGTAGTCCTAATTGTTCAACTGATACTATCCACCACCACCGCCACCACAACCACCACCACCGCCACCGCAGCCACCGCCACCGCCACCACCGCCGCCGCCACCGCCGCCACCACCACAGCCACCGCCACCAGGGCCACCAGGGCCACCAGGGCCACTAGCGCCGCCACCGCCACCGCGAGTGATGCTACCTCTTCCACTACTACTACTACTATTAACAAGACCCACGACGAGCAATAAAAACATTATCACTATCAATAGTGGAGGCAGCTCAAATATTATGCCTAATAATACAGATATTACGCCTCCTAATAATACTGAAAAAGGAAAACTAATTAGTTGAGTGCTCTGCAAATGTAGTTGAGTTCCCTGCCAATTTGCTTTTGAAACATCAAGAATATTATGAGGAAATAGCACCATAACTTCTATTTCTTGTTGCGGTGGAATCGCTTTTTTAGCTACAAATTCCACAGTAGTTGAATTAATTTTTTGAGCTTTTGCAGGAAATCCAAAACTTTTATATGTTTGAATTTTTTCTGATAAAACTTCTGGCAGTCGGACTATTATTTTGGCATTCTTAATCACAGCACTCCGGTTAGCAAATATTGCTTTCCAGTAAACCTTATCTCCACTATCATTAATATGTAAACCACCAATTACTCGATATTTCAATACAAAAGTATGTGCTTCAGGAGCATTGAGTTGATGTTGCCATTTAATCCATATCTGGTTATTTTTGATTCCAGTTTTGCTAGGAATCTGTTCCTGATTTTCCCAAACTGTAACATCAGTAATTTTATCTACTTTATCGAGTGGAATATATCGATATCGTTGGTTTGTATGGGGTTGGGTGAATACATATTTCTGGGTTTCGCTGACCAGCATATCTCCATTTTTTTGCACATCTATTTCAACATTGATAAAATCCCAGTAAAAAGGAGAAGTTCCCTGAGCAATGGTTTGTAATGCTGGAGATAAACCAATCAATATTGCTACCAAAAAAGTTAATATTTTTCGTAGTTTAAATCGGGATTTTTTTTGAGAGTATGGTTCAATCAAAACTGGTAATTCATTCATTTTTTCTTTTCCTGAGTCGAAGTGAAAACTTTGGTTGCAAATCAAGACAAAATAAAATTCAGTGTATTGATCTCCACAATATTTGCATAAATACAATATTTCAGAGATCAATAAGTCTGAAAAATCATAATTATTCCTTGATAAGTAGAGAAATTGTTAATCTTAAATTGATGCTTAGTCAATTATCCAATAACCATTTTCCCTCCAATATTGTTCATTTAAAGCTTCTTCTAAATTTTGTGGTTGGATCCAACCTTGGAACATTAAAAGTTCTCCTAGTTTCATATGCAATGAAGTCTGAATGTCTATTGCTTGGTTTAGTTGAACTTGCGAAATTAATTGTCTTCGGATTAAAATTTCACCTATTTTCATAATCGTGTTTCACCTTAATTGATGTGGTCTGTTCATTAACTACTAGCTCTTGTCAGAGAGAACTTATGCAAGTTCTGTAAAATATTTCTCAAAAGTACATAAGTTCAAATCATCAGAGACTATAATAAAAATGAAGTTAGTTATCGTGTTTCACCTTAATTGATGTGGTCTGTTCATTACCTACTAGATCTTGTCAGAGAGAACTTATGCAAGTTCTGTAAAATATTTCTCAAAAGTGCATAAGTTCAAATCATCAGAGACTATAATAAAAATGAAGTTAGTTGATGAAGCTTTAAATTTTAAATCTTATGAATCAATCGAACACAACTATTTATCAATCGTTAGACTATCAAATCAATAATTTATTAAACGAAAAGTTTGCCAAAAAATTAACCATTGGCAAGTAGATTCACAATAAAACTAACTATTTTGTTTATAGCTGTGACAATTAAACATCACTCTCCCATTTGGAAACTTGAATATTTTTATTTCAATTATTATATCTAGCTTTATTTGGTCTTCTTTATTTGAAAACAATTTTCTGCTTTTTGAAATGTAAAACTACTATAAATAATAGGATTTACATTAGAGTTTTGGTCTTGATACATAAAGATTACATATATATAATCTGCATCAGCTAGTTTGGGATATTCTTGATTAACTAACTTAACTGTATTTTCAGCAATATTTTGAAGTTTTTGTTCTGTCAAATTATCCCAACTTTTATCAGTAAAAGTGATTTCTAAACTTCTGATATAGTTAACGTCATTTGTCAAATCAACACCTAAGTGATTACTGCTTCTAATATTAAAAGATACACCAGCTCCTCCTGGATAATTTTTGCTGAGAACTTCTGATAATTCCATTAGACTTCTCCAAAAATGAAAAATCAAATCAATTCTTATCCATAAATTATCAATTACTCCCCCCTGTTCCCTGTTCCCTGTTCCCTGTTCCCTCTTTTCTGGAGATGTCTATTACATCTTCCAGGGTACTTATCATTCCACAACTACTCAGTAATAAAAAAGGGAAAAAAATCAGTGAAATTATTCCCAAGCGGAAAATAGGTATTGGCAAAAATCTACTAATTGAAAGTCTAGGTTTGGTTTTTGGCAAGTTTATTTTCATAATCATTTATGTTCTACCTTAATTTATGTGGTCTGTTCATTACCTACTAGATCTTGTCAGAGAGAACTTATGCAAGTTCTGTAAAATATTTCTCAAAAGTGCATAAGTTCAAATCATCAGGGACTAGAGTAAAATAGAACCTTTAGGAGAATGAATTTTGAATGCTAATCAGCGTAAATACTGATTCAATAATCTTGAATAATACTGTGGAGGAATATAGGGGGGAGACAAATGGTTCTCAGCAAGAACTACTGGACATTATGCAAAATTGATTTAACTAGCTATGATGTGTCTGGTTATCAGAAGGGATATCGAGAGGACTTACTATTGCCTGTTCAACAACAATTTCAAACCTGGTTTCCATCTATTGCTGAACTCAAAGAAGTCTCCTCCCAAGATGACCGAAAAATTCAAGCTACTTTGCTATCTCACTTTCTATCTCAAAATTCTGCTTCTTCTAACTCCTGGAGTATAAGAGCAGGACTTTGTTTGCGTTGTTACATTTCCCATGCTATTGTTCATGCTTGTCAAAAATTAGCTCAACAATTTGGCGATCGCTATGGTTTTTCCCACTTAGACTTGTTGTACCTGGTACTCACTGATGATGGTAAAATCAAGAACTTTCAGGAAGTTAGCGAAAACTCTCAGTCTTCTTACCCCTATTTTTGGGCGCACATTTTGAGAACATTCAATCCTGATAAAGCTGGACTCTGGAATTGGACTTATTTACTTACCCGTCGCCACCCAGAACTAACTCGAACGTTATGGGTGGAATTTGGTTTATCTTTAACTACTCCTTGGGGAAAACTAAATGAGATTAAGCGTTACCAAATGGAAACTCTTTCACCTCAAGAACGGGATGTGGTAGAAGCATTTCATGGGGTATATCGCCGTGACAGACGAGAACAGGGTGCAAGGGGCAAATGTCCTGAACCTTCTGAGTCTCAACTTCAGGAAATGCGCGATCGCCTTTGTCAAAGGAGAATTATATATAATTCTTCAGATGAACTACTCGAACAATTGAAAACTATTGCTCAGTTTATACAGGAACAAATATTAAATCCAACTGAGATTTCACCACCCTCTAATGCTTCAGCAATGGAACTTGAATTTCTAGACGAACATCGCGATCGAGCTATTATGGATGCTATTGAGGGAGTGCTTTATCAACGTTTGCAGAAACTACAAAAAAGTGCTTGGTATAGTGAATTTGCTCCTCATTTTTTACCTAGTTTACGACTAATTTATTGTGAAAAGAAATCTCAAAGTGAAGTAGCTAAACAATTAAATATGAATAATCAATCTCAAGTTAGTCGAATTTTAAAACTCAAGCAATTGCTGAAGCAAATTCGAGAACAAGTAATGGAGCAATTGCTCCAGATTTTGTTGAATCAAGCAGAGTTAAATTCAAATCAAGGGGTTTTAGATCCAAATGCTTTTGATTCTTTAATTGAACTATTAAGTCGTTATTTAGATGAAACCGTTTTTCTAGAGGCAGCTAAGGAAATTTCTACAGCAAAGAAATACCAAAAAATGACAAGTTTATTCGCTCAAAAAATGCGCTATTATCTTGAATATCGTCAGCCTATTTGACAGAATAATAAATATTAAAATAACTACATTAATTATTGCATTTTCCACAAAAAGCAAATTTTAAATTACAACAACAAACCGGAGAAAAATATGAATATTTGTTCTAATTATGGGCAAACAAACAGACAGTATTACCGACAATTGCACTCAGAAACTATTGATTTAGAACCTGAAGATTTTCAGCAAGCAACTCTCTTGAGTGGTAAATTTAATAATGAAGCCCAAAAATGGCAAGCTTATTTGAAAATTTTGGGTTTATTCGCACTAAAAAGAAGGTTGAGCGATCGGCATTTAACATTAGATAATCAAATTGAATCTCTGCCAGCTAATCAAATTATCAGTTCAGAACCAATGAGTAATCTGCAAGTCGGCGGATTTAAAGTTTGCTTACTGACAAATGAGAGTATAGTAAATGAAGGAATTGAAATTCCCGAAAAAATGATTAATTCCCCAGATTTTGCTGCTCATTTCTATATAGTAATACAGGTTTTAGTAGAGGAAGAAGAAGCTGTTATAATTGGATTTATACGATATGATAAATTAATAAATCAGTCTTTACAAAAAAACAAAATAGGAAATTATCAACTTTCTTTGCCTGAACTAAATTCTGACTCCAGTCACTTAATTTTAAATCTTAAATATTTGAGTCCAGTAGCTATTAAAATCCCAGAAAATACCTTGACTGAATCAAAATATTGGGAAAAATTAACAAGTTGGTTAGAAGGTATTTTGAGAGAAGGTTGGCAACCAGTGGAAGAACTTATAGGAAATCGTAAACCGATTATACAAATGGCTTTCAGTTTAGATAAAACAACAGAAAAATTATCTCCCAAAGTAGTTAAAAAATTTCTTAAACAATTCCAAATGACTCAAAAACAAAGAGACAAAACACAGGCAGATTTATCTCAACCTGAACTCTCAGAGACAGAAGTAAATCAAGCTCTAGTAAATATTTTACAAACAACAGAAGATGAAGAAACTCGCTGGCAAATTGCCGAATTGTTGTGGGAAATTGACCCTAGTCACCCAGCAGCAGGTGTACGTCGCGCTATCGATCTAGGAATGCAACTAGCAGGAGTTCCAGTGGCATTGATGATAGCAATTTTACCAAAACCAAACCAAAGATTTGCTGTTCTTTCTAGAGTTTATCCTCTCCAAGACCAACGTTTTTTACCAGCAAATTTAAAACTCATTGGTTTAGATGAAATGGGAGAATCTTTATTTGAAATTCGTGCTAGAGAAAGAGATGATTATATTCAGTTCAAATTTACCGCCGATCCAGGCGATCGCTTTAGTCTTCAAGTTAGCCTTAATTCTGCCACGGTGACAAAGGATTTCATAATTTGATTACATAAAGGATATGGTAGGTTGGGTTAAGCGGTAGCGCAACCCAACAACAATGTCTAAAAATATTGGTCTGCAAGAAGAATAGTAGTAGCAAATCAGGACTTATAGAGGTTTTCAGCCTGATGAGGTACATAGATGATCCCCCTAAATCCCCCTTAAAAAGGGGGACTTCCAGTTCCCCCCTTCTCAAGGGGAGTTAGGGGGGATTTCCAGGACTATACCTCACTAGAACTCCTACAAATCTTAGAAGTTTGACAATATAAAATCCTTGTGACATTGAGATTTGGTGTTGGGTTTATCCTAACGGATAAGCTGGCGCTAACGTCTCCTCAACCCAACCTACAAAGAGCAATTTTTGGAGAAGTCTATTGAAACGAATATAATATTAAAACTATAACAATGAATTAAGAATAATGACTAGAAAAGTTGTTATCAAAATAGAAGAAGGCAGTTTTGAATTAGGTTTTCCTGTTTCCCTGGAGTTTTGGCAAGATGGTAGAATCATTGCCAGAGAAGGCAAGTGTCCTCAATTGCCCCCTAACCCTGATTTTCCTAGAGTTTATGACGAATGGAGAAACATTTATACTAAGTTGGGAGGCCGAGGGATAAAGATACCAGATGGGCAAACTACCAACGTCTGCATTTTAGAAGAGTGTCAAAATGCTACTCTCACCCTAGAATCTAATGTCAGAAATTGGTTGGGGCGACCTATCTTTGGAGCTATAACAGCGCGAATTATAGGAGAACTTCAATATAGAACTATAAATGAATCAGTACGAGTTATCGTCGATACATCAAATCCTTATCTACGTAAGTTATCCTGGGATTGTTGGGATTTATTTGAGAAATCATATTTTTTACCCCAGGCAGAATTTGCCCTCTTGTCTAAATATAATCGACCAACAGAAACGTTGCAAAAACCGATTCACATTCTGGCAATTTTTGGTAGCGATGAGGGGGGATTACAACTGCAACAGGATCGGGAACTGATTGAAAACTTAAATATACATGGGGCAAGAATTACCTCTATTCCAGCGAGAGGAAATTCTCTGACTCCTCAAGAACTATTTGATACTCTTTGGCTCGGAAATTGGGATATTATTTTTTATGCTGGGCACAGTTCTGGTCAGACTATTCATGTCGATCATGCCTTAAATTTATCAATCGATCTTTTGAGAGAAGCTTTGAGGAGAAATACTCCTAGAGTCAAGCTGGCAATTTTTAATTCCTGTGATGGACTGGGTATTGCTGAATATTTAGCTGATTTTAATATTCCCCATTTGATTGTGATGCGAGAACCTGTTCCCGATATAGTAGCACGGCGTTTTTTACAATATTTCCTGGAAGAATTTACCCAAGGTAAACCTCTCCACACTTCTGTTCGAGAAGCACGGAAGCATTTACAACAACTGGAATATGCTATTCCAAATGAATTGTTTTATCCAAGAGCATCTAGATTGCCTGTACTAATCCAAAATCCTGCGACACCTGAACTATATTGGCCTCAACCTGAACCTGAACCTGAACCTGAACTTGAACCTGAACCTCCAATAAAACCTAAGCAAATAATTCTGTTTTTCTTGGTGATCGTTGGTGTTTTGGGAATTTGTCGTTGGTTTTATCCTAAACCTGAAACCCTTGGAGATAACATCAGTAAAGGTGAGGAAATTCTGGTAAAACTATTTCAACCACGAGACAAACAAAGGGGTGTGGATGCAGTTGCCGAATGCCAAAAACCATTGAATCATTTTCTACCTATTTGGTATAGTCATATTCGACAACAATGGAGTGATTGTTTTGTCACCAAAAAAAGTTATTGGGAGGCAGCTCAAAATTTCCAGGAAAGCTGGAAGACAGAAAGAAGAGAGCCAGAAACTTTAATATATCTCAATAATGCTCTTTTAGAAGCGACAGGTGTTGATTACCATACTATTGCAGTTGTAGTTCCAGTTTTACAAGATGAAACGGGTCAGGTGAGTAATGCAGAAATCGCTGAAGAACTCTTGCGGGGAGTAGCTCAAGCACAAACAGAAGTTAACTAGAGTTTATTCAATCAGAAAAAATCCTCTAATTTGACTTTACCGGGTGCAAATTTTCTAGACTCGAAAAGCTTGAATGGAAAAGGTTTGAAAATTATCATTGCTAATGATGCTAACTTAGAGACTCAGGCGAAGAAGGTTGCCCAAACCCTGGTCAAACGGTCAGATATTTTAGGTGTTATTGCTTCTTGGACTAGTGAGATGACGATGGCAACTGTAGATATATATAACCAAAATCAATTAGTATCAGTTTCTCCTGGTGCGGCCACATCTGAACTCACAGACCAACCTCGAAAATTTTTCTTCCGAATTATCGCAACTAATCATCTTCGAGCAGAAGCAATGGTTGATGTCTTGATGAATAAAATTAATCAAAACAAAGCTACAATTTTTTATAACCCTGCTAGTCCCTATTCTAGTGATTACAAAAAACATTTTAAACAAAAACTCTCAGAAAAAGGAGGATATCTCATTGATTCATTTGATATTTCTCGGCCTAATTTTAATGCTAAAAATGCTATCCAAAAAGTCAGAAAATATGGTAAATCAGCTATTGTTCTTGTCCCAGATGGGCAAGTGACTGATTCCTTTGCTCATGCTCTGAAAATCATCGAAGAAAATGATGGTCAAAACTGGATAGTTAGTGATTCCTCAATTTACAGTCCCAAAACCCTAGAGATTGGTCAACCCCAACTCTTGGAAAAACTTATGGTCACCGTTAATTGGCATCATTTGAACAATCCCAAAGATAATTTTGCTAAGACTGCTAAAGAATTGTGGGGAGGTCCTGTTAGCGATCGTACAGCTTTGAGTTATGATGCTGCTCAGGTGCTAATCAAAGGAATTGAGGAAAATGGGGAAAAACATCGTCGGGAAATTAAGAAGATATTGGCAGGTGAAAATTTCCGCGTTGATGGGGTAACAGGAGAAATTACATTTCAACCGAGGACTGGCGATCGCAAAAAACACCCCCTGGAGTTAGTTAAGGTTGTTCGTTGTGATAATCAAGTGTTTAACTTCGTATTTATTCCTGAGAAGTATTCAAAACCTGAAGATGCAGGGTTAAATTGTTCGATTTCTAAATAATATTATTTTCCGATAAGTGTGTTATATCTAATCCGGTAGCATCAGTATTATTTAGTATTAAAGATAAGAGTCTATATTGTGGGGGTGAATGACTATTCACCCCTACGCATTTTATGACAATCAAGGAAATTATATTACCCCACTGATAACTGATAACTGAAATGACTGATATTAAAATTTTACACCTAATTAATCGACTTAGTTTCGGACCAACTCCTGGGCAAATTGAAAAGATTAAAAATATTGGTGTAGAAGCTTATATTCAATCTCAATTACAACCTGATTCTATTCCCTACCCAAAACTATTAACTAAAAAGCTAGAATATCTCGATACATTGCCTCTAAAACCTGGTGAAATAATCACAGAATTACAACAACTTCAGCAACAGGGAAAAGAATTAAAATTAGACCAGAGAGGATTAAATAGAATCAAAGGACGTTTTGAACAAAAAATATTTTTACAAGCTACTAAAGGACGTTTTCTGCGCACTCTAGAAAGTCCGCGTCACTTAGAAGAAGTTATGGTAGATTTTTGGTACAATCACTTTAATGTTTTTGGTCGTCAAGGATTAAATCGTTTATATTTTAGCTCTTACGAACAGCAGGCAATTAGACCTCATGTTTTGGGAAAATTTAGAGAATTATTAGGTGCTACTGCTCATCATCCAGCGATGTTAATTTATTTGGATAATTGGCGGAGTCATCAGGGAAAAATCAATGAAAATTATGCTAGAGAATTATTAGAATTACATACTTTAGGTGTGGATGGAGGCTATACTCAAGATGATATTATTGCTTTAGCAAAGATTTTTACTGGTTGGGGTTTACCTCCTAATGCTAAAAGAGCTGAAGATGTAGATGGATTTTTCTTTGATGAAAAACGTCACGAACCGGGGGATAAATTTTTTCTCGGACAAACAATTAAAGAAAATGGTATTGCTGAAGGTGAAATTGCTTTAGATATTTTGGCTAACCATCCTGCCACAGCTAAACATATTAGTTATAAATTAGCTCAAACTTTTGTGTTAGACCAACCGCCAGAATCTTTAGTTAAAACTTTAGCTCAGATTTTTTTAGAGAGTGAAGGAGATATTTCTGAGGTATTAAAAACTCTCTTCAATAGTTCAGAATTTTGGCAAGTAGAAACACACAATAGTAAGTTTAAAAATCCTTATCATTTTGTAGCTTCTGCCATGAGAGCTATTGGTAACGAAGTTGATAATTTTCGACCTATTAATGGGATTTTAGACCAGTTAGGAATGCCTCTTTATGGTTGTGTTACTCCTGACGGTTATAAAAATACGAAAGAAGCATGGTTAAGTTCAGATACAATGATTCGACGTAGTAGTTTAGCCGTACCTTTATCTGGTGGTTTATTGGGTAGAGGTAAACCTATTAGTGCGGAAAAATTAATGGCGACTTTGGGTAATAACTTTTCTGCTCAAACTCGCACAGTAATTGAAAATAGTTCTCCCGAATTGAGGGCAGCATTAATTTTTGGTAGTCCTGAATTTATGAGGTATTGAAGAAGGAATAGGGAAGAAGGAAGAGGGAAGAAGGAATAGGGAAAAAGTAGATATTTTCTGATAAGGAAGAGGGCAAATTCCACCTTGGAGGTACACCCATAGCGGGCAAGATGCCCGCACTGGAAACATTTAATTGTTAATATCTGTACTTCATAGACATTGAAGAAGGAAGAGGGAAGAAGGAAGAAGGAAGAAGATTTGAAAGTTGGAATTTTCTGTATATTTACGCTCTCTACTTTAAACGAAACTAGGAAAGCAAAAATTTTCTTGAGATACAATAGTAGAAAAATTATGCTCATAGGTAAAATAGGTAAATATGTATAATTGAAAAACAATACATAAATTAATTGCTCAAATTTACCACAATACTTTAGCCTTATCTACGACAACTATCTTGACAGGAAGTCAATTTATCCTTCCTTCTTCCTTCTTCCTGCCCCCTAATTACTCAAAAGACAGAAACAAAAGACTCAAATTTGGATGCTGCTCAAAAAGCTGATCGAGAAGGTCTCCAACTTTTTAAACAACAAACAGCAGAATCTCAACAAAAAGCAATAGAAAAATTTCAAGAGGCAGCAAAACTATATCAAATAGCAGGTGATGAGGTAAAAGCTGCTAATTCTCTTAATATGATTGGCTTAGTTTACTATTCCTTAAGTAACTATCAAAAATCTCTAGAATATTATCAGCAAGTTCTCTCTTTGAGGGAAAAACTTAACCATCAAGAAGGAAAAGCTTATGTATTAGCTTCTATTGGCATAGTTTACTCTGACCTTGGAGAAAAACAACAAAGTCTAGATACTTTCAACCAATCATTACAACTATTTCGAGAACTAAAAAATATCACTCAACAAGCTTTTATGCTTCGTCAAATTGGTATGGTTTACTTTAGTTTAGGGGAAATAGAAAAGGCTAAAAACTCCTTCGATGAAACCCTTAAAATTCAAATAGCAGAAAATGATACAAAAGCTGAAGCAGAAACTCTTCAAACTTTAGCTATGATTTATGTTCAATTAGGAGATAATCAGAAAGCTAGCAAATATCTTAACCAAGCTCAAACACTGCAAAATTCAACAGCAAATAATGATTCTCAAATAGATACCTCTAATACAGAAAATTTGTTTGTTATCCCCACTACGATAGAAGAACATAAAGCTAGAATAGATGCTTTGAAAAAACAATTATCAAATCCCCTACTTCTATTTCTCTAGCTCGTGATCAGGTATTTCTGATATAGAATCAGGTTATATAATATATGTTTATAATTCTATAATTACTTCAGTTACTTCAAGCCTTCAATCTCCCCTACTCCCCTACTCCTGTACTCCCCACCCCCAAATATATGATAAGTATTCAACAGGATTTGATATTACTCCTTTGCCAAAAGCAGGTACCGCTCCTTCAAACAGACGATAAAAATTGGGGTGCATCTCATATTTGCAAAAATACTTTTTTCCTATTAGACATCTGGTAAAAATCAAAAATAAAATCAATTATTATCCATAAATTATCAATTATTTCTCCCTGTTGCCTGTTGCCTGTTGCCTCTTTTCTGGAGATGTCTATTCCCTGTTCCCTATTCCCTAAAAGCGATAAATTTTTGGCTTTATTCAAAATTGATATGCACCCAAAAATTGAGCTTGTTGAATCCATTTTTGAACCAGATCGACAGTGGGACAAAGGTCACGTCTTTGCATAGTTGATACCTGTAATTTTAGGATTTGTTGGTGCAACCTGTGGATAGGTATTTGAGCTAGTTGAGTAACTGAAACAATACCAGCATGGAGCAGAAGTCCACAGTATTGACAGCCGATACTAGGAACTCTAGCTAAGTCTGCTAATGCCACCCATTTCTTGATATATTGAAGATGAATTTGTAGTTGATTTGCTAGGGTGAATTTTTCCTGGGGGGTGTGGGTTATTTCTAGTAGTTTTCTCGTAGTAGTAATGCCATATTCTATTAGTAATTCTTGGTGTTGTTTACTTAAGCCTGGTAATTTTTCAATACACCAGTTTTGAGATTTTGTTGATTGTTTTTTTTGTGTTATTTTCATGTTTATTTTTTCTGTTTTTCAGCTTTGAGCAAATTATAAATGGCTCCTATACCTGATACAAATTACCAAAAATAATGCTATACTTTTGATTAATTCGCTATATCCAATTAACTAATAGAAGAAACAGAGAATATAAAACAAAAATGTCTCTTAGTCTTAGCTTATAGGTAATTTACCAGACTTAATATTTTTCAGCCTTTGAGGGGTTTGACTATTGGGACTTAAACATTTTATGGTCAAAAAATGGCGCTCTTGTCAGTCTAGATAAAGAAATTACGTCAATGCCCTAAAAATGCCTATTCTATTTTGTGTAAGTCCCACTATATATATAGCAATCGTAAATCATTTGTAAAAAGTCAAAAAATAGATAAAAGCTTAAAACTTTTATCCCTATCCCCTGACAGGAGTGAGGTACCAGGAGTATCTTTTGCCAACGCAGGGTTGCAACAGTTACTGTTCCCAGATCCGGTTTCCCTTTTGCCAGATATTTTTATACAACCTTGCCGAGGGCAGCTATAGTAACTCTGTAAGTATATCGAATAAGTTGCTGCAAAACTTCTAATTTTCACTAATTATTTGGGCATTGCTAAGTGGTAATGATTTTTAGATTAAGTATCAACGAAAAACATAAGTTTTTCAATTTTACTTTCAGCTAGTTACCATTAGATTTTAGCAAGGCCATTATTTGTTGGGCTTAATTTGAAGTTTTTACTTAAAATAAGTTTAATATCAGATTATCTTGCTTGTATTAATACTCAAAAAAAATCTGCCCAACTGAGCAGATTTATATTGTCAACATCTACTTTTTGGAGGTTTCTACCATCCTGCATTTAATCATACCAATATTTTGTATCTCGATCATAACAGTTTAATAATTGTTATCTAATTTATAATAAACTATAATAATAATTGCTTGAAAAAGTTCTAAATTAGAGGGTATGACCCCTCAATTTACCTAACTAAAGCTATAATCAAAACAATCAAGAAGAGTAGCAAAGTGATCTTCCTCTGGTTGTAAAACCGTGTTTCTATTTAATAAAAATGCTTTTATTCCTATATTAATTGCACCCTTATAATCAGCAGTTAAACTATCTCCAATATGCACAACTTCTTCAATAGCACAACCACATTTTTGTAAAGCAGCGACAAATATTTTTCGATCAGGTTTAGCTGCTCCTACTTCTGTAGAAATAGTCACATGATCAAAAAAATCTGCTAATTTCAACACTGCTAAAACTGGATAAAGTCGAGAATCAAAATTAGATAAAACTGCTAACTGGATTCCACGATCGCGCCACTTAGTTAATGCAGGTTTCACATCAGGATAAACAAACCAAGGTGCAGCAGTAGCAAAATGATTGTAAAGTTCTCTAAAAAAACTCCTGAAATCAGAAAACTGCTCAAATACTCCCAGTTTTTTGTAAGTTGCAGTAGCGACTTCGCACCACCACTCAAATTCCTGTTCGGGTATTTTAGTAGACTCAACTCCAGGAAATGCCATCGGTGGAGCTATTTTAAAACTTTCAAAAAAAGCTGCATTTACAGCAGAAGGCGAAACATCAACTCCCCACTGACTGGCAAACTGTTGATAAATCTCACCTACACTATCGCGCACACCAAATAAAGTGCCTACAGCATCAAGTAAAATAACTTTAGTCATATTTAAGAAGAAAGAAGAAAGAAGAAAGAAGAAAGAAGAAAGAAGAAAGAGGAAGGTTGATATTCTCTTGTTTTAGATATTCCATAAGTCAACAGTAGTCATGGCAGTTGCTATATAGAACCCATTTAATATCTACAGGACTTACGCATTTAACCATATTTAGTAGTCATCACTGCCGTTAACCCATACATATTGTGTATATTTATATTTTGCGTAAGTCCTGATCTATTTAAAAAGAGATGGGGAGGTGGGGAGTATTTTTTAACCTTTTTTTCCATATTCCTTGCCTACCAGTCTTTAATCATAAATTTAGGGTCAAATAAACAAAACACGATAGTGATGTTCAACATGAATGTAAAGATGATTAGAAGGAAAAAAAGAACTAATCATCAGGAAACTTTACGGAATAATTAAGCTTTAAAGTCTCTTCTTTGAAGAAGAAATAAAGACAAAAAATCTTTTTCGCCAATCCTATCGATTTTAAGCAAAGGTAATGATTAATGATTAATTATTAGTTGTTGAAAAACTTGATAGTGCCTCTTGAATAGGATTAACTATCCAGTTGAAAGCAACTTTCATTTGATGATCCAATGTGGGCAAGCGATACAAATAAACTAAACGTCTTGCCAAATGTGCTACCTGACCATCCAGTTTAATTCCTAAACTGGTAAGAGTCGCGTTGTCAAGTCCCAATGCCATCATTTCACCCAATGGCTGATAGCGGAATGGTAACAAAGGTCGCCCAGTTACAGATGCCCAGATATTCCAGGCAACATAATCAGATTGTTGTATCGCTACTTGAGCAGTGGTGGGTACTTTTTGTCCGTCTGCATCTTGGCAGTCTGCTAAATCTCCGAGAGCAAAGATTTGTGTATTGTCTTGCACTTGTAGAGTTGCACTGGTGATGATTTGGTCACGCTGATTTTTTTTCAATGGTAATGACTTTACTACTGGGGCGACTTTTGTACCCACTGTCCACAAAACAATATCTACAGGAATGGTGTCAACTTGCCCTTTGTACTTTAAGGAAATTTGATTAGCTTCAATAGACTCAATTTCTGTTTCTAAGTCAATCCAAATATTTCTTTCAGACAATGCTTGAGAAGCTGCTTCCCGGTTAAATTCTGGGGATGTTCGCAGAATCATATCGCTGCGTTCGACTAATCTAATTCGCCCCTTGTATTGCAAGCGATCTGCTAATTTACAAGCTAATTCTACCCCGCTATAACCACCCCCGGCAATGGCGACTCGAATTTTTTCGCGGTCTGATGCTTCTAAAACTCGTAACTTTTCTTGGAGACGGTAAGCATCATCAATGGTGCGGAATGGGATTGCATATTCGGCCGCACCTTTTGCCATTTCCATTGGCGTTTCACCTCCCATAGCTAAAACGAGGCGGTCGTAACTGAATGCTTGACCGTTTTCTAGTTTTACTTGTTGTTGGTTGATATCAATTTCAGAGATAACGCCTTGACAAAAACGAATGTTGGTGTTGGTGAATAACTCTTCAAATGGTGGAGCTATTTCCCAGGTTTGTAATTCCCCGGTCACAAGTTCATATAATAGTGGGGCAAAGAGGAAGCGATCGCGCTGGTCTATCAGAATTATTTCTGGTTGTTCTGAAGGTTGCCAGGGAAACTGGATTAGGCGAAGGGCGGTATAAAGTCCACCAAAGCCACCACCAAGGATACAAATGCGCTGAGATTTTTCGGTCATAGTTAAGTAGGGGAAGTTAATATTAGGTTACTTCTTTATAGGATAGCAATATCGGAAGGAAGAGGGAAGAAGGAAGGAGAAAAAAACATAGATCATAATTAAAGCTTCTAGGAGCTTAGTTGCCTAACCCCTACTACAGTTTAGTTTAGCCAAGGATGATATATAGTCATTTCAAATAAGAATGAAACTCTTTCAAGGTAAGAAGCGCTTGTATCAATCTAAACTGAAATAACTATAATTCTATAATTAAAACATAAAATTTTTGATTTGGATATTTCTAATACTTAGGGTATAGAGCAATGAAATTGGAGAATTATTTTTGATTTTTAAACTCTGATGATATTAGAATTAAAGGAGATATAATTTGTATTGATGATGTTAATTAAGTTATCAGTTATCATTACCTTTTGTAATAGGAAGCTTTGAAGATGCTAAATTTTCTTTTTTCTCCCCTTTTAAGGGAAGGTTTGAGACCTAATTTTTTTGGTCATAGCTGATGATTAGAAAGGATATACACCAGAAAAAAATCAGACTTAATTACTGACTTTAGGTTGAGAAAAAATTTATGCTATTATTTCTTGATTTTAATACCTCATCGCCTACAGGGCAGGGCTGTTTCATTCTAAACTGTGCCATTTTATGTATTGACGAAACCACGTTATTTACAGCTTTAGGAAATTTATCTTTCGCTTTCTGAAAATCAATAAATTCATTGTCAAAATCTAGAATGAAATGACCATGCCTACAGGGTATCTACAATTACTTGGGCTTTGTAGATACGAAGCGGCCGATATCATACCAATTCCCAAAAATAATGCTATACTTCATTAAGACTTCAGTTATTAAATAATAATAATATTTCAGTAATGTTTTTCACATTTTTTGGTATTAAGCCAAGATATATTATATCTTTTAACCCTACTCCCTACTCCCTACTCCCTACTGTCAAGGAGATTTAGCAATACTTTTGATATTTGGTATAAAACTATCCCTATCCACTTATTCCTTTTCTCCTAGATAACTAAAAACCTTCTTCTTTCTTCAAAATATTAACCAGCAAATTACCTTAATCTTCATCTTCATCTGGCGGTCTAGTAATCACATCAAACAAGATTTTTGCTAAATCATTTTTATCATCAATTTCTTGAACTTCCTCACTTATTGCCTTAGCTTTTGCCAAATCACCCATCTTCGCAATAATCAATCCCGAAGCAGCATAAGCTGTAATCAAAAGATTAATTTGTTGCTCATTTTTTCGACTAGCTAATATAGTTTTTATCTCCTGCCAATCATCCGGCAAATTTTCCCTTTTTTTCACTTCATTAATTACCATATCAGCCAATTGTAGAGACATTTTCATATTATTTTTATAGAAAAAATAACGATAAGCACCTATCAAAATATCCAGATTTCCTTCAGTCTTAGCCAAAGCTTGATTAATATAATTTTCCGATGTCTCAGTATCTTCCCAATTTTCCACCGCCAACATCAATAAACTTTTGACATCTTCAGGCACATCATACCAGGAAAACTTATTTTCTTGAACTTGCATTTGTTTGACCTAATAACATTAATAATAATTACCTTAAAAGAAAAAATCTCAAATCTGCTAATCTTAACAACATTTTTACTTCTGTAGGTTGGGTTTCGCAAGAACCCAACAGATATAGTTCACACCAAATCCGGTTATCAAAAGTACCATTTTCAAATTCTTTTCTAACCCTTCTTTCCTTTACCTTACCTTTATAATAAAGGTTCTTTCTAAACAGGATTTATATCATGTCCGCTTAATTAGTGATAATACAGTTTTTAAGTGGTAGGTGTTAGGTGATAGGTGTAAATTTAACAGGGAAGACTTGATAGGAGTGGAAATTTGGGATATTTCTTCAACATTGAGAGGAAAACATTTTTATTATACTTAATCATCCGGACATGATATTAGTATCAGATGAACAACCATTAGCAATATCGGCATTAGTGAATTTAGCTATGATTTTCGTGCTTAGGGAATAGGGAATAGGTATGGAGGGAACAGGTAGGGAGGGAACAGGTAGGGAGGTTGCATGCAACATCCCTACAGATCATTTCGTTTACGGGTTGTTCGGGAGCAAGTAATGAAAAGGGTATTCATAATTCTTATGTTGATTACATTTAGTCCAAATATCTTATATCATGTCCGGATAATTAGTGATAAAAAAACTTTCTCCTTCTTCATTCTTTCTACCCTCCTGTCTTCTGTCTCCTGTCTCCTGACTCCTTCGTCGTTTATTTATAACTGTTCAACCGGACATGATATTAATTATTATGTTGATTCACCAACGCCGCAATATCAAATCCGGATAAGAGCGTGATCAAAAAAACTTTCTCCTTTTCCTCCTCTTCTTCTTGCTTCTTTCTTTCCTCCTGACTCCTGAGGACTGACTCCTAAGTCGTTTATTTATCAGTATTCAACCGGACATAATATTACAATGCACCATCACCCAAAAATCATCCTATACTGAAGATATTTCCACATTAATGCCAACTCTAAAATCTAAAATTACTATGTTTATTCCTCTAGGTTTTGAACAAAAATCAATCGTCACCTCTCACGGTAGAATGGTCTACTACGCCAACGAAAAAACACCTTGGAAAACTGACACCGACAACATCGACGACTTGCCAACCCTAGTATTTTTTCACGGTTTCGGCGGTGGGTCATCTGCCTACGAATGGTCAAAAGTTTATCCCGCCTTTGCCTCAGAATACCGCATTCTTGCCCCAGACTTAATCGGATGGGGGCGTTCGGAACATCAGGCGCTAGATTACAAAGTAGATGACTATATCACCACAATTATCGAATTTTTAGAACAAACTTGTCAACCTCCCACCAGAGTTATCGCCTCTTCCCTGACTGGAGCAATGATGGTGAGAGTAGCGATCGCCCGTCCGGAATTATTCAAGTCTCTAATATTGACAACTCCCGCAGGTTTATCTGACTTCGGGGAAAATTATACCCGCAGTTTTTTCGCTCAACTTGTGAGTACCCCTGTAGTAGATCGTTTGATTTATAATGGTGGTGTTGCTACTCCTGGGGGGATTAGAACTTTTTTAGAAAACCGACAATTTGCTAATTCCAAGTTAGTTTATGAAGAAATTGTAGAGGCATATTTAGAGTCAGCAACTCAACCTAATGCTGAATATGCTGCTTTATCTTTTGTGCGAGGAGATTTGTGTTTTGATTTATCTTTATATATGAGTCAATTAACAATTCCGACGGCAATTATTTGGGGTAAAAAGTCGGAGTTTACAGGTCCAGAAATAGGTCAACGTTTAGCAGATTTGAATCCTCAAGCTGTGCGAATTTTTCAAACATTAGATGATGTGGGTTTAACTCCTCAATTGGAAGTTCCGGCAGTGACTATTGGGTTAATTAAAAAGTTCTTGAAACAGTTAGATGAAGTTCCAGTTGGTGTAGTGTAGGTTGGTTAATTTAGGGGTAGGTTTTGAGTTACAGCGCTTTTGCCGATCTCTGAAGCAGATCGTCACAACCAAAACTTTGTAGGGGCGAATGGCCATTCGCCCCTACTGTGGTCTACCGTGCAGGAAAACTGCTGTAATTTTCAACCTGCCCCTAATACAGTCGTTATCCTCTTTTAGTGTCACTTTTATCCCCATTGATACTTAATTGCCCTACAGAACTATAGCAGAGAAAGAGTTGATTAGGACATAGACTGATGATGAACCTCAGACAGGGAAATGTTTTTCCCCCTGTTCCCTGTTCCCTGTTCCCTGTTCCCTGTTCCCTGTTCCCTGTTCCCTGTTCCCTGTTCCCTGTTCCCTGCTATACTATTTTTTTGAGGTTTCAAAGATAATTAGGTAGACTCTTGAACACGAATATCTTTCTGGGGAATAGGAATAGAGATTCCTTCTTGAGCAAATCTTTCCTTAATTTGATGAAGAGTTTCATTATATACCTGCCAGTAATCTGAAGTTTTAGTCCATCCTCCTACATACAGATCGACGAAGTATTCTTCAAATTTCCATGCAAATGTACTTGGTCTTGGTTCCTCTAATACTAGAGAATGAGATTTAAAAATATCCAAAAGTAATTGCTCAACTTTAGACAAATTCTCATTATAACCAACCCGAATTTGCAAACTAACGCGACGAGTATCTCTAGCACTATGATTAACGACCACACTACTCAAAATAGAGTTATTGGGAATTGTAATAATCTGACCAGTCCAACCTTTTATTTTTGTATGAGGGAGACTGATGGAATCAATGTAGCCTGATGTTCCACATAGTTCTACTTCATCCCCTACATTAAACGGACTATAGATCATAATCATTAAACCACTAGCCAAATTTCCAATATTGGTTTGCAAAGCAAATGCCAAGATGAAGCTAGTACCACCAACTAAGGCGAGAATTGGAGCAAGATTTATTTCCAAAGCAGTCAATGCTAATAAGACCCCAACACCAACAGTTGCTTGCCACACAGTTCTGACCAATAATTGACGCAAAGGGTCAGAAACTCCCCCTACAATTCGCAGACTTCTATTAGTCACAAAGCCTAAAATTGCAGCAACAATTACAGAAGTAGCCACAATTGCGGAAAAGATACCAATATTTTTGCCCCAACGTAAACCACCTTCTTCTGATTTGAGCCAACCAGCTATCCTTAACCACAAACCTTCAGTATCACTCACATCAATCTCGACACCACTAACAGATTCAACATATTGACGGAAAGATTCAGCTTTGCCTCCTTTACTCTCAAATTCATCCAAAACAGTATCAAAGCGATCGGCAAGAGCAGTTTGCTGCTGTTGAAGTTCAGTGACATCAACGACCAATTTAGTCTTGACTTCCGATGCGACTTCACTAGAATCTTCGAGTTTTTGTGATAATGCTTCTAACTGTTTTTCTTTCTCTACTAATTCCTGTTGACTATTGATATTATCTGTATTACTAGCTTCATCTTCGATCGCTTCTGCTACCACTTCTAGATTTTGGGTAGCTTCCCCAGTTCCTTCACTTTGCTTTTTAACCTCAACAGCTTCCTCAACTGCTTCTTGAGCTTTGGCGAGTTCTTTTTGTGCCGCTTCTAGATTTTTTTCAGCTTCCTCTGCTTCTGGAGAACCAGGAGATGCACTCTTTTTTCTTGCTTCTGCTTCCTCAAGAGATTTCTGAGCTTTTTCTATAGCATCAACCGCTTCTTCAGATTTTCTGGTTTCCCGATTTTTGCGTTTGATAGCAATCTCAGCATCGCTAATTTCCTGAACTTTAGCTTTTAGCAAATTCTGCCAAGCTTTAGCTTCGACTTCTAATTCCTCCTGAGTCAAAGGTTTGAGCAAAAGCTTCAGCTCATCGACAGGAATTTCTGGTTCTTCAGTAGTAATTGCTGCAATTGTGGCTGAAGTTTCTATTTGTGATTCTTGGGAACTAACTGGAGACACCCATAGCGTTAGAGTACAAGCAACTATCATTAGACAAAATGCTTGCCATTTATGGCTAAAGATCAATTTTTTTCTTTTTTTCATTAATCTATCTCACTAATAATAGGTGTTAGGTATTAGGTTTTAGGTATTGGGTATTATACCAATTTTATGTGAGGTGGCATAGAATTATGAAATTTATTAACTTGTCTATCTCGATCTACAGTCAACTCTGATTAAAATATTAGGCGTTGGTGAAAAGAGGTATGATATCATGTCCGGATCAGAGCGCGATAGAACTCCGTGACCTTTACGCGACCAAAAAACTTTCTCCTTCTACTCGGGGTTTCTTCTTCTTTCTTCCCTCCTGACTTATGACTCGGTCCTTCCCCTCCTGGGAGGGGGAGGGGCGAGGGGTGGGTTGACTCCTAAATAATTAAGATGAATATCATACACGCGCTTTACCAACGCCAAATATTATTCTATGCAACTTAGAAATGAATTTGGTATTCGTGAATTTATCTAAATAAATCTTTCTACATTGAGCAGAAACTTGTCATAGATTTGCCGATGATTGGATTCTTATTTGCAGAAGATGAAAATTAATATATCTAGGGAAAATATCCTCAAAAGGCAGAGGGATTTCGACAAAACTATTGAAGGATCACACAAATTAATTAGTATTATGAACAATCGATATGATGGGTTAAATTAACATCTCTATATACATTCAACAATTAATAATTAATTATTAATAATTACCTCTCCTTGAAAAGAAGAGGATTGACTCAAAGGAAAATTTTGATTTATTATCCCCTTAAAAGGGTCGGCTTTAAACCACAATTTTTCGGTAAAAAGATAGAGCAATCATTCAAAACTACGCTTTTTTGAAACATTTACTTTCTGATCGAGCAGAATTATTAGTATTATTCATAATAATTACTATCTAACAGGAAAATCTATACTATATATTTTCAAATATTCTCTTCCAGTAGCTGTAGTGGACGGACACAGCTAAAATGGTAGGTTGCGACGGATTTTTGTTGGGTTTCCTAGGAGGAAAAATCAGGTGTTTACTTTCCTGATAAAAACTTGATTTTTCAGTTAAATAATTGTAAAATTTTCCGGAAATTAGCATAGCAGTATATTTGGCAGATAAATTCTATAAAAATACAAACCAAGAAGTGCTTAATCATAAAATTTGACTTTAATATAAACAGGACTTACGCAAATGGATTATAGTCTTTGCGTAAGTCCTGAGAAATAATATGTGGGTAATACCAAGGGTGATAAATGTTTGCTACAAATAGTCATACTGTTTTTAGACCTTTCCAAAAATACCGATTTTGAAAAGGTCTAATGTAATTATCTAGTTAGATGATGATGATGTATTCTAGGACGAAAAGATAAAATCATTCTCGGTTAAACTATTGCCTAAACTATTGACATTCTCGACTAACAAAGTGCCTCCACCAAAGTTAAAAGTTTGACCATTCATTTGATATTCAATGGTTCCAGCTTGAACACCTATAGTAATGTTACCGGATGGAGGAAGGTTAATGAGTAGATCGTTACCAATTTCTTCAACAAAGGGGAAATCGAGATCTGTCAATTCACCATCCGCACCTGCGACATTACCATTAGGCCAGTAATCAAGAACGTCAAAATTCTTCAGGCTTAAATCACCAGGAGGTGGATTTTGAGTAAAATTCAGCAGAATATCGAAGCCAAATTCAATTTTATCTAGATTGCGTTCAAATCCCCTTAATGTATCGTCGCCAAAACCGCTTACTCCCTCATCACCTGAACTTTAAAGATATCCTGCTTACTATCCATATCGGGTAGGATAGTCCGGACTAAACTGCTTCCTCCCCCAATCAGAATATCATCACCCGTTCCTCCGACTAATGTATCCTTATCAGCACCTCCTTCGACCGTATCATTACCACTACCGCCGACTACCATGTCATCACCGCTAGAACCTACGACCAAATCTGCATCATCACCGCCATCAAGCGTATCGTCTCCAGTATCGCCGAAGACTGTATCTTGATCATCATCTCCAAAGATTAGATCATCTCCACCATCTCCATCCAATTGATCGTTACCTTCACCACCATACATAGAGTCACGACCACTTCCTCCTTTGATGCTATCGTCATCAAATTCTCCATAGAGTTCATCCCTTCCATTTCCTCCTCCGAGAAAATCATTCCCACTACCTCCAAAGATGTCGTCATTCCCCTTTTTACCTAGCAATACATCATCACCACCCTGACCATCAATGGTGTCGTTGCCATTCGGATAATAAACTAACTGACCATTTACTAAAGACCAATGAGGGCCACTAAATCCTTGTAAATTATCATCTCCACGGGTTCCATAAATGACTGTCATTTTGTGTTACCTCCTAATATTTAATCTTTGTTTTGTTAGGTTTATACTGATGCCAAATAAACTGTAGAAGTAGTGATTATGAAAGTCTAAGCTACTCTGTTTAATCATTACATTACTTACAAGATGAAATCACTGGCACTAACAGATGTGGTACTGAGCAACATAATATCTAGGTCAGAAGTATAGTCACCATCACCATAAACATCTACTTGAACCAGCACAGATCCACCAGTATTTTCATATCGAACTTGACCTTGACTTCCTCGAGGAACACTTCCAAAATCACTTGTACCAATAAATGAAAATGCTTGATTTCCTGAACTACTGAGATTAGCATCAATTGCTGATAAATCTATATTGTCAATTCCTCGTTGAAAATCATTAATAGTCTCTGGAAAGAAAATGTAATTTGTAGGAGCGTCAGATAGACTGACATATTTAAAATAGTCAGCACCACTACCTCCAGTTAAAACATCAAAATCAGCACCACCAGTGAGTGTATCACTGCCTGAACCACCATTAAGAGCGTCTGCACCACCATAACCAACTAATTCATCCGCTCCTCCAACTCCACTTAGGTTGTTGTTGGCATCGTTACCGTAAAGACGATTATTGAGACTATTACCTGTACCATCAGAAATTGTGTTTCCGAGGAGAAGACTTTCTACATTTGCACCCAAAGTATAGCCATTGATATTACTAACAACGATGTCAAGTCCTTCGCCACTATACTCAATGACTTGATCGTTCGGAGAACTAACTACATAAGTATCGTAGCCAGTGCCACCCCGCATCACGTCATTACCACTACCACCATCAATAGTATCACGACCAGATCCTCCCCAAAGATAATCGTCACCTACACCCCCATTGAGGTAGTCGCGGCCAGAGTCACCGTATAGAAAGTCGTTACCATATTCACCAAACAGATCATCATTGTCATTTCCACCACGCATTGTGTCGCTATTATCTGCGCCCCGCATTGTGTCATTGCCAGCGTAACCCTCGATAATATCCCCGAAATAAGTACCCTGTAGAAAATCGTTACCTGGAGTGCCTCGAATATAAGCCATTGAAATTTCTCCCACATCAATTCGACTTTGTTAGTTAATTTGATGGGCCTATAGCAATCCTAGATAGTTGTAATATTTTTGAGGCTAGAAACTTTGCTGTCAAAAGCTTGAGCCTCTTAGGTTTTCACGACTTAAATTGGAGTGCTATAGCTCTCAAACTAAACTTATGAATTAATCATGCCTCTTTCAGACCAACAACGACAATGGAGGAAAAATCAGGTGTTTACTTTCCTGATAAAAACTTGATTTCTCAGTTGAATAATTGTAAATTTTTCCGGATATTAGTATGGCAGTATATTTGGCAGATAAATTCTAGAAAAATATCATCCTAGAAGTTGTTAATCATAAAATTTGACTTTAATATAAATAGGAATTACGCAAAGACTATAATTCATTTGCGTAAGTCCTGAGAAATACAAATCTGTGGGTAAAAATTTATCAGTGTTAAACCCCTACAAAAAATTTATTTGTGTCATATTTTTCTTGAGTTGATATTAGAATCACTACCAAAAAATCTAATTTCTCAAATTTAAGATAAAGTTGTTGCCATTGCTAGAAACTTTAGTTATTTTCCAGTTTTTGTATTGACCTAAACGGCTAGCGAGTGATTTTTTAACAGAATTTGCTACCTTGTCTTTTACTTTGGGATTATTCAGACCATTGGCAAGTTGTGTTTCAATATTTTTGGTTAATTCACCCTTAATCTTATTTTGGATACGACTACAGATACCCTTAAAAGCTTGGCATAGCTTATTAGGAATTCGTAAATCAGTCTTAAAGTCTACTTTGGGATTTGCGTATGAAATAGACCCATTATAAGCAACAGGTATCAAAGACATTGAAAGGATTGAGTTGTTCAAATGGATATCGCGTTCCATTTTTAATTTGCACTCACCCCATTTTCCAAACCTTCTGCGGACACATTTTGCTTTAATTTCCTCTCCTTGGCTTTCAAACCTTGCAGTTGCTTGAATTCGACTACCATTAATAGTGGCTTGGATAGATGAGGTATTCATATTATCAATGTAATATTTCAACTGGCGAAATTTGGTAACTTTATGTTTGTACTCGGGAATCAAGAATGATTCTTTGGCTCCATTGGGCAATAGTACATAGCTAGAATCTTGATGCCAGCTACTACCATGCTTTTTTCCATAGTTGTCAAGATGAACTTTAGTTGAACTAAAAGCTGTGTTAAAAGCTATGGCAACAGCTGTTTTAGGAACGGTAACATTTACAGTTTTTGCATATGCAGGTAAATTTAGTACATAGAAAGTACCGAGCGTCAATCCGAAGGCAACTGGTGCTGCCAGAAATCTTTGTAAATTCATTTTTGTTCTCTTTTACGCTTGAATGTTTGTTGTTATTAATAATTTTCACTTTTCATACTAAGAACGACAATGGATAAAAAATCAGGTGTTTACTTACTCAAAGAAAAGATTTTTTCCTAAGTTTAATAATTGTCAATTTTTCCGTATGAGTATGGCAATATATTTGGCTGCTCAATCAGTAATAAATTATCTATTAACAGCTCCATACCTACAATATATAATCCGCTACAATACTCCTTTTTTTTTAGTCTGTTAATTCTCTACTTTTTAGATAAAATTTAGTTTGCAGAGCTATGTATGGCATGGCTGAAAATTATTTTTATAAATGAGTAAAGAAGTGATTATCTGCAGGATAAAAACAACAATTAAACTATTCCAAAATCTAGATAACAGAAAAAAAATCAGGAAAAGTCAGGGTAGTTAAAATAAAAAATCAGGATTTTTATAATTGTTCTGTTTATCAATGCTCAACATGAATAAAATATAATTATAGTAATTTATATGCTAATCTACCATGAAATCAGAATCAGAGTTTACTTGGAGCCAAGCTAAAGAGAGAGCAAATCAAATAATCTTCCAAAACACTGGTACACACTTGAGCGATCTGGAAATTCTAATTCTCCAAGGAGCATGGGAAAAACAAACTTATATTCAGATAGCTCAGGAAAATGGTTATAGTGCTGAATATCTCAACAAAGATGTCGGCAATAAAATGTGGAGTAAATTTTCAACAGCATTAGGAGAAAAGATAACTAAAAAAAATTTTAAGGAAGCACTACAAAGATGGAAAGAGGATAATAATAATCAATTTGTTTCATCCATTGTCAAACTACCTTTTCCAGAAGGAGCAGTTGCTCTAGATTCTCCTTTATATATAGAGCGAGAAAATGTAGAAAATTTATGTTATCAAACTATAGAAAACCCAGGATCTCTAATTAGGATAAAAGCTCCTAAACTGATGGGTAAAACTTCTTTAATAATGAGAATTTTAGCTCAGGCTAAAGCTCAGAATTATCGGACTGTCTATCTAGATTTAAGTAGTGTGAATCGAACAGTTATTACTAATTTAGATAAGTTTCTCAAATGGTTATGTTTAACAGTAGGTCGGCAATTAAATTTAGAAAATCAGCTAGACAACTATTGGGATACAGAAATTCTTGGCAGCAATGATAATTGCACAGTATATTTTGAAGAATATTTATTAACAGAAATTGATACACCATTAGTGTTGTGTTTGGATGCAGTAGACCGGTTATTTCCTTATACTGAAGTCATTGAAGATTTTTTTGGGATGTTACGATTTTGGCATGAAAGAGGAAAAATATCTGATGTTTGGAAACGACTACGTTTGGTAATAGCACATTCAACAGAAGTTTATATTCCTCTAGATATTAATCAATTGGTAGCGACCATACTGTTAGGTTGTGGAATGTAGAAGGTCTAGAAGGTACAGAACCAAGAACTTTTACAAATAATCAAGGTGATGTATCAGTTGTCAGTTTCAGTCCTAATGGCAAAATTCTGGCTTCTGCTGATACTGACAATACTATCAAACTATGGAATGTGGCAGATGGTACTTTACTGATAGTTCTCAAAGGTCACAGTGGAGATGTCTTTCATGTTAGCTTCAGTCCGGATGGTAAATTTTTAGCTTCTGCTAGTCTCGATAATACAGTTAGACTGTGGAATGTGAAAAATGGTACTCTAGTACAGACCTTTAAGGGTCATAGTAGGTCTGTTTATGCTGTTAGTTTCAGTCCGGATGGAAAGATTTTAGCTTCTGCTGGCGATGACCGTACTGTAAAATTATGGCGACTCACTGATCAAGTATTTTTGCAAAGTCTTAAGGGTCATCTCCGCTCAGTTAGGAGTGTCAGTTTCAGTCCGGATGGTGAAGTTTTAGCTTCTGCTGGTTTTGACCATCGGGTAATTTTGTGGAGTGTCGAAGATGGCAGGATGTTGAAAGTTTTGGATCGGGGTAATCTTAACTTGGTTGCTGTTAGTTTTAGCCCAGATGGCAAGTTACTTGCTTCCAGTGGTGGTGATGCTGCTGTGAAGTTATGGAATGTGGCGGATGGTACTGAGGTGCGAACTCTCGAAGGTCATGGAAGTTGGGTGAGAGATATTGATTTTAGTCCGGATGGTAAAATAGTTGCTTCTGCTGGTTTTGATAGAAAAGTGATTTTGTGGAATGTGGCGGATAGTACTGAGGTGCAAACTCTTGAGGGTCATCTGGGTCGGGTTTTTAGTATTAGTTTTAGTCCAGATGGTAAGTTACTAGCTTCTGCTAGTGAAGATGGTACAGTTAAGCTATGGAATTTGACTTTGGATATTGAAGATTTTATGGAGTTGGGTTGTCAATGGTTGAGGGATTATATTGTTACTCAAAATCAGGATGAGGAGATACAAAATATTTGTAGAGACTACTGAACAGGTTGTTTTAATAATTATTGACAACGGCGATCGCACCCTAGAAGTGGCGTGACTTGAATTATCTATCCCACACTTTCAGCTAAAACCTAATACCTACTACCTAACAGCACACTTATCCAACTTTTTCGCCATCCCCTCAGCATGACTCCACCATTTTTGACCTCCTGCCCAAATTCGTGAAGGTAAATGACCAACTGGTGCCCAACTTCTAAACTTAAATCCGCGATCGCGAAAATGCAAATTATAAGTCAACCAACCTACCTGACTACAAAACTCTCCATAATCTTTATCCACACTTTCATAAATCTGTTTTTGCACGCTAAACCCAAACTTCCCCTGACTATACTTCACCCAGAGGCAATCAATAGTCAGCAAATCTTCACAAGGCAAATTATCAATATCATCCCTAAACAAATAACTTTTTCTCCTCTTCCCCAAAGCATCACATAAAACTCCCCAGGTTTCCATATCTGCTTCCCGCCACTTTTGCACTGCCAACAAATACTGCAATTTCCTATACTTTACCCCCACTGCTGAAATTAACTGATTTTCATCGAGTGCCATAACTTGGGGAATAAACCTTCCTA
Source organism: Okeania sp. SIO1H4 (assembly GCF_010672695.1). Classification (NCBI taxonomy): domain Bacteria; kingdom Bacillati; phylum Cyanobacteriota; class Cyanophyceae; order Oscillatoriales; family Microcoleaceae; genus Okeania; species Okeania sp. SIO1H4. The sequence goes on from NZ_JAAHGB010000029.1 coordinate 47,853, forward strand.
CCAAACTCCGGACCGATGGCAACACAGACAACTTTTGATTTACTAACGCCAAAGACTCAACATTTTTCACAGGTCGCCTAACAATATTAGACCTAGACTCCAACACCTCCAAAACTTGTTCCGCTGTCTGATAGCGTTGACTCACAGAATTTTGCAATAATTTATCTAATATATTGCCCAGACTTTGACTCACACTACCCCCACTAGGCAAAAAATCTCGCCATCTCCAACAGTCATTGATGACATCGAACATATCCCACGGTGCAACATCCGTCAGTAAATGAATGCAAGTTACGCCCAAACTAAATAAGTCACTTGCTGGCAATGCTTTCCCTCTGGTTTGCTCCGGTGCCATATATTCTGGACTACCAATAATGGTACCAGTGCGAATTAAAGCAGTACCCGTCAGCAACTTCGCTACGCCAAAATCAATTAATACAATTTCCCCCACTTTTCCTAATTTTTCCAGTTGATTTTCTCCAGGTAGGTGGGGTGGTTTTTGATAGTTAATAGGTGGAGAAATACGACGAATAATATTTTCTGGTTTTATATCCCGATGAATAATTTGATGTTGATGAATAAACTGCAATACTGGCAGTAAACTTCGCAAAAATTGCCATATTTGTTCTTCGTTAAATACCCCCTGTTGTTGTAATTCTTGCTTCAGTGTCAAACCCTGAATATATTCCTGCACCAAATACAAATTTTGATTGTGTTGGAAGTGAGCTAACAATAAAGGAATTTGTGGATGTTGCCCCAACTGTACTAACCGCATCACCTCTCGCCGAAATAATCTTGCTGTTGTGTGATGACTTTCGGGGTCTTGGGTAGGACATGAAAGTTGCTTGAGAATACATGGGAGCTTCAGAGGATGTTTTTCATCTACGCCCAAAAATGTTTTGCCAAAACCTCCCTGACCAACTTTTTTCAGAAGACGATAGCGTCTTTGGAGGAGTAGGGGCGATCGGCAACTCTGGCAAGAGCTTGCTGTATCTGGATTTTCAGGATTGGGACATTGAGGGTTAACACAATAACTCATTGAGGGGTTGGTTTTAGATTTTAGATTTTTGTCTAGGGGGTTTACAAATATAATTTAGTAATGCTATAGTAGTTTACTGTAAGAAAAATATGTATGGCGAGCGTGGCCAAGTGGTTAAGGCAGTGGTTTGTGGTTCCACCATTCGTGGGTTCGAGTCCCATCGTTCGCCCTTTTTAATATTATAAAGTCTTAAAGGCTCTGACAAAAACTCAAATAAAAATTGACAACTTTGGTAGGGTGTAGACATCTACAACCCTAAAATTTATTTATTCTTATTGTTCTCCATCGTCGGACACAGGGAATTGTTGACTTAACTCCTGAACAGTTTGTTGAATCACACTCAACTTCTCATCTATAGAAGCTAAAATTTCCTTGGGGTTATTATCAGTAGGTTCTTTTTCAACATACTGCACTGCTTCTTTTGCCCAGTTGCGGATACCTATGGGAGCAAATGCTTTGAAAGTATCTTTTACTCTGTCGTTGGACTCAGGAGCTTCAAAAGCATAATATTCAATGATTTTGGCTATTATTACGTCTGAAAACTTTGTATGACCTTTGATCCACTTATCTCTGCTCGCTAAATCTGCTTTTGTATACCAACCAAGAAGTTGATAAATCTTATCTTGTAAATCTTTTTTTAATCCCGAGTTTCCAGTACCACATAATTTCGCTGTAGCGTTAAAAGTGAAATAAGCTTTGTCATCTCTTTCGCTGTAAGTAACTTCCTTCAGTATTGCTAGTGCATAAATCATCTCTCTAGAAGGGTAGCTTTTAACCATAGCAGTTTCTCTGATAGTCGGTAAAATTTCCCTCAGTATCCAGCGCTTAAATTCCTTCTCTCCTAAGGAATTCATTATTAACTCATATAGCCCAAATTCGGAAGTAACAATAATTTCTTGTTCGTCGTATATTTTTGCGTAATTTTGTCCTCATCGCTCAACCTACCATCAGGTATTTTTAAAATATCACAAATATCTTCCACAACAAAATAAGGTTCGTCACCGTCTCCAAAAATAACACGCACTTTATTGGAGTTGAAATTGTAAGTAAGCATAGGTTTTTTCTGTTAATTAATTAATTAATTGATTAAGGATTCAATTTCTCCTTAGCCATTAACCATTTTTCCATAGTGTGGAGGTATTGCTCAAAAATGAACCCAATTGAACTGGAGTAGCAGCATCTCAAAAAGGATGAATGTTCGGGTCAAAAGGAACCCGGTTTTGAGAATAAACCTTATGTTTTAACAACAGACATTATTAATTTTCTTACTATAAAAGTTGCATCCCTTTTCCTTAAAGTATTTTTTAATTTAAACACTGTCTATATGAGAGATTCTTGTTACTGATAGCTGTTTACGCAGCATTACGCAGGAAATTATTATGTTATTTTTCCACAAAAAATTTACTCTTTCTCATCTTGAATATTTTCAGCAACCTGTTCAATTTATGCCATTTCATCGATCATTTGTTTTGGTGTTCGTTTCTGAGAATTTTGAATATAATTTAACTTCATTTATTCCAATAAATCAGACAGTAAAGACTGCAGTTCATGCAATGTTGCTTCATCCTGAAGTTCTTGACGTAAAGCATCTTGAAATTGTTTAGCTAAACTGTCAAAAAGTTCCCTTTAAAGGACTAATTTTATTCTCAAAAAAATCTATTTCCTGAGTAACATTTTTTGACATTAAATAATCGATACTCCAGAAAGTTACAAAAGCTTTTCTTGTAGATTCAATCCTCACTCGTTTACGCATTCGTCGTTGAATTTTGGCAAAAGTGGCAAACTTATTACCTGCTATAAATGGGTCATCTTCTATTAAGGCCACACTCTTACTGCGTCAAGAAGTTAATAAATCTTTTGTAGTTGGGTCTAGGAGTCCTTTTTCTGGTAGTTGTGCCACCAATTGATTCACAGTAACAAGATAATTATCCGTCTGAATATTAGGTTCTATACCTTTGATTGGGTCATAAACTCTAACAACAGCAGGCAAATACCTAAAATAAATGTCCCGTAACGACACATAACTAATATTAAATAGTCCTAGAGTAAGATTCAAAAGAGCCAATAAAGCGATCGCTTTTGCCCATAATGGAACTTGCTGAGAAGGCTGAGAAACCTGAATATCATCAGTTAAATTAACATTTGACATAATTATTATTAGACATAAATTCGGAATAAGTTCAGTAATACCAGACTTATAGTTCAATTTAGGCTATTTACACTCTGTCCAAGGGAAGAATTAATATAGAGATATAGCACTACGCAAATAGTTTAGGACAATTATAAACACTCAAATTCAGTCAAGGATAACTTCTGACTTCTGACTTCTGACTTCTGACTTCTAACTTGCGCGTAGCTCTATAGTTGCCGAATCTTTTTAATACTTATAATGAGCTACTGTTTAAATCCTCAATGCCCAAATCCTCAAAATCCTGAAGAAACATTATATTGTCTAGCTTGTGGAGCAAAATTGCTGCTGAGAGAAAGATATCGCCCTATGAAACCTATAGGTAGGGGTGGCTTTGGTAGGACTTTTTTCGCTGTAGATGAAGATAAACCTTCTCACCCTCCTTGTGTAATTAAACAATTTTTACCTCAAAATACTGGCGACCCAAAAAAAGCTGCCGAGTTATTTCAACAAGAAGCAATTAGATTAGATGAACTTGGTCAACATCCACAAATTCCAGAATTATTAGCTCACTTTGAACAGGATAATAATCAATATTTAGTACAGGAATTTATTGATGGTTCTAATCTTGCTCAAGAGTCAACAAAAATAGGTCCTTTTAACGACGGTCAAATCAAACAAATATTGAATGAATTATTACCAGTTTTACAGTTTATTCACGAACATAAAGTAATTCATCGGGATCTCAAACCAGAAAATATTATTCGTCGTAATTTTCTACCACAAACTACAGGATGGATGACTAATACAAATCGATTAGTATTAGTTGATTTTGGTGCAGCTAAAGTTATTACTGGAACTGCTTTAATGCAACCTGGAACAATAATTGGCAGTCCGGAATATGTCGCTCCAGAACAAGTAAGAGGTCATGCTATTTTTGCTAGCGATATCTATAGTTTGGGGGTGACTTGTATTCATTTATTAACTCAAGTATCTCCTTTCGATCTATTTGATGTAATGAAAGATAAATGGGTGTGGCGAGATTATTTGAATCAGTCTATTAATAGTATGTTAGGCAGAATTCTTGATAAAATGCTGGCAACTAACCCCAAAATGCGTTATCAGTCTGCTGCTGAGGTAATGAAAGAATTAAACTCAGAACAGAAACTCCCTACTCTCCCTAATATTTCTCCACCCACACCATCCCCAACCAGAAGACCAACACCATCTCCTACCCCCACCAGAGCGCCAATATCTACATATACACCCATTAGACAAACAAAAAATTCTATAACTGCACCGCCTCATGTTATCCAACCGACAATTATTCCTCAACCACAAAGGTCAACTTGGAAATGTGTATCGACCCTGACCGGACATTTTGACTCGGTAAATTCAGTAGCATTTAGTCCGAATGGAGAAATTTTAGCTAGTGGGAGTCGGGATAAGACTATTGAAATTTGGGATGTGAACAAAGGTAGACGTTGGTATACCCTGACTGGTCATGGCGACTCAGTACAAACTGTGGCATTTAGTGAAAATGGAGAAATGTTAGCGAGTGGGAGTCGGGATAAGACTATTGAAATTTGGGATATGAAGAAAGGCAAACGCTGGTTTACTCTCATCGGTCACTCTGACTGGGTGGATGCAGTGACATTTAGTCCAGATGGTCAGGTATTGGCAAGTGGGGGGAGAGATAAGGCAATTGAAGTGTGGAATTTGCAGAAAGCAAGGCGGTGGTTTACTCTGGTTGGTCACGAAGACCGGGTTTATAGTGTTGCTTTCAATAAAGATGGTCGGATATTGGCAAGTGGAGGTCGCGACCAAACAATTAAAATATGGGATTTTCAGAAGGCGAAGGAGCTGTTTACAATTAAGGGCCATTCTGACTGGGTGCGATCGCTTGTTTTCAGTCCAGATGGTGGCACATTAGCTAGTGGTAGTAGGGATGGCACGATTAAGTTATGGCAGGTTTATGGAGGGGAGCTTATTTCGACACCTATACAAAATTTGAAATATGGTATGAGCGATGTTTTGTCTGTTGCGTTTAGTCCGGATGGAAAAATTGTTGTGGGTGGGTATCGTAATGGGATTATTAATTTATGGGATGTTGTCACCGGAGAATTGTTGGAAACTCTTAAGGGTCATTCAAGTGATGTATTTTCGGTGATTTTTAGTCGGGATGGTAAGAGTTTAGCGAGTGGGAGTAATGATAAGACGATTAAAATATGGTGCGTTCCTGGGTAATGTAGCGCTACGCGCAAGTCAGAAGTCAGAAGTAATCGACTAACTTTGAGCATTTATAAATGTCCTAACCTATTTGCGTAGTGCTATATAGCAGGCAACAGGCAAGAGTGGGAAAAGTATTTTTCTGTCTTATATCAAATCCGTTTAATTGGACATAAAAAAATTCTTCAATCGTCATAACTACTACATCTTTGTGATTCTCTCTCCTCCTGACTCGGTGCTCCTGACTCCTCCTTACTTAACGAATCTATAACTGTTTAACCGGATTTGATATTACGGTTCATCATCAACATAAGTCCTAACTAACTCATTCCTTGCTATATCATGTTCAGTTGAATACTTATTTTCAGGTAGCAGCTAGAAGAGGAGTAGAGTTCAACAATTAATAATTAACAATTACCTCTTCTTAAAATGAATTAAGATTGATCCTTAAGGATAAAAAATTATTTTTTTCCCTTAATTGAAGTTGCTTTCAACCTTGATTATTCGGTAAAATACTTAATTTTATGTGTTATACTTAAACATGAAAAATTTATTGATAAATTAAAGACTTTCTATAGTAGATACAGCAGAATTAGTAACACTTTTGCCTGCCTTATTGCCATACTGAATTAAAGGAAGTGAAAAAGTAAGTGAAGGGCTTTTGCAAGAAGTAGGTAAGGATACATGGCAAAGAGCAAAGGCTATTTGGGAAAAATTATCGCCAAAAATAGAGTCTAAAGAAGCAGCTAAGGAAGCAGTAGAAGACTTTGCTAAAGAAGGTAATGACAAAGATGCAGAAGCAGCTTTTAGGCGACAATTGAAAAAAATACTGGACGCTGATGAAATCCTAGGAAAACAAGTAAAAAAATTAATGGAAGAAAATAATCCTACTTCCACAAACGTCAATGTTGAACAGACAGGAAATTTTAATCAAACAGCAGGAGATAATGCAAAATAAATTGGTCAAATTGGTTCAGCAGGCGATATTACTATGTAGATAGTTAGCATAAATAATGTCTGAAATTAATCAAAATGCTGGCGATAATTCTAATCAAATTGGTAGCATTAATAAAGCAAGAGATATTTACATCGGCTGTACTCTTCATCAAGGAGATTTAGATGATTCAACTTTACGCAGAATAGGCGTTTTAATTTTTCTTATATCAGTATTTTTGTTCTCGCTATTCATGGGAGGAGTTAATCTTATTCCTTTTATTAATATTGGTTTTCTTAGCTTTCCATTTGCGGATACTGGCAATTTAATTAAGTGTTGCTGGGGAGGAAGTTTTGAAAATAAAATTAATCATTATGCACAAGGGGAGTTACAACGTAAAAAAAGAAAGAATAATGATCGTAGCAACAAAGAAGATATCAAAAACCTAAACAATAAAGTTTATGTATACTGGCTTTGTCTAGAAATTATAGATAGACTTGGTGGTGGTGATTTTGAGGGATATAGAAGAATATTTGAAACTATCGATCTCTTGGAAAAAAAAACAGTAGAAACTTTAGAAAAGCTTCCCAGGAAATACAAAAAAAAATTCAACTTTTACAAAACTAAAGTTATACCAAATAACTATGTAGAATTCAACAAAATTATTCGTGAAATATATCGTAAAAAAAAAATACTCCAGGTATAAAATACGAAAATATTTTGAAACAGGTGGATCGAGAAATCGAAAGTAATTACACAAAAATTTGTCCGTCTATATTGAAAAATTTGTATGCCACAAGACAATTAATTGAGATATCTTTAGCTTCAGATATAAGAAACAAAGCAGAAAATAAGTATATTTGGGATGTAAAGTATACAATTTATCATTACAGTAAAGACTGTCCACATTGGAAAGCATTAATGTACGACTATTTAATTAATTATGATGCACAACGTGAAATAATTGTTAGGGAAAACGAAGATGATATTCATAGGGAAAGTGAATTACGCGACAAACAAATAAAATCATGTCTCAGTTGTGATGGTAAAGAAGATAAATAAAACTATAAAGGTAAGCATTCAGCCGTCAGCCATCAGCTATCAGCTATTGTGCTTTTAGTTTAGGGTCTTAGGGTCAAAGCTGTATTAACTGTCTTACTAAAAAAGTTGCCTCCTTTACCCTTAAAGTAAGTTGTTAATTGAAACACTGTCCTTAAAGATAGAGTCTTGTTGCTGATAGCTGACAGCTAATAGCTGTTTGCGCAGCAGTCCGCAGGAAATGCTTACCTACAAAGTGTTTATTTTTGACAATAAATTACTAGACTAAAAATCTATGTAAGTTTTTCTTGTTTGTTGTTATCAATCAATAATTCAGCTTATATAATAAAGTACAATACTGCATTTCAATATGTCATCATATATTAAAGGAAAAAAATGCTGCTAGAACTCAAAAGATTAACCATACCACCAGGGCAAAAAGTGTTGTTAAAAGATGTAAGCTGGCAAGAATTTGAAGAAATTATCACAGACTTAGGAGAAAGTCGCGCTTCTCGAATAGCTTATGCAAATAACACTTTAGAAATTATTACTCCATTACCAGAACACGAACTTAGCAAAGAAGTTATTAGTGACTTAATAAAAGCACTCCTAGAAGAACTAGACAGAAAATTTTTAACTCTAGGTTCCACAACTTTCAAAAATGAACAAATGGCAAAAGGAATAGAACCAGACAATTGTTTTTATATTGAAAATGAAGCTAAAGTTCGTGGGAAAGAACGCCTAGATTTAACTATCGATCCACCGCCTGATTTAGCTTTAGAAATATATATAACTTCTCGTACTCATCTGAATATTTATGCCAATTTAGGAGTAGGGGAACTTTGGCGATTTGAAAAAGGAAAATTACAAATTTATGTTTTAGAAAATAACAAATATATAGAATCAGAAATTAGCCCTAATTTTCCAGATTTACCCTTAACTGAAGTAATTCCAGAATATAGTATTCGCTGTCAAAATATGGGTATAAATCAAACCATGAAAACTTTTCGGAATTGGGTAAGAGAACAAATTATTAGTTAGTAAAGTAGGTAAATAGTTATTTTCCTATTTCTTCTATTTCAAATTAGCTTTATAGCAGTACGTTTTTTGGTGTTTTACAATAAATTTTGGTTGTAAAGGAGTAGTAAGGATGTCTTTCAGTTTCTCCCCCACTCCCCACTCTTTTTATCTAATTACCGAAAAATTGTGGTTTAAAGCTTCCTCCTTTAAGGGGATAAAAAGAAAAATTTTCCTTTGAGTCAATCCTCTTCTTTTAAAGGAGAGGTAATTATTAATTATTAATTGTTGAAACCGATGCTACCGGACATGATATCACCGCATTCTCCTGTAAATCGCCCTATCGGCGGCTCCCCTATCTAACTACTTCTTCAAGCACGGCCAACAAATGCACAATAAGTTGAGAATAGATTAACTTAGATATCGGATACGCCAATAAAGAGTTAAACATGATTCAACAGCCTAAACCTCAATATTCTCTAGCCTGGATTGGCAAAATTGCTGAAGTCCCTAAACCAGAATGGGATGCTCTGGCCCAACCTTTAAAAACTCCCTTCCTAGAATGGGACTGGCTGCATAATATGGAAACTTCTGGTAGTGTGGGTGGTAGAAGTGGATGGCTACCGCAACATTTAACAGTATGGCGAGATAGACAACTAATAGCAGCAGCTCCACTTTATATCAAGGGACACAGTCAAGGTGAATTTGTTTTTGACCATCAATGGGCCGAGATAGCTTACCGCTTAGGTATTGAATATTACCCGAAGTTATTGGGAATGTCGCCTTTTACTCCTGCTGAGGGATATAGATTTTTAATATCGCCTGGGGAGGATGAGGATGAAATGACAGCTTTGATGGTCAGGGAAATCGATCATTTTTGCGATCGCCATCATATTTCTGGATGTCATTTTCTCTATGTCGATCCAGAATGGCATCCTGTACTGCAACGTAATGGTTTTAACAGTTGGCTACACCATAGTTACATTTGGCAGAATCAAGGTTATCAAACTTTTGATGACTATCTCAAAGTATTTAATGCTAATCAACGTCGTAATATTAAGCGGGAACGTAAAGCAGTAGGAAAAGCTGGTTTACAAATGCAGACTTTCACTGGGGATGAAATACCGAAAGCTCTGTTTTCTAAGATGTACAGTTTTTACGAGAGTACCTGCGATAAATTTGGTTGGTGGGGTAGTAAATATTTGACGAAGCGATTTTTTGAACAATTACATCACGACTTTCGCCATCGAGTATTATTTGTGGCAGGTTACAGTGAGGAGGACGACCGCTTCCCTGTAGGAATGTCGTTTTGTATTACTAAGGGCGATCGCCTTTACGGTCGTTATTGGGGCAGCACTTACGAAATAGATTGTTTACATTTTGATGCTTGTTATTATGCTCCGATAGAATGGGCGATCAACCATGGTATTAAGACTTTTGACCCTGGTGCTGGTGGGCGTCATAAAAAACGGCGTGGTTTTCCAGCAACACCTAACCATAGTATGCACAAATTTTATCATAATCGTTTGTCAAAAATCTTCTTGTCCTACATTGGGCAAGTGAATGAAATGGAACAGCTAGAAATGGAGAGAATTAATGAGGATTTACCTTTTAGTCATGGTAATTCTTAATGGGACTTACACAAAATCAAGCCAGAAAATAGGCTCAAATATAGATGGGCAGAGGCTTTGATGTCAAAAAGGTATAAATCCTGAATAAGCACGGGTTCTAGCCATTTTTAAGGCATCGACGTAATTCCCTTGTCTAGACTGACTTTGAAGCATTATTTCCTACCAAAAAATGTTTAATATCATGTCCGGTAGCATCGGTATTGTAAGCGTGAAAGTAAGGAAGAAGGAAGAAGGAAGAGGGAAGAAGGCTTAAAAGCTTGGAAAAACGTAAATTTCCTGTAAATATTCACCCTTGGTTTTACACAAACGATACAGTGCGGACATGATATAACTACCATTAACACGTAAGAAAAAAGGGGATGGAAGAAAAAAGAAGGTAATAAATCAAGCAATTATTATCTCAGCTATCAGCAATTATTAAATACCTAAAGGTTGTAAGTAGATCGGAACTTCTACTAAAAAACATCTTCCTTCTTTCTCTTGTAGTTTGGCAAAGTTAAATTTTATCTAGTTATATAAAATACGAAAAATAATGCTAAAATTTCACAAAAACTGAAAATTGAGTGAGACGAGATAGTAAAATAACAATTTTATATAAAATACTTTTAAAAATAATATTCGCTACACATAAAACGTTTTTGGAGGTAGTTTAATATCTGACAACATATCCGTTATAGATGTTTATTGTAACAGTTGTTGAATATTTTTATCAGTTAAATCGTATTTATTAGCAATAGTAGTTATCGGTTTTTTACCTAACTGAAAAATCACATTTTTATGAAAATTATCTACTTGAATAAAGGTCGGATATTCAGAATTTCGTAATATCTAATAACCATCTGGATGTTGAATCCAATGCACCTGTGATTTTAGTTGCATATATTTGAGTTATACAGATAAAAATTTGAGAAGGATATTGTTCAGCAAACAAAAAGGTTTTTGACAGAAATTTTTACAACATAAACCATATTACACGATCCTTGTAATGAATATTGTCGATGATCGACAAGGTTTAAAAATACTTTTGTCGATTATTGCGTATGTCGCAATAATACAAAATAATACAAAAAGATTTCAAAATTGGTGATTCATTAAAGAGCGATCATTCTCTCTTTTATTGCGTATGTCGCAATAATACAAAATAATACAAAAAGATTTCAAAATTGGTGATTCATTAAAGAGCGATCATTCTCTCTTTTATTGCGTATGTCGCAATAATACAAAATAATACAATTGGTGATTCATTAAAGAGCGATCGTGTCAAAACCTTAGAAGCAAATATCTGTCAAGACAAGAACCCCTACCTCAAATCATTGTCAGTAAATAGGATAAAACAACTCTATGATTTCCATAAAAAAACTATCCATAGCTTGCCTAGGAGCAACAACTATCGCTTTAGCAATAAACAAACCAGCAAGCGCTAGCGTCTTTTTCAACTCCGATACAGGTCACTACTACGAATATGTTCCAGGTGAATATACTTGGAACCAAGCAAAAGCTAGTGCTGAAACTCGCTCTTATAATGGTTGGCAGAGATATCTGATAACCATCACCTCTGAAGCAGAACACAACTTTATTATTTCCAACATCGGTATACCCACAGAGCATTTCTCTGCACAAGCAGGTGGATGGTTAGGTGCAAATGACACAGCAACAGAGGGGACTTGGCAATGGGTAACCAGTCCGGAAGCGGGAACAGTCTTTTGGCAGAACGGCACACCAAACCATTGAGGGCGTATTCGACTACAGGAAACCCCATGGAGGAGGCTTAAACCTTAGCGAAATGAGATTAAATTTTGCCGACGGTTCCACAGAATTTGCCAACCTAGTTGCTGATTTCACGACCCTCGGAAACATAGTCAAGGTAAAATATTTTATCTCCTAAAGGTCAACCTATTTTTAAATAAAATTCACTCAATTAAATAAATTGGGTGTTATACCAATTTGGAAAAAGATTGTTACAAATAATAAGAGCAATTAAAAGACTTTATAGGAGATGTCCACTGGACTAAAAATATAAATTCCGACCTAATAAATGGTATTAAAGCTATTTATTCTGACTCCTGACTTTAGGAAATTTATCACTTAAAGAGCAATCAAATTGAAGAAGGAGACAGGAGACAGCTATACTGGAGACAGGAGGAAAATTACATGGGGATAGTCAACGAAGGGCCGCTCCGCGTCTACGCTCCCCCAAGTAATTTTGAACACCCCCGTTGACGGTGGGGTATTAAACCCACAAAGAAAATGATAATAATGATACCAAAATACAGCTACCTCCTAAATAACTCAACACTTTCTTACTTCTTGCTTCTTACTTCTTCCTTCTTCCTTATTCAATTACAAATATCTCTGAAAAACTTCTTCTCAATAAGTTCCCCAGCTTTAATAGATTTCCGCAGCCAATTTAATTCCAAATCTAATTTTTCTGTTTCAGTTAATTCCCAATTATTATGCTGTCGTCGCAAACGATTTGTCATATCATATAAACACAAAGCAACACTAACTGAAATATTAAAACTTTCACTAAATCCCTGCATTGGAATTTTTACCGATACATCTGCATTGTTTTGAGCATATTCTGACAACCCATTAATTTCCGAACCAAACATTAACGCTACTTTTGTATTTACAGATAATTGTTCAACAGTTATTTGTTTTGTATGGGGGGTTGTTGCTGCTATAATATAACCCTCACTTCTTAATTTTTTTAAACATTCTTGAGTATTATTTATGCCTTCTTGATTATAGCGGTATAATGTTAACCAGCGGTCTGAACCAACAGTAACACCTTGAGTAATTGTGAATATATTTTTGTTCTCTATAATATGCACATCTTGTACCCCAAAACTGTCACAACTTCGGAGTACCGCACTAGCATTGTGGGGTTGATAAATATCTTCTAAAATAACAGTAATATGACGGGTTCTTTGCTGCAAAACAGATACTATTTTTTCCCAACGAGCATGGGTAACAAATTGACCTAAATAAGTAATTAATTGTTGTTTTTCTTCTAATTGCATTCAGCATTAATCTAAATATTTATATTTACCGAAAAATTAAGGTATAAAGCCTCTACATTCATAGAGAAAAAATAAAAACAATCCTTTTAGCCAATCCTCTTAGTTTACAAGAAATTGTTAATTATTAATTGTTGAAAGAGAAACTGCTATTTTTATCAATCGTTCTTGACCTTAAGTTTCTCTTTGTGCTTTTTTTTAGCTAATAAAGGTTCTTGCATTATTTTTTTTAAAGTTGGCTTGGAAGCATAAGGTTTTACAAGTTCTTCTAGAGGCATTTTCCTAGTTTCATTACTATTAACATTAACTTGATAAACAATATTATTATCAACATCTAATCCTGTTAGCCATCCACTACGAGGATGATACGCACTCGTGTCAATATTTAGCCAACCTGCCCCACGAACTAACTCTCCAGGCTCAACATTATTAAAAGTAAAAGTTATAGTATGACCTATAATCATTAACTTATTGGGAAAGTAAGGTTTTTCAATACCATGAAATTCTTTGCGAATCCAACAATATTCATGATAAGTTTGCTTTTGAATAGGTAGTTTTGGATTTACCCCTGCATGAACTAACCAAATATCTCCTAAGTCTAGATATAGAGGTAGTGATCGAATCCATTCTACATCCTCATAAGGCATAATTCCTTGATCTCTATAACTTTCTACCGTTTCATTCCCTCCACTGTAAAACCAAGCTTCCCATGCTCCTTTTTTGTCTGCTTTATCTGAAAGAGCTTGAATCATCATTTGTTCGTGATTTCCCTGGAGAGACTGATAGGAGCTATTTCTGACAAATTCTATTACTTGGGAGCTTTTTGGGCCTCGATCTATTAAGTCCCCTAAAAAATACACCTTTTCATTTTTTCCAGGGGCGATCGCCTCTAGCAAAACCATTAGACCATCATAATGCCCATGTACATCACCAATTATAATACGTCTCTGCTTCATTTTTACTTCTAAAGATTTCCTACAATATCTAGTTTTTTTCTATCTACTTTATTGCATTAAGTAAGGCAAAAAAGACTTTATTATACTAAATTTTAATGTCAGAAAATTTAATTAAAACATCTAATATATTATTCACTTTAATTTGTATCTATAATATCACATAGTTTCTGAGGTAAACCGACCCTAATTTTTAGGCAAATCCAGAATGTAGCTAATTTGAAACAAATTGTAGCTTCGAGTAAAATTGGGGTCGGCATACCTTAGACGAAAAATACTTTTAGTAAGTTCATGTCTGCGGAAAATTTAGTTACTTAAAGCACGCAGGAATTTTTGAATTTCAGTTAAAAATCCTTTCCGTTTTGGTTTAGTAGTAGTTTGCTCAGAAGAAGCAGAGCTATCTATTTTAACTGTAGTAGTAGCTTCAGCTAAAATCATTTCCACAGTATCTCCCATTGGTTTCTCAGATCGCTCTGCAATTAATTTATATTGGCCATTTTCCTCAAGCAAAACTTGCCAGGGAGAAGGATAACAACGATACAATGCAGCCTCACCAAAAGACTTGATATAGTAGCAAGATTCAATAGTTGTAAGAAATCTTTCCCGGAGTTGACGTGCTGCATAACCAATTCCGACAATAGATACATCCTCTAACCTCGGAATTAACATTACAACTGGGCGATCGCCTGCCAGATTACACAATTTTTCGGCCTGGGCCACTTCTACAGAAGAAAGGGCAACTAACAGAAAAAACTCGTCTTCCGGTGAAATTTTGCTATCAACTGGAGACCTACTTGTGCCAATATCTTCTACTTTTACTTTAAAAGGCGCTTCTTGCCAATCTCGTCTTGCTAATGCTGCAGCACCAGTATCAGGAAAGAAGACTTTTGGTTGAATGCCTTCTTCAAGTAAAGCAGGAATAAATTGTGCTGCTAGAGATTGAGCTTGAAGTTCAATTTCTGGAATAACTATTTCGATTTGGATTCTACTATAACCATCCTGGAGAGCTATCTTAGTAGCTTCTATAGCTTGAGCGAGTGCTTCATCTATGTCATTGGGTAGTTTATTCATCTATAAATAGCGATCGATATTTCTAAATTTCTCAACTATACTGTAACTGATAGAAGATTTTCAACAATCTTCAGTACTTTCCATAACATAATAAATAAAACAGGACTTACCCATGCAACTCCCTTGAAAACACCATTTGTAGGGGCGTTAACGTAGTTGTGCGTAGCAAATGGCATTGGGTAGCGCCAAGCTCAGAATTGCGCCCTCACTCGATTTAGTGTCCGCGCATAAGTCCCGATCATAAATAAAACTTGAACAAAAGGAAAATATGAGACATCCATTTGACAATGACCTAGAGACTCTTGAGTCTTTACAAAAAAGTCAAGTTGAACCTAAGCGTAATACTCCTAATGACCCTTCTCAACCTATAGCAACAACTCAAGCAATAGGAGAAGAAGGTGGTGCTACAACAGAAGCTTTTGATGATTCGGAGAATGGTGGCGAACTTATAGCAACAACCTTAGAATTAGGAGAAGAAGGCGGTACCAGTGAAGCTATAGGAACAACTCAAGCACTAGGAGAAGAAGGTGGTAATCTTTCTGTACCTACTACTCAAGCACTGGGAGAAGAAGGTGGTATTACTCCCATCGGAGTGCCACCGGGAGAAGTAACAACTCAAGCTATAGGAGGAGAAGAGGGAGGTTTTGTTACTCCTATTAATAATGAAATTCTGACTCAACCAGGTTCTGAAGAAGGTTTCGCAACCACTCAAGCAATAGGAGAAGAAGGTGGTATTACTCCCATCGGAGTGCCACCGAGAGAACTAACAACTGAAGCAGTAGGAGAAGAAGGCGGTTTTGCTACTCCTATTAAGAATGAAATTCTGACTCAACCAGGTTCTGAAGAAGGTTTCGCAACAACTCAAGCACTAGGAGAAGAAGGTGGTCTTACTCCCATAGGAGTGCTACCGGGAGAAGCAACAACTGAAGCAGTAGGAGAAGAAGGCGGTTTTGCTACTCCTATTAAGAATGAAATTCTGACTCAACCAGGTTCTGAAGAAGGTTTCGCAACAACTCAAGCAATAGGAGAAGAAGGTGGTGTAACTACTTTAGCAGTAGGAGAAGAAGGCGGTGTTACTACTTTGGCAATAGGAGAAGAAGGTGGTTTTGCGACTCCCATTAATAATGGAACTTTCACTCAAGTAGGTTCGGAAGAAGGTGGTGTAACTACTTTAGCTATAGGAGAGGAAGGTGGAGATTTTAATGAAGAGATTTATCGGCAATCTTATCCTGGTATTGATGTTGCTATCAATAGAGGAGAATTTAGTTCTGGTTTAGAACATTACATTCAGTTTGGACAATTTGAAATTGAACGCATTGGTTTTTTTACTGACAATGATAGTAATGATATTATTAATGCTTTCGGCAACAATACCAGAATTGTTGGTGTTAGTGTTATTGGATATGACCTCATCAACGACCGAGTTATACCTAGTGATTTGGGAACAGGAGAAATTGATATATTAGTTGGTAGTTCGGGAATAGAGGGAGTAGATCAATTTATACTTGGTTCTTCCCAAGGGTCGCCTTTTTATCTTGGTTTTGGTGATTCAGACTTTGCTTTTATTCAAAATTTTGATACTCCTTTAGATCAAATTAAGTTATCAGGAACTTTGAATGATTATAGTTTTGAAATCGTTAATGATTCAGTTAATATATCTACTCTATCAGGAGATTTGATTGCCATCATAGAAGGTGTTTCATCTCTAGATAATTTAAACCTTAATTTTATTTAGTTAATAAATGGGAAAGTAGACTTGTAAGCAGAAATATATTCAAACTCATAATATTAGAACTTATACCAGTTTTATTTGAGGTTGCATAGAATGATGAAATTCATTAAATCGATCTATTTTTATCTACGCTTACCTGCGGTCAATTATGCTTGAAGTCAATTATGCTTGAAAGATTATTCTATGCAGCTTCATTTCAATTTGGTATTACGCAATACTAAGGTATTTTCGTCCGAAGCGACTGATAGGGAAGCAATCTCAAATCCTAGTTTTTTGTACCTCATGGGTAAGTCCTGAATATCTACGCTTTTTTCTCCCAAGTCTTCCTTTTCTTTCTCATTCCCTTTCTTCCTTTAAAATACTTGACAGGAGATGTCCCTTTGACTAAAAAGATAAATTACGACTAAAAAATGGGAGCAAAGCAATTCATTCTGACTCCTGACTCCTGACTCCTGACTCCTAAGAAATAGCCTAACTATTTGTAGCAAACAGTTGTCAAATTGGTATAACTTTAATGAATATTTTAATCCTGGGCAATGAAGAAGATATTCATGCTGCCCATCTCAAAAAGTCTCTCACAGAAAAAGGAATAACAGTTGATTATTTAGATACTCGTTTATTTCCCACTAAGTTAAAAATCTCTTGGCAACCTATTACTCACACAGGATGTTTAATATTTCCAGATGGCAGAAAATGGAATTTAGCAGATATAAATAAAATTTTTTGGCGGACTTTTGCCGGGGTTAATGTTCCGAAATTAACTGATTTATATCAGGAGAGAATAGCAGTTAATGATTCGATGGGTTTATTACGTTCTTTTATGCGGTCTAAACCTGATAAATGGGTGAATAGTTGGGAAGCTTATGAATTTCATAAAGAAAAACCATTACAGTTAAGTTTAGCTAATAAAATAGGTGTGACTATTCCAGGGACTATTATTACTAATAACGCTGATGAAATTTTAGAATTTTCTCAAACATTTAAAGATGTAATTTTTAAACCTGTTTATGGAGGTTCTCATACTCAATTTTTAACGAAAGAACATCTAGAAATTAATCGGATGAAATTAGCATTAAGTATTTCTCCCGTAACTATCCAAGAATTTATTCCCGGTACAAATATTCGTAGTTATGTAATTGGGGAAAAAGTTTATTCTGCTGAAATTCGGAGTAGTTCCTTAGATTTTCGGGAAGATAAACGAGCAAAAATAATTTATTTAGAAACACCAGAGGATATCAAAGAAAAATGTTTAGCTATTACTAAAGCATTCGGATTAAAATGGACTGGTATTGATTGGCGATTTAAACCTAATGGAGATTTTGTTTTCCTGGAGGCGAATTTTAGTCCGATGTTTCTTCATTTTGAAAGGGAAACAGGTTGTCCGATAACTGAGGATTTGATTCAATTATTAACAAGTTAACTAGCTATCAGCTATCAGCTATTAGCTTAAAAATTTGTGTATAGAATTAGGTATCTGTTTGGGGAGCACTCCAGACCGAAACGCTTTTTAAAGTTGGGCAAGAATATTTATAATAAATATAATTGTTATACATCAACAAATTCATACAATTATTTTCAAGGAGTTGGTAATGTCTGTACAATTATTGCGACGACTATTTACTGTAGACCAGTATTATAAAATGCTGGAAGCAGGAATATTAACTGAAAATGAACGAGTAGAACTAATCCGAGGAGAAATTGTCAAAATGTCCCCTATTGGTATTCATCACGCAGTTTGTGTGGACAGTCTTACCGAACTGTTCATTCTACGTTTAGCAAAAATTGTTACTGTGAGAGTTCAAAATCCTGTAAGATTGAACGATAATTCTGAACCAGAACCAGATATCGCTTTGCTGCAACGACGGCAAGGATTTCGTCGCACTCAACACCCTCAACCAGAAGATATATTTCTCCTTATAGAGGTGTCAGATACAACAGTTAAATATGACCAAGAAGTAAAAATTCCCTTATATGCTGAGAATAATATTGTTGAAGTTTGGTTGGTGAATCTTCCTCAAAAATGTCTGGAAGTTTACCGACAACCTACTGCGAATGGTTATGAGATTGTGCAGACTTTTCAACGCGGTGAAACTGTGACAATTCAAGCTTTGCCTAATGTAACTTTTACTGTTGATGAAATATTGGGAGATTAATACAAACTTTCAACATTAATTACCCAATATTATATAAATTTATTCTGTTCTGAGTATTAGTAAAAAAAGCTTTGAGCTATGACTAAAAAATAGCTGAATGCGGATAGCTGTTTGCTGAATGCTTAATACAATTTTCTCAAGGAGTCGATCATGTCTGTACAATTATTGCGACGACTATTTACTGTAGACCAGTATTATAAAATGCTGGAGGCAGGAGTATTTACTGAAAATGAACGAGTAGAACTAATCAGAGGAGAAATTATCACAATGTCCCCTATGGGTATTCGCCATGCAGGTTGTGTCAACCGTCTTAATGAACTGTTCTTTTTGCGTTTAGCACAGACTGTTACTGTGGGAATTCAAATTCCTGTAAGATTGAATAATAATTCTGAACCAGAACCAGATATCAGTTTGTTGCAACGACGACCAGATTTTTATGAGACTCAACAACCTCAACCAGAAAATGTATTTCTCCTTATAGAGGTGTCAGACACAACAATTAAATATGACCGAGAAGTAAAAGTTCCCTTATATGCTGAGAATAATATTGTTGAAGTTTGGTTGGTAAATCTGACTGAAAAATGTCTGGAAGTTTACCGACAACCTACTGCGAATGGTTATGAGATTGTGCAGACTTTTCAACGCGGTGAAACTGTGGCAATTCAAGCTTTGCCTAATGTAACTTTTACTGTTGATGAAATATTGGGAGATTAACACAAATTTTCAACTTCACCATCGCTCCAAACCCGATATGAATGTGTATTGAATGTCAAAATTTTAGTGATTTATTTAATTTTTTGGTTTAAGTTTTACTTATCATACTTTACTATCCATCTACATAGTAGCCTATATTTAGTGGGGAATATGTGATTGTAATTATTGGTTGAAAAAATTATTACTTTGGATAATCTTAGGGAATTATACCAATATGGAAATCTATAAAAAATCAATTTATCAAGTAGGAGGTAGTTTGCCTCCAGATGCTCCCACTTATGTAACTAGACTTGCCGATGAACAACTTTATCAAGGTTTAAAAGCAGGAGAATTTTGTTATGTATTGAACTGTCGTCAAATGGGTAAATCTAGTTTAAGAGTCAAAACTAGACAACGGTTGGAAGCAGAAGGAATTGCCTGTGCAACTATTGATATTACAGAAGTTGGTACTTGGGAAGTTACTGCCGACCAATGGTATGCTGGAGTCATTGATAGTATTGTCAGTAGTTTAAATTTAGATGATTTTTTTGATATTGATGAGTGGTGGTCGGTTACAAATAAACTCTCGAATGTGAAACGTTTTAGTAAGTTTATCAGAGATTTTTTGCTGCCTACTGTTAAGCAAAATATTGTAATTTTTATTGATGAAATTGATAGTACCCTGAGTCTACCTTTTAATATTGATGATTTTTTTGCCGTAATACGAGATTGTTATAACAAAAGAGCCGATAATTCAAATTATCAAAGATTAACTTTTGTGATGATTGGTGTGGCAACTCCGGCAGATTTAATTATGGATAAAAAACGCACTCCTTTTAATATTGGTATACCTATAGAATTAACTGGTTTCAAAATGTCGGAAGTAGCTACTTTGGGTAGAGGTTTGAGAGACAAAAGTAAAGATATTAATCGGTTATTAGAAGCTGTATTATTTTGGACGGGAGGGCAACCATTTTTAACTCAAAAATTGTGCAATTTAATCCAGAAAAAAGGAGATTTTATTGAAGAAAATAAAGAGGCAGAATGGGTAGAGAATTTAGTACAAAAACAAATTCTGGAAAATTGGCGAATAAATGACGACCCAGAACATTTAAAGACCATAAGCGATCGCCTTTTAGTTAATGAAAAACGAGCAAGTCGGTTATTAGGTTTGTATCAGCAAGTTTTGAATAGTGGGGAGGTAGTAGCAGATGATAGTTCCGAACAAATGGAACTGCGACTGACTGGTTTAGTAGTAAAATATGAAGGTAAATTGATAGTAGCTAACCGAATTTATCAGTCAGTATTTAATGTTACTTGGGTAGAGAAAGAATTAGCAGGTTTACGACCTTATTCAGAAGCGTTTGCTGCATGGTTAGCTTCTGGTTATCAGGATGAGTCACGACTTTTGCGGGGTCAAGCTTTACAGGAAGCTCTAGCATGGGCAGCAGCGAAGAGTTTGAGCGAGCAAGATTATCGGTTTTTAACGGCAAGTCAAGAACTAGATAAACTCGAAATGCAACGGACATTGGCAGCAGAAAGACAAGCAGCTCAAATATTAGCTGAGGCAAATCAGATATTAGAAGTATTACTCAAAAGTGCCTCCTCAAAAACACTATTTCTCGCTGGTCAAGAGTTTGAAGCATTACTAGAAGCATTGAGGGCAGCCAAAATTCTACAATCATTGTCCAAATCAATTAGAACAAAAGCTGATGCTGAAATGCTGGTGGTAACAGCACTGCATCAGGCAGTCTATGGAGTCAAAGAGCGTAATCGTTTGGAAGGACATAAAGATGGAGTAAGTAGTGTTTGTTTCAGCCCTAATGGTACTTTGATTGCTTCTGGTAGTAGGGATAATTCTCTGAAACTCTGGAGTCTTAGTGGTAAAGAATTAAAAACTTTTACTGGACATAACGATCGCATCCATAGCATCTGTTTCCATCCTGATGGTCAGATACTTGCATCTGCCGGTGCGGACACAACTATTAAACTCTGGAGTATTGACGGAACAGAATTACAAAGTTTTACAACAGAACATAGGAATCTGGTTAGTAGTGTTAGTTTCAGTCCGGATGGTCAAACTCTTGCTTCTGGAAGTTTTGATAAAACTATTAAACTTTGGAGTTTAGATGGTAGAGAGTTACAAACTTTGATTGGACACAAAAATCGGGTCTCTAGCATCAGTTTTAGTCCGGATGGTCAAACTCTTGCATCTGCCAGTGGTGACAAAACTATCAAACTCTGGAGTTTAGATGGTAGGGAACTGAAAACCTTTATTGGGCACACTTATCACGTTAATAGCGTCAGTTTTAGTCCAGATGGTCAAACGATTGCATCTGCCAGTGCTGACACAACTATCAAACTCTGGAATTTAGATGGCAAAGAATTACAAACTTTTAGAGGTAACAGAGATTGGGTAAATGCGGTTAGTTTTAGCCCTGATGGTCAGATACTTGCCTCTGCTAGTGCTGACAAAATCATTAAATTCTGGAATATTAAGGGCAAGGAAGTACAAACTTTCCGTGGTCACAGTAATAGAATTTATAGCGTCAGTTTTAGTCCAGATGGTCAGACTATTGCCTCTGCTTCTAGGGACAATACAATTAGACTCTGGAGAGTTAAAAGCACAGAACGAAATATTTTCAATGGTCATAGCAATGAGGTTAGTAATGTCAGTTTTAGCCCTGACGGTCAAACTATTGCTTCCGCTAGTTATGATAGCACTGTTAAACTTTGGAATATTGATGGCAGAGAACTGAAAACCCTTAATGGTCATACAGGTAGAGTTTATAGCATTAGTTTTAGCAAGACTCAGAAAGTTATTGCTTCTGCTAGTGAAGATGAAACTATTAAACTCTGGAGTCTAGATGGTTTGGAATCTTAATGGCAGGGAATTACATACTTTTCAAGGATATCGCCGTGGTCTCAATAGTATTTGTTTTAGTCCAGATGGTCAGATGATTGCTTCTGGCAGCACAGATGGCAAAGTAATTTTGTGGAATCTCAATCTAGAAAATCTTGTAAAACTTGGTTGTGAGTGGGTGGGAGATTATCTGAAAAATAATCCTAATGTTAGTCAGAGCGATCGCCGACTCTGCGATTAAATTCACAACCCTAAAACTCTAAATTCTCCACAACTTGTTTCTTATTCTCCTCACCTCCCATGAAGTTTATGGTTTGATCTTAAAGAGCGAAAAACTAAAAAAATAGGGCGTTGGTAAATTACAGGAGGTAGAAAAAAGTGCCAGGTTTTCGATGGCTAAAACTCAAAAAGTTGGTATTTTGAGTAGACAAGATTCGATAGGCTAATCCTTCCGACACTTCCCCTCCTGGCAGGGGTTAGTGGTTTGTCCCACACTCTGCTTTTTTCAACAAACCCTAATTATTTCCCAGCAACCCCCCTCTATTTTCCCAATAATTCCTAACTTTAAAAATCCACAGTTAAAGGCGCCCTGGGAAAAGGAATCACATCTCGAATATTCCCCATTCCTGTCATAAACTGCACCACTCTTTCAAATCCCAAACCAAACCCTGCATGAGGCACAGTACCATACCTACGCAAATCCAAATACCACCATAATTCCTCCTTATTCATCTCCTGTTCATCTATCCTTTTCTCCAAAATATCTAAACGTTCTTCCCTCTGAGAACCGCCAATAATTTCCCCTACTTTCGGCACCAAAACATCCATTGCCCTAACCGTCTTACCATCATCACTTAAACGCATATAAAAAGCCTTAATTTTTGCTGGATAATCAGTCACAATTACAGGTTTTTTAAACAATTCCTCACACAAATAACGCTCATGTTCCGACTGTAAATCTAAACCCCACTCTACCGGATATTCAAACTTTTTATCTGTCTTTTCCAACAAAGAAACAGCCTCAGTATAAGTAATCCTTTCAAAACTATTATTAATAATCGTATCTGCCGTTTCAAAAACTGTTTTATCAATCCGTTTATTGAAAAATTCCATATCCTCCGGGCAACTTTCTAAAACAGACTTAAAAATATGTTTCAGAAATTCCTCAGCCAAATCCATATCTCCTACTAAATCGCAAAAAGCCATCTCCGGTTCAATCATCCAAAACTCAGCTAAATGTCGAGAAGTATTAGAATTTTCTGCTCGAAAAGTCGGACCAAATGTATAAACATTACTAAAAGCAGTTGCCATAATTTCCGCTTCTAACTGACCGCTAACTGTTAGAAAAGCAGGCTTTCCAAAAAAGTCTTGACTAAAATCAATATCTTGTTTTTCTGTGAGAGGAACTTTCTTTAAATCTAAATTAGTAACTGTAAACATTTCCCCTGCACCTTCACAGTCACTAGCAGTAATAATAGGAGTATGAACCCACAAAAAACCTCGTTCTTGAAAGAATTGATGCACAGCATTAGCACAAGCATTTCTTACCCGAAAAACTGCTCCATAAGTATTAGTGCGCCCTCGCAAATGTGCAATAGTACGGAGAAACTCAAAAGAATGACGTTTTTTCTGCAAAGGATATGTTTCAGGATCAGCATCCCCATAAGCGATCGCCTTTTCTGCCTTAAGTTCAATTCTTTGCCCCTTTGCTGGCGACTCTACCAAAATACCACTCACTTCTACTGATGCACCTGTATTCAGTTGCTGTAAACTTTCTTGATAATTTGGTAGATCAGGATTTAATACCACTTGTAGGTTAGCTAAACATGAACCGTCATTAACCTCTACAAAAGCAAATTCTTTCAACTCTCGCTTAGTGCGTACCCACCCTTGAATTGTTACTTTTTCATCAGGTTTACCGCTTCTTAATATTTCAGCAATTCGTTGATTTGTCATCTATTTAATCCTGTCTATTAGGCTTAACTATTTTGATTAATTTTGGGTATCTTCTAGTATTAGAGAGTCTAGCACAAATTTTTAGTACTCGTAATAAACTGGGTTTTTGGGTAAATCCTGTCTTTTGATGCACTACCGTTATGATAAGATATGATATTGTTGCCCTTGATATTTTCCTTAGCTTGAGTTATCTATATTTTGTCTAGATAGGAATTAGTGGCTTTCTTTTCTCCTAAAAAAATCTTTAACTATTAGATATTTCCAACAATAAAAAATAAAATCAATTATTGTACAGAAATTGTCAATTATTTCCCCCTGTTCCCTATTCCCTTTTTTATGGAGATATCTACTAACTACTAAAAATCATTCAGTAACCAGAAAATCCCAGTATAATTCTATGAAAAATACTAATTTGAGTGGAGATAGAGTACGTCCAATTATCTTATCTCAGCAAGAAATAAAAATAGCGTCAGAACAATACAAGACTCCCTTATATCTCTATAATCTCAATAAAATTGGCCGTCAATATGCCAAACTACGAGATTACCTGCCCCCAAATTTTAATATTCTCTATACTCTGAAGGCCAATAGCAATTTAACTATCTGTCACAAATTGGCTCAATTAGGATGTGGAGCAGATATCAGTTCAACGGGAGAATTGAGAGCAGCACTAAAAACAGGATTTTCAGCTCCAGAAATTGTGTTTACTGGGCCAGGAAAGACTAATTCAGAACTAGCAACAGCCATAGAAACAGGGATTGGGATTATTGTATTAGAATCAGTAAACGAAGCTCGTCGCCTAAATAATTTGGCTCAAAAGTATGGTAAAAAGCAAGATGTTTTAATTCGGATTAACCCCTTGTACAGAACAAGTCAGAGTTGCGAAATTCGGGAACGAGGGGCTAAGTGTGGGAACAATGATACTAATGGTGGAGAAGCTAGTCTAAAAAGTCAAACGATCGCTAGTACCTCCAGCAAATTTGGTGTAGATGAAGATCGAGCTATAAAAGAAATTGCAGCGATCGACTCTTTGGACAATCTTAACCTAAAAGGTATTCACATTTTTACCGAAAGTAATGTCTTAGACTACAATCAATTACTAGCTTCTTGGACAAATACCATTAGTATAGCCAACAGAATTAATGACCAAGGTTATCATATATCCCTGTTAGATTTTGGTGGTGGAATTGGTATACCTTATAATAGTGTCGATCCTGAATTTGATATGGAGTCTTTTGGCCAAGAGTTGCAGGTAATTTTTGAGAATAATCCTTATCGGTATCATTGTATTGTAGAAATTGGGCGTTATCTGGTAGGAGAGGCCGGGTGTTATATAACAGAGGTGGTTGATATTAAAGAATCTCTAGGGCAAAAATTTATCATTTTGGATGGGGGTGTCCATCAACTCTTAAGACTGTCTATGAAACCAGCAAGCAAATATATGGAAGTGCTCGGAAGAGATGGCAACTATACTCACAAAGCAACCCTGGGAGGAAAACTCCCAACACCTTTAGATATTATGGTGGAGGATGTGATGGTGCCAGAAGATATAGAAATAGGCGATCGCTTGGTAATCTATAATTGTGGAGCTTATGGATTTAATCATAGTTTGACCAATTTTGCTCTACATAATTATCCGGCAGAAGTTGCTTATAGTGATGGAACAATACAGTTAATTCGTTCTTCTGGACAAGTAAAGGATTTCTTTCTGAATCAAAAATTCCCTACAGATAGTGGAGATGGAAAAAAACATATCTAACCCATTGAGTAAATATCAATTAAGAAAGGAGTTATCTACAGATGACATTAATACCACAGGAAGTTAAAACAACCCGCCCCTTAACACCAGAGCAGATAGCCAAATATAACGAAGATGGATTTGTGATTATTCCAGGTTTCTTTGAAGTAGAAGAAATTGAACCTATAAGAATTGCCTGTGAAAACGATCCAGGAATACGCGGACAAGAAACAGAATTTGCCGATGCTCAAGGCAATATTAGTAGGATAGCTCACTGGACCGAGTTAGGAGATTCCTTGCTAGGAGTGATTCCTCGTTTAGCAAGAGTGGTTGATGGTTCAGAGACCCTATTAGGAGGAGAATGCTATCATTGGCATTCAAAACTGGTACAAAAACTTCCCAAAAGTAAAGGCCATTTCGGATGGCATCAAATTTATGGCGGAGTATATACAGAAGGATGTTTATTTCCTGATTTATCAGCTTGTTTTATTGCGGTTACTGCGAATACGAGAGAAAATGGTTGTGTTCAAGTAATCAAAAAATCTCACTTAATGGGTCGAATAGATACAAGTTACGTTGGAGACGCTCGCCTATGTAACCTCGAAAGAATGGAAAAAATTTTAGAACGGTTAGAAGTAGTACATTGTGAAATGGAAGCGGGAGATGCTCTCTGGTTTCATTCTAATACTATCCATGCTTCAGAAGGTAACTATACAGATAAACCTCGAATCAATTTAATTTGTCACCACAATGCAGTCTGGAATGAACCATATAAAAGAGAAGGTCTGCACCACCGTCACTATATTCCATTACAAAAGTTACCGGACTCCACGATTTTAGAAAATAAATACGAAGGAGTATTGGAAAATCAAAAATTCTTAGGTAAGGAATATGGATATCAGCAAATAATTAGAAAAAAAGACCTAGACTCAAATTTAGCACAACCATAAACAAGTAGTGATTCTTGGAGTTAACTTCATAGTCTTGAAATGCTATATATATGGTCTATGCGTAAGTCCTAACAAAAACAACCAAAACTGAAAAAAATCAAAGCAGGAAGATCGAAAATGAAACAAGTCAGTTTTACTCGGATGCTTGATGGAACTAAAGAAGATTACGAACTGATTTACTCTTTAGCAGAAGAATCAACAAAAGGTTTGGCAGAACGAATATTAGCTGCTTTGGAACCTTTAAAAACATCTTTTGACGGTTACAAAGTAACTCGTTATGAACATTCTTTACAAGCAGCAACACGAGCATATCGTCATGGCGAAAGTGAAGAAATTGTAGTTGCAGCATTACTGCACGATATTGGTGATGAATTAGCCCCATACAATCACTCTGAATTAGCTGCTGTTATTTTACAACCTTATGTATCAGAAAAAACCTACTGGATAGTTAAACACCATTCGACATTTCAAAAGTATTATTATGCTCACTACATGGGAAGCGATCGCTACGAACGGGAAAAATATCGCGACCATCCCTACTATCAAGCTACCGTTGATTTTTGTGAAAACTACGATCAAAATAGTTTCGATCCCCAATATGACACTTTACCGCTCGCTTTTTTTGCACCAATGGTAAAAAGAATTTTTGCCCACCCTTACCCTAAGTATCAGTTTATTAAAACTTAAAATGATGCAACATAAAGATAAAATTTTTAGTAAGCAGCAATTTGTTACAATTAAAGGTAAGAGCTTTCATTATATTTGGTTGCGAGAAAACTGTCCGAGTTGTCGCTATGCAGCTCCTTATCAACAACTATACGATCCAAATATTAGCGATCGCCCAGAAAAACCCCAACCTTTATCAGTAGAGTTAAATGAGGAAACTTTAACTATTGACTGGGATGAAACTCCCGCTCACCGCAGTGTATTTTCTGTGGAATGGTTGCTCAAAAATAGTTACGATCCTCAACTAGAAGTCGAGTCTGATAATTACATTTTATGGGATCGAGCCAAACTAGAATTAAAATCGCCCCAAACTTATAACGCTCAGACTATGAATAACGATGCTTGGATGGAGCAATTATTTAGTCTGGGATTTGTTATTTTAGAGAATATCCCTCCAGAAAAATTAGAACCTTTTCTTTCATCTGTCGGTCCAATTTATAACGTTGATTACGGGAAAATCTTTGCTCTAGAAACTAAAGCCAAAACTAAAGAATCTGTACCTCCCCGTGATGGTTGCCCCTTACCTCCTCATAACGATTTGAGTTACTGGGGAGGACATCGCCTCGCTCAGTTTCTTTATTGTGTAGAAAACCACAACCCAGGGGGTGAATCTACCTTAGTGGATGGTTTTCGAGTTGCTCAAGACTTTCGCCAAGACTATCCTCAATATTTTCAACTTTTGCTTGAAACTCCCGTACAATTTTGGTTAGTAGACCAAAATCATCACTATCGTTTTTGTAATACTGCTACTATTTTAGAATGCGACAGATATGGGAACTTGACTACAGTCCGTTTTAGTAAAAGAAACTGTAGACCTCATTTACCTTTTGAGCAATTAGAATATTTCTACCAAGCATATCATGCTTTTTTCCGCTATCTGAAAAAACCCGATTATCAATATCAATTTCATATCAAATCCGGTAGCATCGGTATAAAAAAATTAAACCTGATAAATTAAGGGATGAATAGTAAGAGTTGGGCGATCGCCATGCCGAGATTGTTAAAGCTAGAACCACACAAAAGTATCGAAGAGTTGGAAAAACTCTACCGACAA
>NZ_JAAHGB010000003.1:0-172314 GCF_010672695.1 Okeania sp. SIO1H4
TTAAATGCTGATGTGAATGGAGCATTTAATATAATTAGAAAAGTAATTCCCGATGTTTTTGGGGAATAAAGGGTTTGCCGTTTAACCCTGTAGTGCTTGAACCACTACGAATGACTATACTTTCAGAGTTTTTAGTAAGTTTAGTTGAGCGGTTAATACAACTTAACGTCGGTATGTAAAAGTTTGTAATCAGAACGCAGATTTTATTTCAACTTTCTGACTGCTGATCGCAATACTAAAGAAATTTTGAATACTGCGTTTGAAAAATTAACAGCTTAGTTCTTTTTTCGCAGTATATAAGAACACAAAAAACTCCAAGGAAAATAGTAACAATTAAGGTAAGGTAGCTATGACAACTAATCATTTGCTCGAAATCAAAGACTTCGGTCAGAGTATCTGGATGGATAATCTCAGTCGCAATATCATTGAGTCTGGGGAACTCAAAAATATGATTGCCCAGAAAGGGATTCGTGGTATCACTTCTAATCCCGCTATCTTTGAGAAAGCAATCGCTGGTAATGCTATCTATGATGCAGATATTGAAGCAGGTATCAGCGCTGGTAAGTCAGTGATGGAAATTTACGAATCTCTTGTTTTTAAGGATATTCGTGATGCTTGCGATATATTTATGCCAGTCTACGAACAAACTAATGGATTAGATGGTTATATTAGTATTGAGGTCCCACCTACTATAGCCAAAGATACAGAAAGTACCATCAGCGAAGCAATTCGTTATTATACTGCTATCGGTCGCGAAAACCTAATGATTAAAATTCCAGGTACACCGGAAGGTTTACCAGCAGTAACAAAAGTTATTAGTGAAGGGATTAATGTCAATGTCACTTTGCTATTTTCTGTAGAAAGCTATGTAAACACTGCTTGGGCCTATATTGAAGGTCTAGAAGCAAGAGCAGCTAAAGGAGAAGATGTCAGTAAGATAGCTTCTGTGGCAAGTTTCTTTTTGAGTCGCATTGATAGTAACATTGATGCTACCATTGATAGCAAAATCAAGAATGTAACCGATGATACTGTCAAGGCCAAACTAGAAACCGTCAAAGGAAAAGTAGCGATCGCTAATGCCAAAATAGCCTATCAAGAATACAAAAAAATTATTCAGAGCGACCGCTGGAAAGCTCTATCTGCAAAAGGTGCAACAATGCAAAGGCTATTATGGGCAAGTACTAGCACCAAAAATCCCACCTACAGTGATGTGATGTATGTGGATGAATTAATTGGGCCTGATACAGTAAATACTTTGCCTCCCCAAACCATAGATGCTTGTGCTGATCACTGTCATGTTGATAACCGAGTAGAGACTAATATAGAAGAAGCGATGCAGCTAATAGAAAGTCTTAAAGACCCCGATATTAATATCAATATCGACCAAGTTATGGACGAACTGCTAGCAGAAGGGATCGACAAATTTATCAAACCCTTTAGTTCCCTAATTAACTCCCTAGAAGAAAAAGTCAAAAAATTAGCACCTGTCTCAAGTTAGAAAAATCTTATAGCAGGGAACAGAGAACAGGGAACAGGGAACAGTGGGAAAAGCATACGGTTCATCATCAATCTATATTCCTAATTCCTAAGCAACTCGTTCCTTGCTATATGTCATCAGTCATTTTCATGTCGGCGACAGCCGAAACTTAAAAAAAAACGGTTTGACTGATGACCAAAAATTAAAATTAATGTAGCTAAAGACGCTGAATTATTTAATTATTTAGTATAAAACAATCAACATAGCTAATTGTAGTGAAATAATAAAATAGCACACCTCGGCAAAAACAAACAAGCTTCTATAAGTAAATAAATTAGAAGGAGTCAACATAGATGGTAGCATTATTAGAAAATCCCTTGCGGGTTGGGTTACAACAAGACCGAGTCCCAGAACCCCAGATTTTAATTATCTTCGGTGCTTCAGGGGACTTAACTCAAAGGAAACTCGTTCCAGCACTCTATCAAATGAAGCTAGAGCGGAGACTCCCCCCCGAACTAACAATAGTCGGAGTAGCACGCAGAGAATGGAGCCATGATTACTTCCGCGAACAAATGCGGACTGGCGTAGAAGAATTTGGTGGTGGATTACAATCTGAAGAACTCTGGAATGACTTTGCCAAAGGGATTTTTTACTCTCCCGGTAATATCGACAAACCAGAAGATTACCAAAAACTAAAAGAATTTTTGAGCCAACTTGACGAAGAAAGAGGTACGCGAGGTAATCGCGTATTTTACTTATCTGTAGCACCACGCTTTTTTGGAGAAGCTGCTCAACAGTTAGGCGCAGCAGGAATGTTAGAAGACCCCAAAAAACATAGATTAGTAATTGAAAAACCCTTTGGTAGAGACCTCAGTTCAGCCCAGGTACTCAATAAAATCGTTCGCCAAGTTTGCCCAGAAGAGCAAATATATCGCATCGACCACTATCTAGGAAAAGAAACAGTTCAAAACTTAATGGTATTTCGATTTGCCAATGCCATTTTTGAACCCCTATGGAATCGTCAATTTGTCGATAACGTTCAAATCACTGTTGCAGAAACAGTAGGATTAGAAGGACGTGCTGGATATTATGAAACATCAGGTGCCCTGCGGGACATGGTACAAAATCATCTGATGCAACTATTCTCCCTCACAGCAATGGAACCCCCTAATTCCCTCGATGCTGACAGTATTCGTAACGAAAAGGTAAAAGTAGTTCAGGCAACCCGCTTGGCAGACTTAGAACGCCTGGAGCTTTCTGCAATTCGTGGCCAGTATACAAACGGTTGGATGAAAGGCAAAGATGTACCAGCTTATCGGGAAGAAGGAGGAGCAGACCCCAACTCCACCACACCTACTTATGCAGCACTGAAACTCTATATTGATAACTGGCGTTGGAAAGGAGTTCCATTTTATCTGCGGACTGGTAAGCGAATGCCGAAAAAAGTCTCAGAAATCGCGATTCAGTTCAAAGAAGTACCATATTTAATGTTCCAGTCAGCAGCTAAACAAGCAAATCCTAACGTATTGGCTTTGCGAATTCAGCCAAATGAAGGAATTTCTATGCGTTTCGAGGTAAAAACTCCAGGCAGTTCCCTGCGGACTCGTTCAGTAGATATGGATTTCCGTTACGATACTGCTTTTGGTAAACCCAGTACAGATGCTTACAGTCGATTGTTAGTTGATTGTATGTTAGGAGACCAAACACTATTTACTCATGGTGATGAAGTAGAAGCATCTTGGCGAGCATTAACACCAATACTAGGTATCTGGGATGCTCCAGCACCACCAGAGGCCATACCTTTGTATGAAGCAGGTACATGGGGACCAGTTGAATCTGAGTTGTTACTCAATCGTGATGGTCGTCGTTGGCGCCGACTGTAGTAGAAGGCAGAAGGCAGAAGACAGAGGGCAGAAAGCAGAAGGATTTCTTCCAATTGTGACTTATATCAAGTCTCATTAATTAGCCATCATAAATTAGCTATCTTTAGTCATCTAAAGATGACTTCTGCTATAGATCCAAGAAATTTATTTCTTGGCGGATGACATAGCTTGCTACAAGAATTGGGCGCGGACATTATTCCCTGTTCCCTGTTCCCTGTTCCCTGTTCCCTGTTCCCTATTCCCTTAAATAACCATCAGTAAAGCATTTACAAACAAGAAAAATGAGTACAACACTTGTTGCCTTACAACAACCAAAAGATATTTCTCTCGGAGAAATTGAAGCAGAACTTAGTAAAATCTGGCTCGGTCAAAATGGAGGAAAAGCAACTGCGATCGCTACCAGAGCAGCTACTTTCAGCATGGTAATATATGAACCCGAAGAATTTCAGCAACTTTTGGCTGGTTTGGGATTCTACAAAGGTGAAATAGATGGTATTAACGGCAATGAGGCCCGTGATGCCATCAAAGAGGCTCAAAAAGCTTATCAGTTACCAATAACAGGTAGGATAGACTCCGAGACTCTCGCTAAGTTACGTTCAGAGTGGGCTGCAAAATCTCCAGAAACTCGGCAATTCCCTAACATGGATGCTAGAGGATTTAGCATTAGTGAAGTAATTGCAGATCAAAACCCCTGTCGAGTCATCACACTATGTCCTACTTTTGGAGAAGATACAGGGGTAACAGCACAAGTTTCTGCTTATTGCCCAGTAAAGAAAAAGCAGTCTTCATTAACTTGCTGTGAATATATTACTCTACGCGGAACTAAAGAAGCACTGGAAAGGGTGAGTGATGTCGTGACATCATTGATGATTCCTGACTTGCCTAAATTTGTTTGGTGGAAAGCTACCCCCAATCAAGAACAAGAATTATTCCGAAACCTATGTGAAAATAGCAATTGCATTATTCTGGATTCATCTTATTTTAGCGATGCAGATTCAGAATTTCTCAAAATGCAAGAGTTGATCGAAAATCAAACATACATTGCTGATTTAAATTGGCATCGTCTCTCTGCATGGCAAGAATTAGCTGCTGCCACTTTCGATCCACCACAACGTCGTGCTTCCTTGGGTGAAATAGATAAAATTACTCTTGACTATGAAAAAGGGAATGCTGCCCAAGCACTAATGTTTTTGGGGTGGTTTGCTAGTCGTCTTGATTGGCAACCTACAGCTTATACTGAGACTGGTGGTGATTATGATATCGTTCATGTCAAGTTTACCAGTCCTACGGATAAGGAGATTTTAGCTGAGTTAGCAGCAATTCCTACCGCTGACTATGGTGAAATTCCTGGAGATTTAGTAGGCGTGCGTTTGGGGTCTAGTAATCCCAATGCTGACTGTTGCACGATTTTGTGTTCTGAAGATACTGGTTGTATGCGATTAGAAGCAGGTGGTAGTGCTCAGTCTTGTCGTACAGAGCAAGTCAGTGCTTTGAGCGACCAGAAAGCAGAATATTTGATGGCTCAACAGTTACAACGTTGGGGTCGGGAAGTTTTATATGAAGAGAGTTTGGCTATAACTGCTGACATTCTCAAGTTACGTTAAAAAAGCACCTCAGTGATCAGCACCGAGAGCGATCGGCAGATTTTTTAGCTTGAAGAAACCGTAGGGGCGTTACGAAGTATGCGCAAGGAAACAGCCGTTTGCCCCTACAAACTGTTTTAAATCAACAATCTGAGCACCATTGCCAACTCTTTCTCCATCTCCCCACGTTCCCCTCCAGGGAGGGGTTCGGGGTGGGTTCCCATCTCCCCGAACTCCTCACACTCCTCACACTTTCTAGTGCAGGATTGCAGAAATAACTAATATCATGTTCGGTTAAATACTTATACTTTGGAGAAAGCAAGGCAGAAGGCAGAAGGGAAAGAAAGATTCAAAGAGATAAGGTTTTTATAACTGATTATTTGAACATGATATAACCAGTAACAAAATCCTAAAAGCCTTACCAATCAATACTTTTGACTGTCTTGAGTGCGTCTTACATTCTGAGGGGACCTCAGAATTACGCACTCGCTTTTGAATTTTAACTTTTGACTTCCGCGTAGCGGCACTAGCGAAATAACTCCACACCATCTCTCCGATCAATATCTTGCACATAAACTTTGACCTTCTCTTCTCTAGAAGTGGGTAGCTTCTTACCTGTGAAATCTGGATGAATTGGTAGTTCCCGATGACCTCTATCAACCAACACAACTAATTTAATTGCTTCTGGGCGACCATATTCAAGAACTGCGTTCAAAGCAGCTCGCACTGTTCGACCTTTATAGATCACATCGTCAACTAAAACCACAATCTTGCCAGTAATATCACCAGGAATTTCCGTTTTAGCTGGAGTTCGCATTCCCGTTATGTTCAAGTCATCCCGATAAAAAGTAATATCCAATGCTCCCACAGGTATCTTGACTTGCTCTAGCAATTCAATTTGATTTGCTAATATTTTCGCTAGCGGTACTCCTCTAGTATAGATGCCTAACAATACCAGTTGAGACAAATCTCCCGCATTTTCAATTACTTGGGAAGCAAGACGAGTAACAGTACGCCGTAACTCCTGTGCGGATAAAATTTCTACAGTATTGCTCATATATTCCACCACCTTAATGAAGTCAGAAGTCAGAAGTCAAACGAAGTCAGAAGTCAGAAGTCAGAAGTCAGAAGTTGTTTTTGTAACGGTGATTTACAGCAGTTTTCATTATTAAGTAGACTAAAAAATTCTTTTTTAGGACTTACGCATATACACTATATATAGTACTCATAACTATTGTCTAATAGTTACTGGACTCTATACACAGTGTCTTTGCGTAAGTCCTGTTTTTGCTTAGGGAGTAGGGAGTAGGGAGTAGGGAGCAGAAAAATGCTTTGACCACTGTACTCTATCTATTTGAAAACCTTGAAAACCGCTATAAGCTCCCCTCCAAAAACATTTCGCCAATCAAGGCGGGATATTACACCCAATTATTTTGATAAATAATATCATGTCCCCTGGGGCACGTTTGTGTAAAACCAAGGGTGAATATCTACAGGAAATTTACGTTTTTTCATACTTTTAAGCCTTCTTCCCTCTTCCTTCTTCCTTCTTCCTTACCTTCACTATACAATACCGATGCTACCGGACATTATATAACAAATAAAAAATAACCCTAACCAAATTAGAAAGCAATATCGAGTTAACTGCAATGCTCGATCAATAATTTCTGGTGTAATTGGATAGGTGGGGTCTCCTAATAGTGGTTTATGTTTAACCACTCCCTTGTACAAATTTGTACCACCTACCTGTACTCCCAAGGTTGCAGCATAGGCACATTCACTCCAACCAGCATTAGGACTAGGGTCTTTCACCGCATCCCTTTGACATATTCTCCAAACATATAAGGGTTTACCAGAGAGCAAAGCTATAGTCAGAACATTTAGACGACAAGGTAGCCAAGTTAAAACGTCCTCTAGTTTGGCACTAAACCATCCTATATCAGTATAGGGCGCTTCTTTGTACCCGACCATCGAATCTAATGTACTAGCAGCTTTGTAAGCAAATGCCAAAGGTACGCTACCTACACCTGGTATTATGGCTCCCACTAAAGCGTAAAATAAAGGTGCAATTACTCCATCTGTTGCATTTTCTGTTACTGTTTCAAAAATTGCTCGAAATATTTCCGATATTGATAAATTTTCTGTATCTCTACCTACATACATACTTAATTTTTGACGTGCTTGAATTAAATTGTCACTTCTTACCAGTTGAAGTACTTCTTTAGCTGCCATACTTAAACTTTTTCCCGCAAAACAGCTAGCTAATAAAATACTCTCTATTATTACTGTTAATAAAGGAAATTGGGTAAAGTTTATTCGTAAAGCTTGAATAATTAACCAACTGATAATTCCACTACCCAAAACAAGAGCGATCGCTAGTAATATACCTGACAATCTAAGTATAAATACGTGAGAGTTATCTTGATAAGGTTTAGTGAGTTTAAATATTTGTTTAGTGTAATGAGTAATTATCCAACCTAAGAACTTTACAGGATGTGGCCAATCCCAAGGATCGCCAATCAAATAATCTAGGCAAGCAGCTATGAAAAGAATAATTAAAGTATAGTTGGCACTCACAGGAATTCAATAGTTATAAATTTGTTTTAATAAGTAATCATGGTGAATCATAGTAAGCATTTAGCTGTCAGCTATTAGCTATCAGCTATTAATGTTGGGAAAGGTAAAAGCAACCTTTTAAATTGAGTTTGAATAAAAAGTTACTGTTAAAGTCCCCAGACCTAACCTCAGAAGTAATTATTCATTATTAATTGCTGAAGTGCTGAGTGCTAATAGCTGAATGCTTATGAATCATATACTACTGATTAACTCTTACAACTTGACACTCAAACTATCAAAAATTAAACAACAAAACTCGCTTCTTCTCCTACTACAGCTTGCCAACTACGGACATCATAGTATAAGTCTTCTAAAGAAATATTGTAAAGTGCTTCAGAAAGTTTTTTATCTAATCTATGCCAGATAGAATAAGTAACCCAGTCTTCTGCCTGTTTATTATCAGGAACATATCTAGGTAAAGGTTTGATTGTTTCACCCACGGATTCTAGTATTTGTCCTATAGATATTTGAGCAGGTAATTTAGCTAATTTATATCCTCCTTGGGCACCACGAACTGATTTGACTAAACCAGCACGACGCATCTCTATTAATAACTTTTCAAGGTAGGCTATAGGTATGTCTTGACGTAGTGCTATTTCTTTGACAGATATAGGAGTATTATTTTGTTGTAAACTCAAATCTAAAAGTGCCTTAACACTATAATGTCCACGAGTAGTTAACTTCATTGTATTGTGTTTAATTCAAAGGGACTTCAGGAATTTATAGCTATAACTATATTAATAGGCCCTTCAACTAAATAGGTGAATAGTTGATAGTTGATAGCGCAATGCTTAATATTACATACTATAGATATGATTGGTGGCTATAATCAATAGCTCTTCTCAGAATATTGTGTTAAAAATTTGTCGAATATGTGAAATATTTAGATAATTAGTGTAATATAGTTTTACGAGCAAATATTTGTTTATCGTTTCTTGGAATTTAAACAAACCAAGATAAAAACTGATAACTGTAGCAAAATGTTAGGACTGAAAATATGGCTAAAAAGAAAAATATTGAACCCTTATCTGGGGAAGATTTACTTAAAAAAGTCAAAGACTTAGGTAATCAAAGTAAGGAAAAGAAGGCTAGAGAATGTGGCTACTACACTGTTACTAAAAATGGTGTTGAACGAGTTAACATGATGAAGTTTTTGAATGCTTTGATTGATGCTGAGGGTATTCAATTAGATAGTAAACAGAATGGTAATGGCCGTGGAGGACGCTCTGCTAGCTATAGAATTAGTGTACAATCCAACGGTAATTTACTAATTGGCGCAGCTTATACTAAAATAATGGAATTAGAGCCAGGAGATGAGTTTGAGATTTCTTTGGGACGTAAACATATTCACCTGCGTCAAGTAGAAGCAGGTAAAGTTGTGGAAGAAGGAGAAGAAGTATCAGCAGCAGCATCTTAAGTTAAGACTACATCTTACTTAACAGATTCTCTATTTCACTGATTCTCTTCACTTCAAGCATCAAGAACTATAGCGATTGATGCTTGTTGCACCAATAGCTGTACCATCACTTTTTTGTAAATACTTCTTCTCGTGGTCAATATGTCAATACTAATTTAGTACCTTCGTAGTATTTCTCTACAGAATGTAAAGTGTCACAAAGATTACGGTATATATTGGTTTAATGGCGTTGCACAGTGACGAATGATTTGATATTTTTGATTGAATTGGATTGTGGATTAATCAATTGCTAGAATCATTAATATTAGGTTTTTTTAGTCAAAATCTAAACCAATTTTTGGCAATGTCATTCCATAATGTGCAACCCCGGTTTAATAGTGATTGCGTTCACTATAAGGAGGCAAATATTTTTTAGTATAGCTAGTCGAAGGAAAGGGCGCGGACATATCAAAAGTTTAAAACTCAGACAACACAAGATTTTGGCGTTGCATCATCATGGGATGATTTTGATATGTGTCAAAAAATTTTTTTTGATCTATCAAGATTTTCAGATGCGTGCAAATGTGATTATCATCCTACAATTATGCAACACCAGATTTTTCCTTCTTCCTTTTTCCTTCTGCGATACAATCTGTTTTTATCTTCTCTTTTGACCACAATGTTTGCAGGAAGTAAGAAAAAATGGAATAAAGCTCATAGATGACTTTCCTCTGCCATGCTCATATATTGGCGTTGGTGAATGTGTAATATAGAATCCGGTTGAATAGTTATTGTATGCTAGGGAGATAGGGAGACACGGAGACACGGAGACGCGGATATTGAAGTGTAGACAGAATTATGAACATATACTATATAACCGGATTGTATATCAGACGACTGAGGGGACTGCATCTTGGGATACTTTTATTTCCCTTGTTGCTACTACTCGCAAGCTGGGATTGAGCTTTTTTGAATATGTACGCGATCGCATTTCTCAGACCAGAAATATTCCCTCTCTGGCAACTATTATTTACGATCGCTCTTCTATTAATTCCCTTGGCTGGTCTTGGCAGCTATCATAATTGCCTACCCCATCATATTGAGTGGATACTTTTGCAAGACCATTTGGTCTTCAGGTTGAATATATAGCAATGTGCGCTGGCATATTTACACATTAGAGTTGTTGGGAAATAAAAATTTCAAATGCTCAAAAGCTTACTGTATAAGGCTTTCAGGATTTTACACTTAAAAATAGCTATAAACTTTGACTGATAAGGGTTTTAGCCATTTTTTGTGCTTAATTCCCAACAACTCTATTATTTTTTGTACACCTTTTCGCTTACTGCACTTTGAGCTGGACATTGTAAATACCTGAGCGCTCATTGCTATATTTTGGGTAAACTCGATCACCGTCAGTGACATACCAAAAGCTATGCCAAAACTGGATAACTTGCCATAACTTCTCAAAAGTTTGCCCTGGAGCGATCATGCTCCGCATCGCTATCGCGAACGCCAATTTCCCAAAGGATAATTCCCGGTTTCCAATGATTAACCACACAAGCTATTCCAAACAATCTGTTTTTTATTTCCCACAAACGTCTGTAGTTCATCAATCTCAGTGATTTCAGGAATTTCATCATCCTGTGGTTCATCGGATAACTGTTGTGCCAATTCTTTTACCCAATTGATAATGGTAGTATGGTCAATTTCTGTAACTAGATGCGATGGCTGGAAATCCCATGCCGTTGAGATACATTTTGAGACAGAGTTTTTTGACTTTTGGATGATCAGCGTTATTACTTGGAGATTCAACAATCTTGTTGGCCACAATTTTGACATTGATGGCATTGTTTCCCCCGACGAAAACCATTTTTTTTAAATCGAGATGATAGACATTTGGGACAGTGGATTGTTTTGAGCTTTCCTTGTGACACTTTAGATTTTACAGCATTCTCCACCCACCAAAGCCAAAAAACAAAGTATGTCACAAAAAGTAAAGTAGCTCAGAAACCTCTTTTATTCTGCCTACTGCCTTTATCTAACAATAAATGTTAACGCCTACCTACTTATAACAAATCCGGTGATCAAAAATACTTTATAGGATAGACTAGTCGGTTTATAACTTAAAAAATCCCCAAAAACCTTGTTCTGTAAGGATTCTAGATATTAGGAATTAAAAATGCTTAGAATTATTGCTCTGTCTAGGTTGGAGCGATTTTTTCCCTCTATATTAGCGACAACTCTGATGTAAGATTAAATTCTCTCCCCATCTCCCCTACACCCTACCTCCCCATCTGCACAATCATCAGACTCTATAAACCGGATTTAGTATTACCTGTATTTCTCATTAATTTGAGCAAACCTAGTTAACTATCAAATAGCTAACCGCACTTCTAACAATCAAAAACTCAAACTTAGGAAACCATTACAGAAGTCAGTAATCTTTCCACAATTGTTTGAGCACGTCTTCCTCCTGCTGGTATCAAACGATGGGAAAGGACATAGGGAGAAAGAAATTTCACATCATCAGGAATAGCGTAATCTCTTCCAGCAAGAAACCCTAAAGCTTGAGCTGCTCGATGCAAAGCAACTGTTCCACGAGGACTAACACCCAGTGTAACTTCTTCATCTTCCCGCGTTGCTCTTACTAATCGGAGAATATATTTTTGTAAAGACTCATCTACTTTCACTAGACTACACAAACGACGCAACTCTTCGACTTCCTCTAAAGTAATACAAGCTTTTAGTGTACTTAATCCTACTCCCTCAGAAATTCTTTGTAGCATCTGTAACTCTTCAGATTCTGTAGGATAGCCTAATGTCAGAGATAAACTAAAACGATCCATTTGTGCTTCCGGCAGTGGAAATGTCCCCTGATATTCAATAGGGTTCTGAGTTGCAATGACAAAAAATGGCTTAGGAACAGAACGCGAAACCCCATCTATAGTAACCTGTTTTTCCTCCATTACTTCTAATAGAGCAGACTGAGTACGCGGGGTAGCACGATTAATTTCATCTGTCAATAGCACATTGGCAAACACCGGACCTGGTAGAAATTCAAATTTTCCACTGCTAGGGTTCCAAATATTAGTACCAGTAATATCGGTAGGTAGTAAATCAGGAGTACATTGAATTCGCTGAAACTTTCCAGCGATCGAATAAGCTAGAGATTTAGCTAATAAGGTCTTACCCACACCGGGAACATCTTCTAAAAGAACATGACCTTCCGAAAGAAGTGCTACTAATACTAAGTTAATGGCATCTTCTTTACCAAGAATAGTCTGACTAAGATTTTGTTTCAGCTTTTCAATACTTTCTTTCATAAAATTATGATTTGCTATCTATAAATATTGGCTGAAAGTCCAAAATATCCTGGCTTCTAACTACTAAATTAAAACTCTTTCATCAATTGAAAAAATTAACAGACTTATGCAAAAAGTCTGGCACAATAAACACCAAAGAGAAACATCATCAAAATTAAGGCCAAAAATTTTATTTTAACAATTTCTTGAAGTTTAATACTTAAAATATTAGCTTGATCGCGCTATTTACATCAGAAAAATTATCAATCAAATTGTGATTAATACTAGAAGATAAAAGGAACAGGATTAATTCCCATCCCTTGAATTGAATCTAATTTAACTATGAGAGTTTAGTATTCACTAGAGAATTTGTTTCCTCCGCCTCTTCTTCCACCACCAGATGACCCTCGACCTTCTCGTGGCCTTGCTTTATTGACCTTGAGAGTACGTCCCATCCATTCAGCACCATCAAGTGCTTCAATGGCTGCTGTCTCTTCATCTTCTGTCTCCATTTCTACAAAAGCAAAGCCCCTGGGGCGACCAGTTTCACGGTCTGAAGGAACTTGAACTCGCTTAACGCTACCATACTCCTTGAAGACATCTCTGATATCTTCATCTGTTGCATCGTACGAAAGGTTTCCAACGTAAACCGACATATTTGACCTCCAAAATTAAATGCCATCTAGAGAGATTTCGGAAGGCCAGTAATGCCAGATGAAACATCACAAAAAAGCTCACCACTGAAAGCAAAAACTGTAACCTATACCTATTCTCGAACTAGATTATATCATAGACAGTTTTGGCTAAAAATTATACAGATTACAACTTTAGTCCAACTTAAAACTACCAGTAAAACTTTTTAAATTTTAGCTAAATAGAAATTTGATAAAATGTCTAGGCTAAATTATTCATCAAATTTTACAAGTTAAACAGGAATGCTATATTTTTTTTAGCTTTGCATAATTTATTTTTGATACATTCGACCAATAATTAATTTAAAAGCAATGATCAATTAGAGTGATACGACATTTACCCATCACTAAACTATTTTCCATTGAAACAACAAGATTATTTTATATTAAATTTATTTAGTGTTACTTACGAGTATACTTCTAGCAATTGCACAGTCTTCTTGAATTTTTGCTTTTAGTAAATCTAAAGAAGCAAACTTTTGTTCAGGTCTTAAAAACTCAATCAAATTTACCATTATAGTCTGACCATATAAATCTCCAGACCAATTTAACAAGTGAATTTCTGTAGTCGGGTGTAGACCATTTAATGTGGGGCGACAGCCAATATTCATTACTCCTAAGTGTGGACAATCGCCAGAAGAATTTTCCTGAAGTTGCTTCTGTCCAAAGATATAGGCCTCCACAGCATAAACTCCAAAACGAGGCAAAAATTTTTGTGGCGGTAGCTGTAGATTAGCTGTAGGAAATCCTAAAGTTCTACCTAATTTTTGTCCTTCCACCACCTGACCTGCTAAACTGTAGGGACGACCTAATAAACGATTGGATTTTTTCAGGTCTCCTTGCTCAAGAGCTTGACGAATTATAGAACTGCTAATACGTTCTCCATTTTCACAAGTGTATAGAGGTACAATCGTAACTTCTATATTATAGTTAGCTGCAATAGTCTGTAAATCTGTTGCTTTTCCTACCCTGTTTCTACCAAAGCGGAAGTCCCATCCGACACTTACTTGACTTGCTTTTAAGTGTTTTACCAGAATTTTTTCTACAAATTGAGTAGGAGTTAAATTGGCCAATTCTTGGTCAAATTGCAGTAATACCACTTGTTCTACTCCCATCTGTTGAAAAAGAGCTAATTTTTCATCTAGTGGAGCTAACAATTTTTTTGGTTTTCCACTAAAAAACTCTTGGGGATGAGGATTAAAAGTTACAACAGTTGAATAAATTTTTGGCTCTTGACAATCATCATTTTTGTCCAATTCACTTTGGTAATACCATGATGAATTTAATAATTGAAGTTTTGTGTTTTTGTCTACTTCTGTATCTGTTTGTGATGGATAAACATAGAGTGAATTTTTTCTAGTATCTAATTTTAAAGTTGGTTGAACTACTTGCCTATGTCCTCGATGTAAACCATCAAAGTTTCCCAAGGCAACGGTAGTTGGAGTTAGTACTGTAGCTAAAGAAGAAGTTACCCACACACCTTATATTTTTGTTGATTGAATCATTTTCTACTACATTTAATCTTTGTTCATCTATATTTTTTGTCAGCTTACTAACAAAATTAATATTAAGCTGAAACTTTAGATTTTTTTGGAGTGTTTGACTGCTGAATTATTGTCTTCACTATTGCTTGGAGGAATTAATTGAATTGAAAGACCTTCTCTTGCCATCAAACTATTAGGAAATTTTTCTGCTACTTGCTCTCCTACTTTATCTAAGAAATCATCATTATGTATAGGGTCATGGTGAAAAATCACTAATTTTTTAACTTGAGCCACTGTAGCAATTTTTACAGCCTCCTGCCAAGTTGAATGTCCCCAACCTATTTTACTAGACTTGTCCGAATAATATTCTTCATCTGTATAAGTAGCGTCGTAGATTAATACATCTGCTTGACGAGCCAAAAATAAAACATTTTCATCAAAGCGATCGGGAAAATGTTCTGTGTCAGTAACATAAGCTGCAGTGTATCCTTGCCAGTTGACACGATATCCTACTGCTTCTCCAGGGTGGTTGAGTAAAGCATTTTCAATAACTATACCACCAATTTTAATTGGCTGACTTATTTCCAAATCGAAAAACTTAAGTTCAGCCCCCATAACTTGCAAAGGTACAGGAAAATTAGGGTTGAGCATCTGGTCATTCAGCCTCTGTTGAATAGTAGCTCCATTTGGAGCAACTGCTCCATATATATAGAAACAATTATTTTTAACAAAAGCAGGTACAAAAAAAGGAAAGCCTTGAATATGATCCCAGTGGGTATGGGTAAAGAACATATGGGCTTTTACGGGCATTTGAGACATCAGGGATTGACCCAAAACTCGTAGGCCAGTTCCACCGTCAAAAATCAGGCGATGTCCACCAACTCGCATTTCTACACAAGGAGTATTACCCCCATATCTTACTGTTTCTGCTCCGGGAGAAGCAATACTACCTCTTACGCCCCAAAATTGAACTGTGAATTGATTTTGTTTAACCGACATGAGTTTTATCGCAGAATTTCTTGAGTAAGTCCATCGAGGAGATTTTGATTTTACTTATTAGTCAAATTTTTGCCATCATAAAATGGCTTAATCTTTAGTGTAATGATATACTTTCAATATGTTAACTCTTATGCTGAATGAATCTATCAAAATTTGGGTGGAAGATGAGAGTTAAGGTTTTTAGCTCTGCTGATATTTAGATGACTCGGGGAATTTTTATCGACTATTTTCTACATTTATAATAATACTATTTGAGACTCTTTGCTTTAAAAATACAAGTATTCTAGAGCTTCTCTGAAAGGGGTGAAAATCACGTTCAAGATTCTTTCTCGTTACTCTTGGCTAACATCTTTTTTGTGAAAACTGGTATAATAAATTACTATAATGTCTCCTCATTCTA
Organism: Okeania sp. SIO1H4; assembly: GCF_010672695.1. Lineage (NCBI taxonomy): Bacteria > Bacillati > Cyanobacteriota > Cyanophyceae > Oscillatoriales > Microcoleaceae > Okeania > Okeania sp. SIO1H4. The sequence continues at coordinate 15,833 of NZ_JAAHGB010000003.1, forward strand.
ACTGATAAATCAAAGAATCTTTCAGCCAAGCTTCAAGTAAATCTTGATGATATGACCCTTCACTCAATTTAGAGGGGAAAATAATTTTTTTGACCTTAAAGCAATTTTCAAATGGATAAACTAGTCCGACTTCCATAGATCGCCGATCATAAGGTTTCCCCTACCCAAAATATTTTGTGGTTTACTCAAACGAAAAGCCCTGTAAAGCAATAATTACAATGACTCTTTACAGTATATTTTGCCAAATTTAAAATCGTAGGATCTTTACTCCTAATACCAAATTTAAAAAAGGTATTTACAGTATTAATCTCTAGATTTCTACCAACAGAGCAAACTACTGTAGCAATTTTTTATAAAACTGGTATAATTCTATAACCATAAGGATAATTTTCTTGTTTGTAAAATCCAGCTTCGCCTACATAAATTAGATTTTTATTATCTATTTTTGTCAAATTTGTTCTGAATTATGTTCATTTTTTTTAATCTACTTCTTGCTGGCCGTAAGTTTTTTTGCAGGTAATTTGATCGCTTTTAACAGGAATAGCTAAGATAAGGTGCAGAATTTTATATCCGGCAGGTTTGATTAATTCTTCTTAATTAAGCAGAAACTTTACTAGCAGAGTGCTTTGGAATGTATAGCAGTCGAAGGAAAAGGAGCGGACATATCAAAAGCTTAAAACTCACACAACGCCAGATTTTTCCTTCTCTGGTAGATAACTAATCGCCTAGATAACTAAAACATTCTTCCTTCTACCATAATACACCAAAGCTAGAATATAACAGATTCTTTGTACTGCTATAGTTATGAGGACTTTATTTAATGTCTCGCTCTAGAATTTTTACATGGCGATCGCTGTTGACTATTAGCATAGTTTTATGCTTGGTTTTACTACTAACAATTACTACTATACTTGCTGTTATTCGCCCACCTCGAACTAACACTAACTTATTACTATTTCCAGGCATTATTTATCAAAGATTTGCCTTTTCTCAACCACGCCAGGTCATGATTCATGTTGTGACTATAGCTCTGAACACCCCTGGAGTAAAAGCATTAGTCACACCAAGAATTTCTACTTTTCCAGATATGAAAATTCGTGCCCGCACCACTTCTGAATTTGTCAATGAATTTGATTTACAACTAGCAATAAATGCCAATTTTTTCTCCCCCTTTTATGAAAAGACGCCTTGGGATTTTTACCCTAAAAGTGGTGATTTAGTTAATGTAGTTGGTCGGGCAATATCTAATGGTGATGACTACTCTATAATTGATAGAAACTGGCCGACTTTATGTTTGAGTGTTAATAATTATGCTCAAATATCAGATAACTCTATTTGTTCAGCTCAAACTATTCAAGCTATCTCTGGTAATTTAATTTTAGTTGCTAATGGTCAAGCAGTTACTCTGCCAAAAAATTCACCTTTGAATCAAAAACCCTATCCACGGACAGCAGTAGCAATTAATCAAACAGGAGATAAATTATGGTTAATTTTAGTTGATGGTAAACAGCCTTTTTATAGTAATGGTGTTACTTTGGCAGAATTAACTAAATTTATTATTAATTTAGGTGCTGATAAAGCATTAAATTTAGATGGTGGTGGTTCAACAACTTTAGTAGTAAATTCTAATTCCCAAGCTAAATTATTAAATTCACCAACTCATACTCTTGTACCTATGCGTGAACGTTCAATTGCTAACCATTTAGGATTTTATGCTCTACCTTAGACCAGTTTGATAAATATTTGCTACAAATAGATAGGCTATTTCTTCGGAGTAAACCCACACCTAACCCCTCCTAGGAGGGGAAGTCAGGAGTCGTATGGGAATGGCTTCGCTATAATTTTTTAGGTCGTAAATTATCTTTTTTGTCAAAGGGACATTCCATATAAAGCCTTTTAATCACCCACATGATTCATAACATTCTTTTTTTTAATTGGAATTAGACCGGAAATAGAGAAAAAAATTGAATATTTTTCCCTTAACTAAGTCCTGACTACTACTTGCTAAAAATTATTGTAGTAATATTTTTTGAAAGTGTTATGAACCAGATATGAAATGATTGAAGAATAAAGAAGGAAGGACTGAAGTTGGAAAAAGAAAAAAGTGGATGGAGAATACTCAAATAAGCAGCTCTGCTCGACGGAACTCCAACAAACTTGTAGACACTGCAGGTGAGGTGTGGGGTATTAAACCTTAAAAAAAAAAGATAATGTTATAGTAAGTTTAGAAAAAAATCTCACAAAAACAAATAATAATCACCTATATTATGGGTTGGCAAATAGTCTTAATTCCATTGATTTTTCTAGGTACTCTAATTCTTGTATTTTGGCAGCCAAAAGGTTTAGATATAGGTTTCAGTGCAATGATAGGAGCCTGCCTAACACTCACAACTGGTCTAGTTTCTCTAGCAAATATGCCTACATTGATTTGGGCAATTTTAGTAAATACTACCTTTACTTTACTAGCTTTAATAACTATTAGTTGGATATTGCAACAAAAGGGAGTTTTTCGTTGGTTCGGATTTCATATTGCTAATTGGAATCTGGGTAGCGGTAAACTTTTATTTGTCACACTGCTAATATTAGTAGCTCTAGTTAGTGCTATTTTCGCTAACTATGGTAGTACCTTATTATTTCTACCAATAGTAATTGAAGCTCTAATTTTACTCAAGTTTACCCCTAAAGAAATTATCCCATTTCTGATAGCTTGTGGCTTAGTTGCTGACATCAGTAGTCTACCATTTTCTATCAGTAATTCAGTCAATTATATTGCTACTACTACATACAATATTTCTTTTGGTAGTTATATAATTATAATGCTACCTATTAGTTTCGTGACAATTGCTGCCAGTATTGTTGTTTTGTTGTTTTACTTTTGGCCTGATATTCCTAGGAAATATAAAAAATTTAGATTCAGAAAAAATTATCTAGAAAGAGCATTACCAGCAACCAGTATAGAACGAAAAATTAGCCTGAAACTTGCGGAGGAAAGTCAAAATAAGCATAATTTATACCTACAATCAGAAGAATTACTTGAGAGTGAAGAAAGTCACAAAATTTCAGTTAATAGTTTGCAGAATAATTATCGATTCCAAGATTTTATTTCTCAAACTAAATTTTTAACAAATTACTGTTTTTCTCTCTTTAAATTGATATTTTATCCTTTCCTGCCAGTGATTTTATTTATCTGGGCAATGTACATAATAGTTTTTGGTCTGAGTAACTATGGTTTAACAGATGTAATTAAATATTTGTTAGTTCAAATCTCTGGATGGGGATTTTCTCTAGCTATTATTGCTACTGGTTTTTTATCTGCATTTATTAGCGCAGTCTGTAATAATTTACCATCTTCTTTGATTAACATATTGACAATTCAAACTGCACCAATAATAGATTCTAATATTTCAGAAGCAATGGTTTATGCTACTATTATTGGCTGTGTTGTTGGTGCTAAAATTACTCCTATTGGTAGTCTGTCTACTCTATGTTGGTTTTATATGATGAAGCAACATGGTTTTCAAATTAGTTGGAAAAATTACTGTGGTATTAGTTTAGCTATCATTTTACCTATTTTATTTATTAGTCTTTTGAGTTTAATTATTTGGCTGCCAGGAATGCAAATTAATTAAATGCGAATATACCAATTATATAGAACCAATTTGTAATCTATTTAAAAATAGATGGGGAGATGGGGGGATGGGGTGTATTGAAGTATTTTTAATTCTTGCTTCAATCAATTCACGACTCCGTGCCTCTAAAATTTTTACGCGGGTAAATATATCAAAAATCGTTCCTTGGAAATGGAATGAATTAATTATACCAATTCCCAAAAGTAGTGCTATACTTGGGCAATACTTCAGTTGTCAACTAATCAGCACAATCCGAATCACTTTGTATGCTAATTTTAGCTCGCGAATGATGTTAATTATTCTTATGTTTGCTTCTCCCCCATTCCCCTACTCCCCTACTTCCCCTCCTGGGAGGGGTTAGGGATGGGTCCCCTACTCAACAAAATGTAGAAAAGTTTTTGAGAAATGGTATTACTTATCCCACACTTTACCGAAAAATTGTGGGTATGCGCCTCCCCTTTTAAGGGGATAATAAAAAAAATTTTCATGAATTTGTCAATCCTCTTCTTTTCAAGGAGAGGTAATTATTCATTATTCATTATTCATTATTAATTTTTGAATGATGCACTACCGAAATTATCAATTTTTGGCGTTGGTGAAGCGCGTGTATGATATTAATTTTCATTACTTAGGAGTCAGGAGTCAGGAGTCATATCATGTCCGGTAGCATCGGTATTGTATAGAGAAGGTAAGGAAAATGGAAGAGGAAAGATGGAGGAGGAAGAAGGTTTCAGAGTCAGAAAAAAACTTAAACAGGACTTACGCAAATTGACCTTTAAAGCACCATCTGTAGGGGCGAATGGCATTTGCTAACGCAAAGCTCCGCTAACGCCCTAGCTATATGTAGAGTCCCTGCGTAAGTCCTGTTAAATTTCCTGTAGATATTCACCCTTGGGTTTACACAAACGATTGCCTTCGGACATGATATCAGGAGTCAGGAGGGAAGAAAGAAGAATAAACAGGAGTAGAAGGAGAAAGTTTTTTGGTCGCGTAAAGGTAACGGAGTTCTATCGAACTCTTATCCGGGCATGATATCATACCTCAAATCACCAACGCCCAATTTTTTTCCCCTACTCCCTAGTCCCTACTCCCTCTTTTCTGAAAATGTCTATTAGTTATTATTCTTGTAACCAAACAGAAACTGACCCGCCATTACACCGAAATTTAGCCCAACCAGAGTCATTAGTATAAATGGGTTCCTGAATATGTTCCGTGAGGTCATAAAACTTAGCATTTGGTTTACCCACTTCCATCCACTTGTAACCTGGATAGCTATCACTCATAATTACAGCCATTGCTTTTGGATGTTCTTCAGTACCCAAACGAGTCCAACCTACAGTATTGTAATGATCGAAATAATCATATTGCTCCCCATAAGCATAATATTTCCGGGCAAAAAGTAACTTATCAATTATCCAACGGTGGGATGGTAAGAAAATCTTGTAACGGTTGCCATCTTTCCCATAATCTTCATACTCTGCACCATAATAGTCAGCATAAAAAATGCAAGGATATCCTTCACGACGCAACAAAATAATGGCATAAGCTAAAGGCTTAAACCAAGGTTCAACAGGAGCTTCCAATGCTTGTAAAGGTTGTGAGTCATGGTTTTCCACAAAAGTAACAGCATTGACCGGACGTTCCTGCATCAAAGTACCATTGAGAATATGGCGCATATCATAATGTCCGCCCGATTTACTCGCATAATAAAAGTTGTAATGTAGAGGAACATCAAACACAGACATTCTGCCACCAACTGAATTAATATACCAGTGCAACGTACCAATATCGTTGAACCAATATTCCCCAACCATAAATAAATCCTTCTGAAAATGATGTTCTAATACATCTATCCACAGAGGAAAAAACCAGGATGAAATATGTTTGATAGCATCTAGACGGAAACCATCGACTCCCGTAGTTTCTATATACCACTTACCCCAACGTATCACTTCATCCCGAACTTCTTTACTCTGGAAATCAATATCGCATCCCATCAGGTAAGCATAGTTGCCATTTTCCAACGCCACATAATCATCAAAGCTTTTCCCTTCAAATAGATATATAGTATTTTGTTCCTTGCTATAGTCATCATAATCTACTGCATCAAAATGCCACCAATGCCACTCAAAGTCAGAATACTTTTTTTGCCGACCAGGAAATGGAAAATGAGTATAACCTTTAACTTCACGCATTCCACCCTTGGGATGAATGCGGTTATCCTTGGAAAAAGGAGTTGCTTTGACAATTTCTGTTCCATCAGCACCCATGCGGTGGTTGAGAACTCCATCAGCATAGACATCAATACCAACATTGTGTAGAGCTTGAATAGCATCTAAATATTGTTGGCGATCGCCATATTTTGTCCGAACAGTACCTTTTTGGTCAAATTCCCCCAAGTCATACATATCATAAACCCCATATCCCACATCATAAGTCCCCCCTATACCTTTGTAAGCTGGTGGTAACCACATGGCGGTAAAGCCTGCATCTGCTAATTCTTGGGCCATACTTGCCACTTGATTCCACAGGATAAGATTTGGGTCAATATACCAGTGGAAATATTGCATCATTACGCCGTTAATTTCTGCCATGTTCGGAAATCCTCAAATCTATCAATATGATTATGGCTGTTTCGTGGGGGTGAAGCAATAGCGACATTCTTGAAAGGATTACTGGTCCTCATTTTTAGCCATTCTCAGCCTTCTTCGTCAACTACATAAATTTTCAATTCTCACCCAAAGAGATTAATCAAGATAGGTAAACAATAAAGCCCATAATACCAGTTATATAAGTAGAGCAAGGAATATTTAATTTATATTCAAAATTTTGAAAAAACTGGGGCAAGTTTTAGGTTTGGCTCAAAGCCGAATTTTCTTGGACATATTCAACAGTGTTCATAACCGAATCAATCTCAACTTCTGCACCTACGCGAACCACAAATTCACTGGGTCCAAATTCTGTACCAACATTTCCCCATATGTCTAATATTTTTTTTAATTTATATGCCATGATTTGATAATAGAGTTAAATTTATTAAAAGTAATATTAGTTAAGGTATGCAGAGATAAAATGAACCCACTAAATCGATTTTCCGATCGAGCCGAAGATTATGCTCAGTATAGACCAAATTATCCAAAAGAAGCGATCACTTTAATGATTTCTGGATTTGAAAATCCTTCAGAATTATTAGCAGCAGATATTGGAGCTGGTACAGGTATTGGTTCTAGAATGTTAGCTGAACAAGGTATTAATGTCATAGCTATTGAACCAAACCTTAAAATGAAGAATGCTGCTCAATCTCACCCTTTAATAGAGTTTAGAGAAGCAACGGCAGAAGCGACTAATCTTCCTAATGAATCAGTTGATTTAGTAACTTGTTTTCAAGCTTTTCATTGGTTTAATCTGGAACCTACTTTACAGGAATTTCACAGAATTTTAAAACCCTCTGGCAAATTAGCACTTTTATGGAATAACTGGAATAGAGAAGATGGATTTACTAAAGAAAATAGTAACTTAATGAAGCAGATATCTAAACATCATTCAAACACTAAAAAAAAACGACGTTTTTCAATTGCTTCCATAGAAAAAAGTTCCTATTTTGTCAATTTTCAACATTCAACATTTACTCACAGACAAGAGTTAGATTTGCCAGGATTAATAGGTCGTATTATGAGTTCGTCATCAGTGCCAAATCAAGGTTATGAACGAGAACAAATTACGGCAAATTTGAAAGCATTATATGAGCGATGGGTAGATAAAAAAGGTCTAGTTTATTTACTATATCGTACAGAACTATATGTTGCTGAACCCAGGTTAATAATTACTCCAAATCAGTTTTGACAGAACTTAGTAATGCTGTCAGAAAATTTTATTTTTATTTCTACTTAAAAAAATAACTTTGAGCGCAGAGTATTAATTGTGTAGAAAAAATCGTTAAAAATATGATATCAAATCCGTTTAATTAGGTATAAAAATATTGTCCATCTTCACCATTGCCAAATCTTTATAACTGTTTTCCCTCCTGACTCTTGTACGTCGCTAATCCGACGTCTCCCCTACCTGACTCCTGACTCCTACCTTCAAAAAATTTTATACCGATGCTACTGGATTTTATATGACATCCGTCAGATAGACTTTATCTGGCCGACCTCTTCCCTTGAAGAAGGAGACAGGAGACAGGAGACAGGAGACAGGAGGAAAATTACATGGGGATTCTAACCCCAAGTAATTTTGAACACCGTGTAGACGGTGAGGTATTAAACCCACAAAGAAAATGATAATTATTGTCCTCCATTGCTGACTATTTTAATGCACCATTTTAGCTGTGTCGGTCCACTACTACTAAAAAGCTAATATGACAGATAAACCTACAGATTATGCTGCTATTCTCCAAGCTGCAGGAAATCAATTACTATTACCTCCAGAGTGGTTAAAAATTGGTGCAAAAATTTATTCTCCTGAATATGGTATTGGTCAAATTACAGCAGTATTAGGCAAACGTTTAATTGTAGACTTTCTAGAAAATACAACCCCAGTACATTTTCCTGATTGGCAAATAGCAATTAATCAAAAACAAATTCATCAAAGAGATAGTAAAAATTTTCAGACTAAGAAGTTAAAACAGCCTGAAAAATCAAAGATTACTTCCGCAGAAATAGCAGCTATTCCCCGACCAGTATTTCAAACAATAGCCCAAGAATTTTCAGATAAATTAGTAGCTATAGAAAATACACCACCAACTCCAGGAAAACTTTATCCTTTGCCAGAAGATTTACCAATAACTCTCAAAAATTCTCTCATTTTACAAAAGATTACGGAACTCTATGAACATCAAATTGAATCATTAAACGCTCTGAGAAAAAAATTAGACCTTTGCATCTTTACCCCCACAGCTTCTGGTAAAACTCTCTGTTATAACTTAGGGATTTTAGAATCATGTTTACAACAACCTCAGACCACAGCATTATATATTTTTCCCCTCAAAGCATTAGCATTAGACCAGATGCAAAAGTTGGAAAAAATGGTCTCATACTTTCCCGAAAATTCTGTCAAAATTGGATTAATTACAGGTGACACATCCTCAAAACAAAGGAAAAAATTATTTATCCCCAACCCACCCAATATTTTAGGAGTCAGCCCAGATTTATTACACTATCAACTATATAGAATTAGAAGCAAAGATGGAGAAGGATGGCGTAAATTTTTTCAACAACTCCGCTATGTAGTTATAGATGAATCTCATACTTATAGAGGTGCTTTTGGCGCTCATTTTGCCAACCTAATGCGCAGATTAAAAATGGTGGTAGACAGAGTAGGAGGAAGTTCAAAAAAACTACAATTTATTTTTAGTTCAGCTACTATTGGCAACCCCGCAGAAATGGCAATGAGATTTAGCAACCGATCTGAGGAACCGGAACGACTTCATCTAATATCAAAAAGTGGTGCTGATAGTGCTGGTAGAACAATTTTATGTTTGGAACCTAGCGAAACTGCTAACCCCGATGCTTGTCAAATAATTCTGTCTTGGTTACGCCACGATCTAAGTGGGATAGTATTTTGTAATTCTCGCAGTGCTGTGAAAAAACTCCTGGGTATAATTAAGCGAATAGCTGATAAGAATGGTGAGAGTTATTTAGCAGATAAAGTGGCAATTTTTTATGGTTCTTTGCAATTTAATAGACGACAGGATATTATCCAAAAATTAGAAGCTGGTATAGTAAAAGTTATTCTTTCTACTTCTGCATTAGAAGCAGGAATTGATTTACCAGGACTTGATTGTTGTTTGGTGCGTGGTTATCCTGGTAGTTTAATGTCATGGCGACAGAGAATTGGTAGAGCAGGACGTAGAAATCCTGGGTTAGTGATGTTTTTACCAGTAGCTCAAAACCCGTTGGATAATTTCTATGGAAATAAACCAGATTTATTATTAAATGGTGAGGTGGAAAGTGCTGCTTTTAATCCAAATTATCCGACTATTTTGGGCAAACATTTAGAATGTAGTTGTGTCGAAAGTGGCCTACCTTTGAATGAAATAACAGAACGTTTTGGAGAAGTAGCTGGAGCTATTGCTGATAGTTTATTGAAACAAGAAAAAATCTATATTACTAACTCTTCTGAACTTTGGGGATATGGTTTTCCTCATCGGAATATTAATATTCGCGGTCATGCTCAAAATGATGTGGAATTAATCAATATTAATACTGGAGAAACTTTTGAAAAAATGCAAATGAGTCTTGCCCATCAGGAAGTTTTTCCAGGGGCAATTTATTTAGCCCAAAATTATGACAGTGAGTTAATTTTTTATCGTTCTGAGAATCTCGACTTAGATACAAAAAAAGCAATTTTAAAACCTTTAGGCAAAAATTGTAATTTAGAAAGCAAGCCAAAAACTGAGTTAGTTATTCAAGAAACTCAGCAATTAGCAAAATCCCAAATAATTCAAGCAAATATTCCGCACGCTAGATTAAGATTAAGTTTAATCTGGGGAGAAATTACCTTTTTAGTCACAGGATATGATTTGTTTGCTACTGAATATAAAAAAGGAGGTGAAATTACTAAAGTTGTAGATGGAGGTAGTTTCGATCCGCCCTATCAAACTCAATATCAAGCTCCAGTTGTGAAGGTAGAGATAAATTATGCTTTTAGCAATGCTATAGGGGAAAATTTTAGAGAAATTAAGGAGAAAATAAAAGAGAAGTATCAAGACAAAATTCCAGATAAATTCAAAAATTTATGGAGTTGTAATTCAGATTTTATTGCATTGCATAGTATGGGGCATCAACTAATGTTTGCTGTGCCTTTAGTAGTGTTAAGTTCGAGTCAGGATGTTCAATGGTTTGTGAAGCAAGAGAGAGGAGAAACTATCGGTTATTTTTTTGATACTTGCGATGGTGGAAATGGTGCGAGTGAAGCAATTTTTAATCAACTGTTGAAGTTTGCAAAGAAGGCAACAGAATTAGCAAAAAATTGTGATTGTGAATATGGTTGTCCCCGCTGTTTAACTCACCATAGTTGTCCTCAGCAAAATAGAGGTTTATATAAAGATTTAGGGTTGTTAATTTTGGAGGCGATCGCTGTTTAGGGAGTAGGGAGTAGGGAGTAGGGAATAGAAAACAAGAAAAACAACTGTACCTTAGTAACTTGAGAAACGCTATATCGCCCCTCGGTTATTCAGTCAAACTCTTACAAAGTTATATATGATATAATTATGAGTATTGACAAGTGATAACTGAAATTACACAGTTTTTGATGAGATTTTTATCCCTATTATTTGGTTAGAATAAAATTTATGAATACCGATATAGCTTTGTGGAAAGTTGTAATTAATCTGCCTGAATCTCTGAAAAAAGAACTGTTGAATTATGCAGAATATTTACGAGAAAAATATCCGAATAATCAACAATTCACAGAAAAGATAGAAACTGTTAAGGGTTATGGTAGTTGGGCAAATCAAATTATTATGTCAGATGATTTTGATGAACCATTAGAAGATTTGGCAGAATATATTTCAACAATGAATAATGAATAATGAATAATGAATAATTGTTGAACTCACACTTCTTGGGAATTGCAATGACACCTACCACCTAACACCTAAAAACTACCACTTACCGAATAATTAATAATTAAACAATTCAGGTTTAAAGCTTCCCCTTTTAAGGAGATAAAATCAAAAATTTTCCTTTTAGTCAATCCCCTTCTTTTAAGAATAAGTAATAATTAGGGCTTACCGATAAAATATAAAAGTATTGATATATAAAGGTTTGAGCATTTTTATGATTGAAAAAAGTGCCCCTGTTTCAGTTGAAAACCCTCAAAAAGCTAGTATTTTAGGCAAGAGTTGAGCAGAAAAATCATTCTGACAATTCTTACTCCTACCTCCTCGCTCATTCCCATTTCTCCTGACTTCCCCTCCTGGGAGGGGGAGGGGCGAGGGGTGGTTCGTCTCCTGTCTCCTGTCTCCTGTCTCCTGTCTCCTACCTCAGCAAAAAGACTTTCCATACGCAAACCCTAATTAATAATTAATAATTAATTATTAATTATTAATTGTTAATTTCTGACACTTTCTTCTCAATTTCACCATAAAAAAACCATCCATGTGTTCTCTATTAGGCCAAACTTTTACCCATCCTTCCACAGTGGGAGACACTATAAAATCAATAGTTGGCGCTTCAATTTCCCACTCAGAATTATTGGTCAAAAACTTCTCAATCACCTCCTCATTTTCTAAAGGATGAATTGTACAAGTTGCATATACCAAAACTCCGGCTGGTTTGACCCATTTGGCAGTATTTTCTAATAACTCACTCTGAAGTTTTGAGAGCTTTTGAATATTCTCTGGAGTTTGTCTCCACCTTGCATCCGCTCGACGGTGTAAAGTTCCTAAACCAGAACAAGGTGCATCTAATAAAACTCGGTCAGCTTGATTAATAAATTCAGGAAAACTTCGACTATCTCCTATATAAATAGAAATAGATTTTAACTGCAATCTTTCAGAATTTTGTTCTAACATTTTTAGTCGAGAAGCTGTTTTATCAATAGCAAAAATTTTGCCATTATCTCCTATTAATTCTGCTATGTGAGTTGTCTTACCTCCAGGGGCAGCACAGGCATCAATGATGATTTCTCCTGGTTGTGGATTTAATAAATAACTAACTAATTGAGCGCTACTATCTTGAACTGACCACCAACCCTCTTCATAACCCGGTAATTTTTGAATTGAACCTACTGCACCTGTTAGTCTTAAAAGTTGGGGAAATTGAGGTATCCAGTTAACACAAATACCTGTATTTTTCATAGCTGTTTCTACTTCTGTAATTGAGATTTTGAGTGGATTAATTCTTAAATCAAGACTCGGCGATTGATTGAACCATGAGCATAATTCTTCAGTTTCTCTTAAACCTAATGTCTCTATCCAATATTTAACTATCCAGTCAGGAAAACTATATAATGTTCCTAATTTTTGTACTGGATTTTTGGGCAAGTCAATCGTCAATTCTCGCCGAATATATTCTCTGAGTAAACCATTAATAAAACCAGTTAATTTAGCCAGTTTATTTTCTTTTGCTAGCTCAACTGTGGTATTAACTGCTGCTGATTCTGGAATTTGTGTTAAATAGGATAATTGATATAAACCAATATGGAGAATTATCCGTAAGTCTGGATGTTGTTGGTGAGATTTCTTTTTTGCTAATCGATCGATAATTGCATCAAGCGATCGCTGCCTTCTCACACATCCATAAACTAACTCTGTAACTAATCGACGGTTGGCATCAATTAAGTCATTTTTTCTCAAATGTTTATCTAGAGCAAAATCAGCAAAAGCTTCTTTTCGATACACTTCTTGGAGGATAATAAAAGCTAATTGACGAGGATTATTATTCACTACAATTAATTAAAAACAAATTAATAACTTTTTTGATTAATTACGAAATTATAGCATGATAATATAAATGCATGATTTTAACTTTAAAGAAGCGGTCAGCACTCAGCACTCAGTAATCAGTAGAATTATTTTTTTTACGTTTAGAAAGGGATTTCAAAACCTCCTAAACTATCCGGTTTATAGAAAGCGGGGATTTTAACCCAGAGTTCTAAAAGCTGATAGCTAGTTAAACTGTTCAAAATTTAAAATGGGTAGACAAATATTGACTGATTGAATAGTAAGCATTTCCTAGAGCTAATAGTTGAAAAGTCTTTCCCTATTCCCTATTTTCTTGAATAGTTTACTAAAATAAGTAGGGATTGCTGATTAAATATAAAAGTATTTACAGATAAAGGTTTTAGCCTTTTTTTGTTCAAAAAAAGTGCCTGTTTTTCAGCTCTTCACGCTCAAAAAGGAGCGTATTTTAGGCGCATAGTTGGGCAGAAAAATCATTCTTACAAAACGCCCGCTCCTACCTCCTCTAAGTACCCATTTATCCTGTCTCCTGTCTCCTGTCTCCTGTCTCCTACCCTCACCAATAAGACTTATGAGCGCAAACCCTAAGTAGTCAAACAAAACTAATTGTATATTTGATAGTCCGATTAAATAGGTAGGAAAAATTATTTTTATAGCATTGATTAAAGAAGTGAGGTACAACATATTGCCTATTGCTTATTCCCTGTTTCCTCTTCCCCATTAAAAAATGAAATTACAACTAGAAAACCAATTTTTTGTCGTAGGTCTAGCAATATTTGCAGAGAATCTAAAACTATTAGAAACATTTTTTTCTCATCTGCCAAAACAACTAAATATTGCATTCATAATAGTAGTCCAAAATCAATCTGCTAATTTTCCCAGTCACCTTGTCCAACTTCTAAAAGGAAAAACGATCCTCACAGTCCATAAAATAGAAGATGGAATGATAATAAACCCCTGGACTGTATATATTGTGCCAGAGGGAAAATATCTACACTTATGTAATGTTGATTGAGTATGAATGGATTGGAAAAATCTGTAGAATTATCAAACATACCAATCAAAAAGGTACTCGTTTTGAATATGTCTTGTCTTGTATTAATGATAACAAACCTTTTTTTACACCACACACGAAAAATTAATGCCTGTGTCTGTCGATCGCCTATAATATCAACAAGTCCGGCAGCGTCTGTATAATAAAAGGTTGTTTCTAGTAGTCAGTAGGAATAGCTTCAATATCATTTTTGAGGGCCTGCGCAATTCCTTTTTCTCAAAGATCAATCTGACTTCCAGCATTTTAGTTGACCTCATTATTTATAACTTTCTTGAGTGCATACTGCTATCATGGCCAATCCTATCGTTATAGCAAGCTACTACCCAACACATAGCGCTATAATATCATGTCCGGTTGAACAGTTATAAATAAATGATGGAGGAGTCAGGAGTCAACCCACCCCTAACCCCTCCCAGGAGGGGAAGGACCGAGTCAGGAGGGAATAAAGAAGAAGAAAGAACAGGAGAAGGATAAAGTTTTTTGGTCGCGTAAGCGGAACGGAATTCTATCACGCTCTTATCCGGACATGATGTAACTCACTTTGATGGCATTGTAAGTACGCGCCAGACAATAAAACCTGCAAATAAAACATAACCTGCTACTCCTACCCAGTCTTGCCAACTTCCAGATAATTGACTTTCCATAATTTCACTTCCTATTAATTTTGACTTGTATATCATATCAAATCCGTTTAATTCGGTATAAAAAAAGGCGTTGCACAGTGGCGAATGATTTGAGATTTTTGATTGAATTTGATTTTGGATTTGATAATTGCTAGAACAATTAATATTAGGTTTTTTTAGTCAAAGTCTAAACCTCTTTTTGGCAGTATCATTCCATAATGTGCAACCCCTAAAAAAATGTTCCATCTTCAACCATTACCAAATATTTCTCGATCTCTCCATCTCCCCATCTAATTACACCGATGCTACCGGATTTGATATGACTTACGCATGAACGCGATTGGTAGGGTGTGTTAGCGATAGCGCACAAACTCTATAGCGCTGTGCGCAGGCAACAGGCAATAGGCAACAACTCATCTGGGGGAATAAAAAGCTGATAATATAAGACTTTTAGCTATTGGACACCTCCTGTGATTTGTAAATATGCCAGCGCACATTGCTATACTTCTATTGTCAGTGCCTAAGTCCTAATTATAACAAATTATGGGTTACTTAGGACTTATACTGATAATCAACCGTAAGACAGGGAAATATTTTTTCCACTGTTCCCTGTTGCCTGCTATAGACTATCATAATTATTGATTGTTGTAAAAAATATAGAAATTAATCACTCAAAACTTGCAAAAGATCGCCAACCGCTACACTGCCATCACTATCAACAGTTGCCAATACTCCCGTGTGAGCGTGACCAAATTTTTCTTTCAACACCGATAATAAAGGAATATCGCGATCACCTGTTTCTGGATCGACCTCAATATTCATACACCGTCCAATTTTAGCAGTAACAGTAATTTGAGCATTACCCAAGCGCAACTGTTTTCCTACCAAGTCAAACTCTGACCAAGCATCTATTCCATCCACAACTACATTAGGGCGAAACCTCTGCACATCTAATATCGTGCCTGCCTTTTTTCCTAAATCATCCATAGTTGCCTGACTAATAATAGAAATATGTACAATTTCGCGGTCAGGGTAACGAGTTGTCTTACCATTTCCCACTAACTGCACGGGAGCTTTTTGAGGATGACGCGCTCCTTTATTCGGTGTGAGAGTAGTCAAATAATCTGTGAAAAAAGCACTAATGCGATCGCGTTCCTCAGATAAATCTGCATTTGCCTTCAGCAACTCAACTTCCTGCCGTCGCACAGTCAAAAATCCAGTTTCTGGGTCAAACTCGCAATTCAAAGCAGCTAAACCAGGCCAGTCATTTTGTACTGCAAAATGCTTTTTACTCATCCAAGGTATAACTTCTGGTATTGTAGAGTTATCAGAGTCGAGAAACATCAAAGCAAAAGCGCGATCGCCTTTAATGCCATATCCTGAAGTGAGGAAAAAATCCTGGCAATTTTTAGGAGTTAACCCTTTAACTGGATGAATAAATAATTGTTTAACTGTTGCTAATTTCATGTTATTTTTTATTATTGGAGATGCTAGTGGAAAAAAATTAGACCCTTATCTGTTGGGTTTGCTAGCGCTTAACCCAACCTACTTTATTACAAGTTTATATCATTATGCGTTTTCCTGCTCCCTAAAACTTATCATTTTGTACCTCACACTTTTTGGGAATTACTATTGCTATATTAGAGAGTGTTTGTAAAATGAATATAATGTAGTAGACTTACACAGCTAAAACTGTGCATTAGTTTTTAACTTGAAAACTCTTACTTTTGAATGCATGACTTTTGACTTTTGAATTGAATCTAATGCACCATTTAAGGTGTGTCAGTCCAGTAGAGTACGTTAGTATCACGTAACGCACTATCCCACAGCTAGGCAATGTTTTTTTCCACTGTTGCCTCTCTTGGTCAGCATTCCGCAAGCGAGCTGGCGTCGTCGCGGGGTCTGACCGCTGTTGCCTGTTGCCTGTTGCCTGTTGCCTATTCCCTGTTCCCTGTTCCCTGTTCCCTGCTATAATACCTAAAAAAATTGAATCATAATTCTCATCGTTATTTACAAAAAGAGTGGAAGTTCACTCAAATAGGACTATTACTGTTTCCTATATTACCAACTATAGGTATATTAACTCTAATTTTTGCCGTTATTAGCAGTTGGCAACAAAAATGGCGCAGCATTATTCGTCGTCCCCACAATATAGCCTTAGCTGGTCTTGCTGTCTGGTTAGCGATCGCTACATTTTTTGCATTAGACCGTCAGGAAGCCTTTTTAGGGTTAGCTAATTTATTACCGTTTTTTGGAGTATTTGCTGCCTTGAGTACTCTTATCCAAACTCCCTCCCAACTGCGACGACTTTCTTGGGTAATGGTACTCTCTTCACTACCTGTAGTCATTTTAGGTTTCGGACAATTATTTTTTGGTTGGTCTGGCCCCCTGAGTTTACAAATTATTTTAGGTTGGGTACTTGCACCACAAGGCAACCCTCCGGGGAGAATGGCTTCAGTATTTATGTATGCTAATATTCTCGCAATTTATTTGACGGTTGTATTTATTCTTGGGTTGGGGTTGTGGATTGAAAAATGGAAATTTTTATTTGGAAACAGGGTGACAACAGAGAGCGCACACCCAAAACAGAAAATGGGTCGCTTCAATATTTTTCATGGTGAGTCACCTCAAGAACTTATTTTTTTAACAGTGGCAATAATTAGTAATGGCATTGCTTTGGTCTTGACAAATTCACGCAATGCTTGGGGGTTAGTGGTATTTGCTGGTCTTGCTTATGCTATTTATCTTGGTTGGCATTGGTTAGTATGGTTAGTAATGACAGCAGTGGCAACTGTCTTTGGAGCTGCTTTTGCTCCTGCACCTTTGCAGCAATGGTTACGAATAATTGTTCCGGAATACTTTTGGGCACGACTCACAGATCGAGATTTTGATAGACCTGTAGCCATTCTACGCAGCACCCAATGGCAATTTGCTTGGAATATGACTTTAGAAAAGCCTTGGAGTGGTTGGGGTTTGCGGAATTTTACTCCTTTGTATGAAGCACAGATGCAAATGTGGCTTGGTCATCCTCATAATTTATTCTTGATGCTAACGGCAGAAACTGGAATTCCTGCTGCTTTGTTTTTGTTTGTTTGGGTGGGTTGGATATTGGCAAAGGCAGTATTGTTATTAATTAATAGGTCATCAATTTATTCCAGAGGAGACCGTTTCATATTTTTTAGTTATTTAGTAGCTTTTGCTGCTTGTACTATATTTAATATGTTTGACGTGAGTTTGTTTGATTTACGAATTAATACAATAGGATGGTTACTTTTAGCTGCAATTTGTGGGTTAGAGCGCTGCGCGCAGGCAACAGGCAACAGGCAACAGGCAACAGGCAATAAGCAATAGGGGGAATAAAAAACCGAGTCCAGTAGTAGCGCGTCAAGCCTTAAATGTTGTATTAGGATTTTGGACAAAAACAATATATAGCTTAGATTTTACCATTTTCCTATTACCCTATTTTAAGCTTGACACGACAGTAGGGTGTGTTAGCGATAGCGTAACTGAGCAAAACTTAGATATATGCCACCTTTTGACAACTGATAACTGATATCATGTCCGGTAGCATCGGTATTGTATAGAGAAGGTAAGGAAGAAGGAAAAAGGAAGAAGGAAGAAGCTTTAAGAGAAGGAAAAACCTTATAGAACCCCCGATCGTATCTTCATAAATATTAATTTAGTGGGGCGGGTTAATCAGATAATTTCTAACACCATTAATTTAACGCGGAACCCGCCCCTACTATTGCAACATTGGTGTGTCACGCCACTACGAAATATTTATTTGACTTTGATTTATGATAAAATTTCAGGTACATCTATCTAACAAATAAAGCTAGCAATGAAAACAGAGACATCTCAGCAAAAATCTCTTCCTAACTGGGAAGAATTACTAGAGGTTGCCCAACAAAATACTACGGCAAAATGGATATCAAGACCAGGACAAACACCTGCCACTGCAACAATATCCAGTCACCTCCATCGACTCAGTCCTGGGGAAAAACCTTCTGTCTTGCTCTATCGAGATACTCATGGTTGGTGTCCTTTCTGTGAAAGAGTTTGGTTTGCTTTAGAAGAAAAACAAATTCCTTTTGAAACTGAATTAATTGATTTATCAAACAAACCACAGTGGTATAAGGATATGGTGCCAACAGCATTGGTTCCCGCAGTCAAAATTGAGGGCGAGTTAGTTTATGAGTCTAAAGATATTCTGCTTGCCTTAGAAAAAAAATTCGATCGCTTTCCTCTACTGCCGATCGCCTCTCAAGAAAGGTCTGCGGCATTAGATATGATTGAGAATTTTGATGCCAATGGTTTAGTCAAATCAGGATATGCGTTTCTCCGAGGCAAACCTGCTAACTCTGAGCAATCTACAGAAACTATTCCGGAACAGATAGCGGCACAACTGCTGAATTTGCAAACAACTTTTGAGACAAAATCAGACCAGTTAGAGGTAACATTGGGTCAATATCCTGGTGTTTATTTTATGGGCGAGTTTAGTTTGGTGGATATTATGTATACTCCAGCTCTCAGAAGGTTCGCAGCAAATTTACCTGTATTCCGGGGATATTCTCTATACGACAATGACCGCTTTCCTCGACTCAATCAATGGTTGACAGCTATCAATAAACGTTCCTCTTATCAACGGATCAAACCTAGTGCTCGAACTAATAATTTGATTATGCACAAGTTATTTGGCGTACAACCTATCCATAAGAGTAAATCTCTAAGTGTTACTCAACCACAACCCCATGGAGAAGTAGAAAGTCAAACAGAAGAATATTCTATGGAGGCAGCGGCGAGATTAAGTAGTAACTACCAAACTGTGATTGCTGATATTATCAAAAATTCGGGAATTAAAAAATGGGTGATTCAGGAGACTTTACCCAGTATTGAATTAGCTATTGATCGGCATTTGAGACGTTTAGTTCATTGTTTAATTGAAGGAAGTATTCCATTATTTTCTGACAAACCAGTTGACTCAAAAACTGACCAACAGAATGAAGGAAAAGAGGAACCTGCTGCTGATGCTGCTGTAGGAGCGATCGCCCTTGCTTTTCTCAGAAATAGAGTTTGTGTTCCTCGGGATATGAGTGCGGGAGCAGCAGTTGCTTTAGAAACAACAATTGATGCTATGTTGTCTAGTATCTACTAGACATCTCCTAGACATCTCCAGAAAAGAGGGAGTAGGCAGCTTTGTTGTAGGCAGTAGGCAGTAGGGGGGAAAGAATTGATAATTTCTGTGTAATAAGGGAATAGCAGAAAATAAATTATCCCAATTTTTGTATTCTATCGTTAACTAGCTACTCTCTACTCCCTTACTTTTTCAATTTCTTCCCTACTCCCTACTCCCTACTCCTTTGAAGCTATCCCACTATTTTTAACAAGTTTATTTGTTTAAGTAAAATGTGTTTGAAAAGCTTGATTTTTCGTTTTTAAGTATCAACATATTTAGAGTTTTTAGCAAAAGTCTTATTAGTGGGATAGGTTCTTACTTTATTACTTTATTAAAATAGAATAGAAGTGAATCTAATTAGTGGGACTTACACAAAATCAAGCAATAAAATAGGCTCAAATATAGATAGGCACAGGCTTTTACGTCAAAAAGGTAAAATCCTGAATTACTAAGGGTGCTAGCCATTTTTAACGCCTCGACGTAATTCCCTTGTCTAGACTGACTTTGACGCATTTTTCCTACCAAAAAATGTCTAATATCATGTCCGGATAATAGCGTGATAAAAAACCTTTTCCCTTCTAACCTCTTCTTTCCTTCTGCCTCCAGCATAGCTGCCTTCTGCCTTACCTCCTCCAAAGTGTAAGTATTCAACCGGACATGATATAAGTACCATTAGAGGTAATTTGTGGGGCTAGATTTAGTAAGTTGGGTAATACCAAAAGTAGGGGGTTATCTTGTGAAAAAAGCGGGCGATCGCCTAACTCAAACTTTGAATAAAACAGATAAAACAGATATAGAAAAGGCAATTAAATCTGGAGAAAAAGCTGTGAAGGAATGGGAAAAAGAACTCTCGCCTCAACAGCTTTTGTTTTATGCGGCTAAACCGGATGGTTGGAATGGATTTAATAAATTTCTGAGTCAATATTTTGAACATTCTGGTGTTTTGACAGAATTAGAAAAACCATATATTATGAAAAACTATGTATAAAAATCGTCTAAAAAATAATAAATATTATCAGCCAAATATAAACAATAGCAGGACTCAACTGTTTGGGAAACATCCCATTCGGATAGGGTGCATCTCATATTTGCAAAAATACTTTTTTCCTATATATTGCCTATTGCCTGTTGCCTGTTGCCTGTTGCCTGTTGCCTTGGGAGAAGACCACTCCTTTCAGACTGAACAGAAAACAGTAGAAAATTTAGCTACCTTGGCAAAGAAACCAACACCACAGATACTCCGAGCAAGAGATGCAGGAAAATTTACCAAATTCAAACATATCACCAGCAAAGATGGACTTCCGGAAGATAGAGTCTGGAACATTGTTCAAGATAATGATGGGTTTATGTGGTTTGCGATGAATGGCGGACTCATTCGCTATGATGGCAATGGAATGAAAATTTTTCAGCACGATCCTAATAATCCTGGTAGTTTGAGTAGCGATCGCACTAGAGACCTATTGATAGACCGTAGTGGTACACTCTGGATTACAACTTGGAATGCTGGACTTAATCAATATGTACCTTCCACTGAGAGTTTTACCCACTATTATCACGATCCAGACAACCCCCAAAGTTTAAGTAGCGATGCTCTTAGAGCTATCCATGAAGACAGTCAGGGAAATTTATGGATAGGTACTTTGGGTGGTGGACTTAACAAACTGAATCGAAATACAGGCAAATTTACTCGCTACCAACATGATTCCACAAATCCCCACAGCTTAATTAATAACGATGTGTTTAAAATCTATGAAGACAGCAAGGGTGTACTTTGGATCGCAACTTATGGTGGTCTGGAAAGGTTTGACTATGAAACAGAAAAATTTACCCATTATCAGCACGATCCAAACGACCCCCATAGTCTCAGTGACAATGTTGTACGAGGAATTTATGAAGATAGTCGCGGGAATTTATGGGTGGGTACTCAAAACGGTCTCAATACTTTAGACCGGGAAACCCAGAAATTTACTCGATATCAATACAATCCCGACAATATCAATAAGTCAGATAACAACACAGTTTTTACAGTATCAGCAGTTGAGGATGATGCAGGTTTTGTGTGGTTTGCGACTTGGGGTAATGGACTTTACCGATTCGACCCCCAAACAAAAACCTTTACCCATTATGAACATAACTCTGGCGATCCCTATAGTCTCAGTCATGATAATACTCTTCCACTCTACAAAGACGAAGTCGGCAAATTGTGGATTCCCACAGAAAGGGGTGTGAGTATACTGGATCTTTTAGGCAAATCATTTATTCATTATCGTGCCATCCCTGGGGATGATAATAGTTTGAAACATAATGGTACTAATGCTATTTATGAAGACCGATCTGGTATTGTCTGGATTGGAGGTAGTGGTGGGTTAACCAGATTTGACCGAGATTCAGGACAATTTACCCATTACGAATACAACCCTAATAATTCCAATAGCTTAAATAACCCGACGGTTAAATCTATTTGTGAAGACCAAAATCGTCAGTAAAGAAGATATAGAAACTCAAGAACATCCACGTCATGTCATAGCTTTAAAACCCAATCAACCCCGTTATAAAATATTAATTGTAGATGACCGGCCTACTAATCGTTTATTATTGATTAAATTATTACAACCATTAGGATTTGAATTAAAAGAAGCAGAAAATGGAAAACAAGCCATAGAAATCTGGGATGAATGGCAACCTAATTTAATTTGGATGGATATGAGAATGCCAGTTATGGATGGTTACGAAGCAACTCAAATAATTAAAGGCACAATCAAAGGAAATGCCACAGCAATAATTGCTTTAACAGCAAGTGTATTAGAAGAAGAAAAGTCAATTATTTTATCAGCAGGATGTGATGATTTTGTCAGAAAACCATTCCGAGAATCAATAATTTTTGAGACGATGAAAAAGCATTTAGGAGTGGAATATATTTATGCAGAAGAAACTCCAGCTAAAACTACCAGTGAATTACCAAATTTAACAGTAGAAGATTTGCAGGTAATGCCGAGTGAATGGTTAGAAAAACTGTATGATGCAGCTAAAGCTTTAGATGACGATAGTATCTTAGAATTAATAGGACAAATTCCGGTTGAGAAATCTTTATTAGCGGAAAAGTTAATTAATTTAGTCAATGATTTTCAATTGAAGACTATTAGACAATTGATTGAATCTCTTAAATCAGGATAAACCATATAGCATTTCTCAGGCTAGTGAGGTAAACTATTATTTTTACTTCACTATTGCCTGTTGCCTGTTACCTGTTGCCTAAAGCCTAGAGTTTTGTACCTCACTCTTTTTGGGAATTGCTATAAAAATATGAATAATATATCAGAAAAAAATTCAGAAGGAACTATTTTAATCGTTGACGATCAACTTTCTAATTTAAAAATTTTAGCTACTCTTTTAAAAGATAATAATTATAAGGTAAAAAAAGCCATTGATGGAGAGAGTGCATTAATTTCTATTGAAACAGACACTCCCGATTTAATTTTACTAGATATAAAAATGCCCGACCTGAATGGCTACGAAGTTTGTGAACGTTTAAAAGAGCATCCTAAAACTAAAGATGTTCCAGTGATTTTTATTAGCGCTTTAAATGAAGTTTTTGATAAAGTAAAAGCATTTGAAGTAGGGGGAATAGACTATATTACTAAGCCTTTTCAAGAAGAAGAAGTTTTAGCAAGAGTTAAAAGTCAGTTAATTATTCAAAAACAAAAACAGTTATTAGAAAAAGAAAGAGAAAGTCTAAAACAAGAAATTAAACAACGCCAAGAAGCAGAAGCTATTTTATATCAATCTAGGGCATTAATTTCTGGTATTTTAAATTCCTCTCTTGATGGTATTGCAGCGATGGAAGCATTAAGAGACCAGAGAACAGGAAATATTATTGATTTTTCTTGTTTAGTTGTTAATCCAGTTATTGCTAGAGCTTTTAATCAAGAACCACAAGATTTAATTGGTAAATTAGTGCTGAAAAAGTTTTTACATAGAATTCATTATGATTTATTTACAGATTTAGTTAATGTGGTAGAAACTGGAAAATCTTTAGAGCAGGATATTTATTATAATAACCAAGAAGAAGGAAAATGGTATCATTTCATCGCCGTTAAATTAGGGGATGGTTTTGCTATTACAGTAAGAGATATTACAGAAAGAAAAAACTTAGAATTAACCCTTGAAGAAACTAATAAAGAATTAGAAACTTTTAGTTATAGTATAGCTCATGATTTCCGCGACCAATTAGAAACTATTGAGTCATTAACTCATTTTCTCAAAGAAGAATATGGAGATGATAATTATACCAATCAAAATGCTCAAGATTATTTTGATTTAATGTTTCAATCAACTGCTCGAACGCAGCAGATTATTAAAGATTTACTCATGTTGTCCAAGATAAAAAAAAGTCCAATAACTCTTGAATTAGTGCATTTAAGTAGTATAGTTCAACAAATACTAATGAAGCTTCAAATCAAAGAACCACAAAGAAAAGTTGAATTATTAATTCAGCCCAATGTTACAGATCAAGGGGATCAAAGATTTTTAACAATTGCTTTAGAAAATTTAATTGGTAATGCTTGGAAATATTCATCTAAAAAAGATGTTACTCAGATTGAATTTGGAGTTTTATCCGCAGAACAAAAAGAATTAGATTCAATCATTAATCAATGCTCTTTATATTACAAAGACAAAAGCTTATGTGTACAAAAATCAGATGTAATTTATTTTATTAAAGATAATGGTGCTGGCTTTAATATGGAAATATTCACAGAATTATTTACTCCTTTTAAGCGATTCCATTCAGATGATGAGTTTGAAGGAACTGGTATTGGTTTATCAATTGTGAAAAGAATTATTAATTGTCACCAAGGTTTAATTTGGTGTACTTCTCAAGTGGAAAAAGGCACAACTTTTTATTTTACTCTTAATAGCAGTATAAAAATTTAAAAAAGAAGCAGTTAGATAAATAGTTAGCCTCGAATAGCAGTGAGTATGCCTAAAAATTGAGGAGTCACAAAATTGTGAATTCTAGTCTATTTTTATGAAAACCGCTATAATTTTAATTTATGTTCTCTGTTTAGTGAAAATCCTAGTGTCGCTACGCGCAAGTCAAAAGTTAAAAGTTAAAAGTATTGATTGGTAAGGCTTTTAGGATTTTGTAACTGGTTAGTTATTTCTGCCATCCTGCACTAGAACTTTGCACCCAATCTACTGTGCGTGAAGATCATTTTCATTTTCTATTGCTATAATAAAAGAAGAAAAGGTGTTGGTAATTTGAGGTATGATATCATGTCCGGATAAGAGTGCCATAGAACTCCATTCTGTTTACGCGACCAAAAAACTTTCTCCTTCTATTCCTCTTCCTTCTTCTTTCTTCTCTCCTGACTCCTGACTTCCCCTCCTGGGAGGGGGAGGGGCGAGGGGTGGGTTGACTCCTAAGTAATGCGCGATTAATATCATACACGCGCTTTACCAACGCCGAAGAAAAAACTCTACAAACTGCTCTGATATAGATTGAAATCTAGGAGGGCCATTATGATTGAAATCAGTTCCAATCAACAGGATAACGTTCTTGCCTTTACTGCTCATGGTCGAGTCACTGGAGAGGACTACGAATCTGTTTTGATTCCCGCCATAGAGGCTAAGTTAAAAGAAAAACCCAAAATTCGCTTGCTTTATAATTTGGGCAGTGATTTTTCAGGGTTTGAAGCTAAAGCTTTATGGGATGATGCAAAAGTAGGTCTTCAACACCCAACTGCTTGGGAAAAAATTGCAGTTGTGTCCGATAATAAATGGGTTGTCGGAGCAACAAAACTGTTTAGATTTATTATTCCTTGCCCTGTAAAAGTATTCGACAATAATCAATTAGTGGGAGCCACTGAATGGATTAATTCGTAGGTTGAACAAGTAGTAATTGGTATAGCAGAAAGAAGAAGGAACGATTGAGGGACCGAAGTTAGCGAAGTTAGAAAAATTTTGCGTTGTCGGAGTTTTAAGCTTTTGATATATCTGCGCCCTTTTCTTCTACTGCTATATATTTTTATATTCAACTTCTTGGGATTTGCTCAACTTAATCTTTATTTATTATAATTGGGTTGCGAGATACGCTTAACCCAAACTGGTAGCGCGTCTAGCTTTATAGATGTGGGAGAGGTTAGATTAAGGGAGCGATCGCTCTATTCCCTATCCAATTATTTCAACCAATTCAACAAATCTTCCAAACTACTAAAACTTAAAGTTGTTCCTCCTAAATCTTCTAACTCTTTGGGGAACTTCGGTAATTCTACAAATATCATTGCTACTTCTTCGTCTCTATAGTCAAATAATTGCTCTTTCTCTTTAAACACAAAATGATTAATCTATTTGCCGGTTTCTTCAAACATCTCAAAATTTGTAATCGTTAAAGCAATTACTGGTTTTAATTTCCGATATCCTTCCCTAGTGTTTAATTGATTGCCATAAGTTTTACACAAATTATAAACTACTCGCTTTTCAAAAGCCGTAACACTCAATACCTGCATTTAAATAATCACATTGGAGCCGTCATTTAAGATAGCTTTCACATCTAGATAACTATCTTTCAAACTAATCGTATCTCCTGGATTATATGGGTCAATTATTTCCCAATCTTGAATCATAGATTCACCACCATATATTAGAGCATTCAAGAAACTAATCAAAATATCTTTACTCTCAGTTGAGCCAAATATTTTTTTGAAAGCAAAATCTGTTTTAGGACTAATAAATCTCATAGTTTTACTTTGTTTATCAACTCCAGTTATGGGGATTTAAACCCAAACTTTTAGCGCGCTGAAAGCTGAGTTATGTTTACAGAGCATTCCGGTACGGAAAATGCTGATAGCTAGTTAATTATTAATTGTTGAACCACAATTAATCTATTCTGACTCCTGAACTACTTAATACTTTTTTTCTCACTTCTAGTCCGCAAAAATTCTCCAACAATTGCAATCGCTCCTGAGCCTAAAATTAAAATTACACTCAGGGCATTAATATCAGGTTTTACCCCTGTACGAATCCTACTAAAAATTTCCATTGGCAAAGTTGTTGCCCCACTTCCTGAAGTAAAACTAGCAATTAAAAAATCATCCATACTTAATACAAAAGCTAGCAAACATCCAGATATAATTCCTGGCATTAATTGGGGTAACAATACTTGCAAAAAAGCTTGTACTGGAGTTGCTCCCAAGTCAAGGGCAGCTTCCTCTAAATTAGGGTCTAAATCTGCTAATCTTGTGGAAACAACTAAACCCACATAAGCTAGACAAAAAACAATATGAGCTGCAATTATTGTCCATAAACTTAATCTAATTGCCAATGCTGCTAAAAAGACTAGAGTCGCAACAGCGATCGCTATATCAGGAATAATTAATGGTAAATAAGAAACACCTAAGTATAAAGATTTGCCTCGAAATTTATATTTTGCTAAACCTACTGCCATTAAAGTACCAATAATTGCTGACACAGCCACAGCACAAATAGCTACAGTTAAACTATTTTGTAAAGCATTTAAAACTCTAGTATCTTGAAAAAGCTTGACATACCATTGCAGGGTGAAGCCCTCCCATCCTGCACTATATTTAGATTTATTGAAACTATAAAAAGTCAAGACAAAAATTGGCAAGTACATAAACAAAAACATTAAAATTGTAAATATTACCTGCCAAGAAATATGAATTTTTGATTGAGATTTAGACATATCTATTGGGATATTATCTTCTGGATTTATTAAAGTATTTGTCATTTCAGTTATCAGTTATCAGTTATCAGTTATCAGTTATCAGTACCTCTACCTGAAGTCATATCAAATCCGGTAGCATCGGTGTTATTCAGTATTTTAAAGACAAGAGTCCATATTGTAGGGGTAAACGATCGTTCTTCTCTAACCATTGTATGACGACGACAGAATTATATTGCTCCGAAGCCAACGCATTTGAGACCAAGAGAAGAAAATTTTTTCCTTTGAGTCAATCCTATCCGCTTCCAAGGAGAGGTAATTATTAATTGTTGAATCCTACTTCCTCCCTCGTTCCTCCTGTCTCCTGTCTCCTGCCTCCTGTCTCCTGTTTCCTGTCTCCTGTCTCCTGTCTCCTGTCTCCTCCCCTTACGAAAAGACTTTTTCAGCAAACCCTACTTAGAGGGTTTACCATCGCCAAATTTTAGTAAAAGAGCGATCGCTATACTCACCCCCAAAATCATAACCATACTCAAAGCTGAACCAAACCCCCAATTTTGAGTAGCTCCTAAAAATTGATTATAAATTAATCGAGCAGCTGTCATACTAGAAGCACCACCCAATAATTCAGGGTCAACAAAATCTCCTAAAGAACTAATAAAAACTAATAAAGAACCCGCAGCAATACCAGGTAAACTTTGAGGAACAGTCACTTTCCAAAAAGTTTGTATAGGGGTTGCTCCTAAATCTGCCGATGCTTCTAATAATCTCCGGTCTAACTTTTCTAAAGAAGCATAAAGAATAGTCACAATATAGGGTAAATAACTATAACTCATACCAATCAAAACAGCGGGAGTTCGATTCAATACTTCTAAAGGTGGTAATCCAATAATTCCAATAATTGAGTTTAATACGCCAGTTGGTCGTAAAATTGTAATCCAAGCATAAGAACGTAATAAAGATGAAGTCCAAAGTGGCAAGACAAAACCTAATAAAAGTAAATTTCGCCACCGTTTGGGTGACATTAAAGCAATCCAATAGGCTACAGGAAATCCCAATAATAAACATAAAATTGTTGTACCTGTAGCAAAATAAATTGAACGCCAAATTACTTTTAAATTAATCAGGTCAAATACTCGTAAATAGTTACCAATGCCATCAGGGTTTACTAAATCTCCAGGTCGAATATTTTCTACTAAACTCAGTTGGAAAATTACTAAAGTCGGCAACACTAATATCAACAGTAACCATAAACCTGCCGGACCTAATAAAGCTAGAGGACCTAACAGTTTAGAAAATGTTTGACTTATACCATGTTTTGACTGAGAATTAGGGAAAGCTGGAGCAGACGGTTTAGTAGGTGTAGTCATATTTGTCAAGTCAAAATTCAAAAGTCAAAATTCAAAAATAATATTGTAGAAATTGGAACATTTCTCAAGGATTGGGTTCTATAGTGCTATACGAAGTTAAAAGTAAAAAGTTAAAAGTAATCTCTGACTGAGTTTTCGATGCCTAAATGCATAATGCTATATATTTTCAGGAACAAAGAAATTTATTAACTTTTACTGAGGATTTAATGACTAAAAAAAAGTTAGTAGAAAAATTCCATACATAAATCTACTCAGGAATTTGTCTTCCTCCTTCCTCCTTCTTCCTTCTTGCAATTATACACTTCTTAATTTCGTCCAGTATTCATCATAAACTT
The DNA here is from genome assembly GCF_010672695.1 of Okeania sp. SIO1H4. Lineage (NCBI taxonomy): Bacteria > Bacillati > Cyanobacteriota > Cyanophyceae > Oscillatoriales > Microcoleaceae > Okeania > Okeania sp. SIO1H4. The sequence goes on from NZ_JAAHGB010000003.1 coordinate 45,101, forward strand.
CTTCATATTTACCCAGTGGAACTAAACTTTCACACTTTTCAATAATTGATTCTGGGGGAAATAAAGTAGGATCTTCTTTTAGTTCTTCTGATAATCTTCGATAAGCTTCACGAGAAGGTGTAGCAAAACTGAGTCTCTCCACAATTTCAGCAGCTATATCTGGCTGTAACATAAAATTAATCCACTGATAGGCACCATCAGGGTTAGGAGCATTTTTGGGAATCACTAATGTATCCGTCCACAGAGAGGAACCACTGCGGGGAGTAATATATTCTAAATCTTCATTTTCTGGTTTAATTTCTGCAGCATCAGAAGAATAACACATAGCTATCAACAAATCTTCTACCAAAATTTGAGACCGCCAACCATCTGTAGTAAAAGAGGCGATCGCTGGTCTAAGTATGAGTAACTCTTGGTAAGCTTCCCTGATACTTTCAACATTAGTAGAGTTGTAGGAATATCCCAGCTTTCGCAAAGCACACCCCATCACCTCGCGCACGTCATTAGCTAGAGTCAGGCGCTTTGATATTAAATTTTTATTTTCCCAGAGATACTCCCAGTCAGTGGGCGCAGTGGGTAACAGTTTGCTATTGTAAATTAAACCAGTAGTACCCCAACTTATGGGTACACTATAGACATTACCAGGGTCATATATAGGGTCTTGAAATTCTGGGAACAGATCGTCTAAACCAAGAATTAGAGAATGGTCTAACTCTGTCAACAAACCCAGGGATTCCATTTTTTGCACCATATAATCAGATGGATAGATGATGCTATATGCTCCACCTCCTCCAGCTTGCACTCTAGCTAGCATCGACTCATTAGAGTCAAACACATCTGCAACTACTTTGATACCTGTTTCATCGTAGAAGCGGTCTAGCAAATCTTGGTCTGTATAACCTGCCCAAGTATATATATAGAGTAAATCTGAATCTCCCTGCATTCGGGGGTTAGATTTTACTTCAGCTAATCTCCAACCACAGCTAGAAAGAGCTGAAGCTGCGATGGTAGCTGCTGACGTTTTGAGAAATTGACGTCTAGAAGTGCGAGCATCTTGCTTGTTAATAGATGCAGCAATAACATTTCCCCGATATTTCTCGAAATTAGTTGGAGGCACTTTCAATAATTAATAATTAATAATTAATAATTAACAATTACCTCTTCTTTTCAAGGAGAGGATTAGACTCTTAAGGAAAATTTTTTCTCCTTTCAAGGAGAGGCTTTAAACCTTAATTATTCGGTAATTTTTCAATAGTGAAAATTTAGTTTACGTTTTTGTTATCTTGTCTCGCTTAGAGCCAAACAATCTTGTTTTGCCCAATAAAGATAGATAGGGGTATCTGCGCTGGGCAAAGTTCCTTGTGTACTGGGCTGCCTGATCGTCATGCGATCGCCTGACAACAAATTTACATGATAATATACATGAGTCCCCATATACATAACATTTATTAATCTACCTTCAAAGCAATTTTCTGATATATCTAGGGAATAAAGACTTAGCTCTATTTTTTCTGGCCGCACACTGACGACTACGGTAGCACCTGCATAAATCTCTCCGTTTTTTGCCTCTTCACTAACTGTTGATTGTTGTACAACAATTTTAATACCACGATCTGTCTTAACTACTATATTTGAATGATCGATAAATTCAACTCGACCCTGAAATAAATTCGTCTCTCCAATAAAATCTGCTACAAAAGGACTTTCAGGGTGCTCGTAAATTTCTTGAGGAGAACCTATCTGCTCTATTCTACCTTCGTGCATCACGGCAATACGGTCAGACATACTCATAGCTTCTTCTTGGTCGTGAGTTACCATCACAAATGTAACGCCTAAATCTTGATGTAAGCTAGACAATTCCATTTGCATTTGTTTGCGTAGTTTCAAGTCTAGGGCACCAAGAGGTTCATCTAATAATAATACTGCTGGACGATTTACCAACGCCCTTGCTAAAGCTACCCTTTGTTGTTGCCCACCAGATATTTGATTGGGATAGCGATCGGCAAATTTTTCCATTTTCACCAGTCGTAAAACTTGTGCCACTTTTTCTTCGGTTTCAGTTTTTCCTACACGTTTAATTCGTAGTCCAAAGGCAATATTATCTTTGACGCTGAGATGATTAAATAGAGCGTAGCTTTGGAAAACAGTATTTACAGGGCGACGGTAAGGAGGAGTTTGATTCATGGATACTCCCCTAATCATTATTTCACCTGCTGATGGGGATTCAAACCCAGCAATTAAGCGTAATGTTGTAGTCTTGCCACAGCCAGAAGGGCCAAGAATACTAAAAAATTCTCCTTGACGGATATTCAGGTCCACACCTCTTACTGCTGTATGGCCTTCAAACACTTTGAATACTTTATGCAGTTCAACGTCATTTTGGGTGTCGGTTATTGTTGTCCCTAGATTAAGTGCAGTTTGAGTCATGGTTGCTATGTCATAAGTGGGAAAGTTACTCTGGAAATCTGGGTCTTATTGAATTTAAGTGTAATATTTTTCAGTATTTTAGCAGTTCTGGCTATTGCGCTTCATCTATTTGGGTCAGGACTTATACCATTTTGATAAATGTTTGCTACAAATAGCTAGGATATTTCTTAGAAGTCAACCCACCCCTCGCCCCTCCCCCTCCCAGAAGAGGAAGTCAGGAAGACTGAGTCACATGGGAATAGTTTCAATACCAGTTTTTAGCTAGGAAATTCTCTTTTTCTCTTGTTGCGCTACTAGGTGCGACTGGTGTGGTCGCGGGGTCGCACCGCTCTCTTGGTCGATTGGATATGGCGAGGAGACCCGTTCTTACAGACCCGCTCCGAAGATCGCCATCCCACCCTACGGGAAGCTACGAAGATCGACCGCTTTGTCAAAGGGACATCTCCTGCAAATATCTTTATAATCATGCTGATTATTCGTAACATTCTTTTTTCATGCATGGTATTACGCATAACCACTAAATATAGTAGGGGTTAACGGCCGTTAACCCCTACAAATTTTGAATTGTTCTGCTTTTTAGTTGTTTGTCTAGGAAATGAAAAATCTTATTTTTCATGTTTTTAATCTCCTACTGCAAAAATCTGTTGGGCGGTTAATTTAAGCTCTGGAAATGTAGGATAAATAATTTTTTCATCTCCTCTAAATTGTTGTACTTGATATTCTTCGTCAATTAACTGATAAATTGACAAAGTAGGTTTTTTGGGTTGCCTATATAATGTTTTTCCCTAATCCAACTATCCAATATTCTGGTATTTCTAAACCCTCATAATCAATTAATTTATGACCATAAATTACGCCAATTTGTACTCACAAGTTCAATAATTAGCTTACAGCGGTTTTCATTGAGTAATTGTGGAACGTTTTTTCCATAAAGGCTCATCTTTTAAAGCAGATTCATCCAGAAAAATTACGTCTGGATTATCACCAGATTTATTTGTATATATCGGTTTAACAATTGCTTGTCTGGGAATAATATAAGGAAGTTCAAGAAGTTCGATTTGTACTCCTAGTTTAAGGGCGAGAAAACCTGCTACTTGTTCGTGAGTTCCTGTAGACTGTATTTCAAAAACAACTCCATTTTGTAATTAATCACGACCATAACCATCTGGATACCAATCTGAAAATTCATCCAAGGTCATTAATTGTGGGGTAGCTTCTACAATCATATTAATCTCTTTTATGTAATTTTATATTAGTTCTATTCTACGATATTAATTGAGCGTTAAATTTTAGCTCTCATTTCTAGAAAATTTATCGAATAATGAAGGTTTAAAGCTTCTCATTTTCAGGAGATACAAGAAAAAAATACTTTTAGTCAATCCTATTATTTTCAGGATAGGTAATTATTAATTATTACAGCAGTTTTCGAGTTGATAAGGTACAAAATTTTATGTTTTTAGGAAACACCGGATCTGTGTTCTGGGAACAAGGAATGAATAAAAATTATAGATTAGTCTTAAACTTTACCTCACTATCCTCAAATTTGCTGTAATTTTTAATTATTGGATAATTCCACCTATCAATTTAGTTATTCTGTTAGTAAATAATCATCAGTAGGTGAAGGAGATCCCTCCGGTTTAGGAGATGATTTTTCTATTTGCACATCATCTTTTTTCTCAGTAGATTCTTCTAATTGTTCGGGAGATTTTTCAGATGATGGTTTAGCTGTTTCCGGTTCATCTTTTTTTTCAGTAGATTCTTCTGTTTCAGCAGATGATTCTTCCGGTTTTTCTTGTTTTTCCCATTCTGCAACTGGTTTAGTTAAAACATTTTTGAAATTGACAGATAATAACAAAACAGACACCTCTTTTGGCGGTTCTCCTTCAACTTCTACTTGAGAATATATAGAAGTACCATCAAAATCTGCTTTTCCTAAAAACAATCTCCTAGTTCGCTCATCTTGAAGTTTAATTTCTACAGTAATTTCTGGTTTTTCTAAACCATATTCAGATAACTGAGAAACAGGAGTATTAATAGAGCGATCGCTTTTTAATCCTGTTATTTGGTCTAACAAAAATTCTACTGTTAGTAAATCAGCTTCTTTTTCTGTAGGTGCAGTTATTTTCCAAGTTGCTTCTTCGGCATTTTCATCCTTTGTTAAAGTTAATATTTCTGATTCTTGTTTGATAGTAATAGCCTGAATTTCTTCTGACTTAAAATTAAACACCTGTTTTTGTTGTTCTTGCAATTCTGCCTGTTGCTGCTTACCTCTAATTTCATAAAAATAAACAAAACCGCCTAAAGCAAGTGCTGTTAATATTAATGTTAAAGTTGTTTTCTTGATTTTCATAACATTTACGAGTTCTGAAAAAAGTTTTCTTCTCGAAGTAAATTAAATTTCAATCCTACATTTTGAACTTCAAAACGTAGTAGAAAGAATAAGGAGTCAGGAATCAGGAGAAAATAACGGTTGCCAATAGAAATAAAACAAATAAATAATTAAGTATTTATGTTTAATATTTTTCTGATAATTTGAGTTTGAAAAAGTTCAACTCCCTTCGGGAGAAGGAATAGGCAACAGGCAACAGTTAAATAAGGACTGGGAGAAGAAAAAAATCTTTTGCCTGTTCTTGGGGTAAGTTAAGTAGGTAGGAACGAAAAAAACAAAGTATGTAATAAAAAGTCAAGTAGCTCATAAGTCTCTTTCCTTTCCTAGGTCATGCTGCGCAAACAGCTCCTGCTGCCCTCTGCCTACTGCCTTTGTCTAAAAATAAACTTTAACGCCTAGCCTACCTACTTAGTCTAAACTCAAGTCTTTAAAGACTGTGTCAAAGTTGTTTTTTGTAATAATATAGTATAGTGATACAGTATGTTTAATATTTTTTGAAAGAGTCACAAATCTAATGAGGAAATTTCAATATTTATGAATATTAATCCAGCTTCTTATTTGCCTTTGCCACCTGGTAATTTAGGATTACCTTTTATTGGAAAAAACAAAATATTTCCCAAGAATTATCAAGACTATATAAAAGAAATGTACGAAAAATATGGTCCTATTTATCAAAGCAGAATTTGAGGTAAAAAATTTATTTACTTTCAAGGATATTAAGCTGTAAAATTTGTTTTCATTAGTTAAAACAAATACTTTACATCACCTATCATTTTCAAAAATTCTCAAATAATTTTTGGTCAAACTGATATTACTAGGTTGGTAGGTAAAGAACATAGAGATAGACAAAAACTATTAGCTCAAGTTCTCAATAAGCAAGGGCTAAATAACTATATTAATACCATTCATAATTTGAGTCAAGGCTATTTTTTAAAATGGATAAAATCTGATTTTGTAGATTTATATTTTGAAATAAATAATTATACTTTAGACCTTGTTTTGAAATTATTGCTAGGTATAGATTCTGCTTCATAAAGTGAAATCGGTAATTATTTAAAAGACATGAAGTCAGGATTAAATACCATTCCGTTAGCTTTTCTTTGGACTAAATTAGGTTGTGCTTTAAAAAGTAAGGATAAATTATTTAATCAATTTGAACAAATCATTGTAAAAAGACAGAAATAGAGTGATTTTGGTTCAGATGTATTAGGTATATTACTTACAGTTCGAGAACAAACGCATAACCAAATAACTATAACAGAAATAGTAGAACAAATGGTTAATCTTTTATCATTAGGAAAAAAGGAATTAAGTTCAGCATTAACTTCTTTTTTGATTTTAACAACAGAGCATTTAGATGTTTTAAACTTACTTCAAATAGAACATGAAAAATTGGATAAATTAGAACCACTATTTTTCGCTAAATTAAAGAAAATGGTTTATCTAGAAGAAGTTATCAAAGAAGTATTACGGCTAGCTCCTCCTGTGAGTGGTGGACTTCGAGAAGTTCTTCAAGATTGCTCTTTTGAGGGATTCCGAATTCCTAAAGGATGGAATGTAGGTTATCGAATTAGTTCAGTTCTTCAAGACCCAGAAATATATAAGCAACCAGAAAGATTTAATCCAGAACGGTTTAATCTTGTAAATGCTGAAGATCAAAAGAAACCTCTTTGTTATATCCCATTTGGAGGTGGTGTAAGGGAGCGTATAGGCAAAGAATTTGCTTATTTGGTCATCAAAATTTTTATATCTGCCCTACTAGATAATTGTAGTTGGAAATTTAAAGAGAATCAAGATTTGACAATTAATACATTTCCTGTTGCTCGCCCAGCAAATAAAATAGAAGTTTGCTTTACGCAAAAGTAAATTAACTGCCAAAATCTACAATAAAATGGCCTTGCTTACCTACTGTGAAAACCGATGCATCACCGTAGACTTCTGATGCCTTTAAAGACCCTAAACTCCAATTATAAATGATTTGTCACACTAGATTGTAATTTTTTCTCTTGCTGAAATCTCTTATGACTTTTCACTTTTACCGTAAGGATTCAACTATTAGTATTCAGCTTTTCCTGCGGAATGCTGCGCAAATAGCTTTTGAACTTAATACTTACTAAGGTTAGTTGATGACTTTTTTCTTAATAACTTTTAATTCTCCTTGGAGACTAATTTATCGTTCCAAAATAATGAGTTAATGGCTGATAGCTGATAGCTGACTGCTGAATGCTTACCTTTTACCTGTCTCCCTTTCTCTCAAATATTAATCTTTTCCAACTTTCTATTACTATAAATTTTAATTTATTGTCTTCGCCACCATATAATTCCACCAATTGTAAAGCCTAAAAATGGTAAAATTACTATTGCCATCCAACTTAAAAATCTAGCTCGTACTAATTTCATTGCAATACGACGGTTTGTGTTTTTTTTCGGACTAATAGAAAGTATTTTTTCTTCTGGTTTACCTAACCAAGAAACTGAGTTAAGAAAAACATCTTTATTGAGTTGTTGTTGAAACCAACCGTTTGTAGCAAATTGAGAATTTCCTAACACTACTAAACGTGCTTCTTCAGATGTATTTTCTGATTTTTCTACTGTTTCTTTCGGGTCAAATTCATCTGGTGGTTGACCAGGAAGTGGAGGAATAACTTCTGCTAAAGTTATCTCTTTTTGCTCTTCTAACTCTGAAGTAGAAGTTGCCACAGGTTCATTCGGTGGTTGACCAGGAAGTGGAGGAATGGGAGTAAGGTCTAATCCTGTTTCATCACTTTTTTCTACAGTAGAAGAACGAGTAAAAGCTACACCTATTGATAATGGTCCAAGGCGATCGCGACCCTCATTAAACTGTAACTGACCCCTTAAATCTGTTTCGGCCCAACTTTGGTCATTAGTCCAAATTAGAGGACTTTCTACTATTCCATCCACTGTTTCACTTTCTATAGGCCGTGCAAAAGGATATAATGAAATACCATTACTAAAATCATCAGTAATAGGATGTTCTCCATAGCTGCTAACTAATACCACCCAAGGGTCAAGACCTACTAACCGACCAATACTTGGGTCATCTATTGCTAGGCGATCGTCAACTAATACTCCCCACTCTTCAAATAAATCATCTAATTCTGGGTCGGTGCTTGGGTCTAACATAATAAACACACCACCACCTCCATCTAAATATTCTTTTAAAGCGGTAACTTCTGCCTCTAAAAATTCTCTTTGCGGACCAGCAATAATTATCACATCTGCATCTTCTGGCACTTGAGAAATACTTGCCAAATTTATCGACTCTACTATATATTTTTTATTTTCAAGAGCTTTTAGAGCTTCGGAAAAGCCTCTTTCCCCTTCTTCTAATTCCCTTTCACCGTGACCTTGAATAAAGTATATTGTTAAAATTTTGCCACCGAGTATTTCTTCTATGCTGTTAGTTAGTTTAGATTCTGTGAGAGGTTCTAGTTTTCTACTAATAATAACTTCTTTTCTTTCTCCTGCTTCGAGATGAATTTCTCCTAATTGTTGTACCCCAAATTCATTAGCTTTTCCTGGTTGTTTCTGGGGGTCTACTAACTCAAAATAAAATTTACCATTTCCTTGTCTTTGATAGTTTTCTATTAGTTGAGTATATTGAGGATTTTCTCCTCGATCGAATATCCAAAGTTTGACTGGTTTTTCGAGATTTTCTAATACTTCAATTGTTTGAGTCGATAATGTAAATTTTTGATTTTCAGTAAAGTCTATTCTAGTTTGATAACGAACTGCTAGAAAGTTAATTAGTGCCAAGATAATCAATACTGAAATAGTAGCAAAAATTGCGTTTGTGCCTGCTTCGGTTGCTCGACCACTCCACCAAGTTGTAGTTGAGTTTTTTTCTACAGAATAAGCTTGATAAAAAATCCACAAACCAATTATGACTATGCCAGTAGTGATTAAACTTAATGGTATAGGTTCCCAAGTTCCTGAAACAACACCTGCTGATACACCGATAATAGTTAAAATTGGTCCTAGCCAAAATATATAAGTCCAAGTACTTTTGATACTGTTCATATTATCTTTTTTTCTATCTGTAAATTGTCTTGAATAGGAAATCAGGAATAATAAAGTTTTACGGAAGTTAAAAGTAAAAAGTAATATTTTATAGGCTCAAAACTCTAATGCTAAACTAATTTCAGGAAATTATTTCACATCTAAAGTTTGAAACTCTTTGTAACACTCTTTTTTCAAGTTAGTATAACACAGAAATAATATTATGAATAAATTTAGGGATTTATGCAATAAATTATTTACTTATTCCCTTTGTTTTTCATTACTGAATAATTAAGGTTTAAAGCCTCTCCTTTAAAGTAGAAAAAAGCGGTCGATCTTCGGAGCTTCCCGTAGGGTGGGATGGCGTACTTCAGAGCGGCTCTGATCAGAGCGGGTCTCCTCCCCATATCCAATCGACCAAGAGAATAATTTTTTTCTTTTAGTCAATTCTCTTCTTTTCAAGGAGAGGTAATGATTAATTATTAATTGTTGAAATATCAGCATCAAATAAATGAAATGTAACAATATTAGGTGATTTAGTATAACTCTTATTTTTATCATATTTTTTTAATTCTCTACTCCTTCCAAAATACCCACTAAAACTTCACCTAAATCTTTTATGTCCTCTGGTATTCTAAATAAATTAATATCTTGTGTAATTTGTTGTTCGGCTTTATTTAATTTACCAAAACGCCAGACATCTCCCATTGTTACTGCGCCATATAAAATATTGTTTTCTTCGACTTCAGCTAATGCAATTAACTCTACAGATAGCTGAGTAAAACCTCTGGTAAAATCGTCATTTTTAGCTTCAATAACTAATAAATTATTATGAGAACGCAGTAAATAATCCAAACTACCTTTTAACCAATCATTGACTTTCAAAGGATATTCAATTCTTAACTGACAATGACAATAATGAACAATTTCCAATAAAATTGGAGAGACTAAAATTTCTCGTCTAGCAGTTTCATTACTTAAATTCACAAAGGGTAAAATATTCTCTAATTTATTCTGTATTTCCGATAAACATTCTAATGTTTTTGTTGTCCTTGGCAAAGATAAATCAGATTTAACTAATGAATAATTTAACTCTGCTAAGATTTCATCAGCTTCATAAGGTAACTCAAAATAAGACCGAAAAGTATAAGATTGATCTTCCTGTAATATTTTTATTTTAGGCATTGCGAGACTCCATTAAATAAGTTATCAGTTATCAGTTATCAGTACCTCCTGGAATAGGGGACTATTAACCTTATTTATTAGTCAGAATAAATGGCTTCAATACCATTTTTTAGGTCAGAAATTAAGTAGGTAAGTGAAAAAATTTACAACTACGTCCGAAGCGACTAGAACGGAGTGGAAGGAAGTAATATCAAGGGTTTTGACTACATCAACATTTTGTTGAATAGCGAAGTTTATTTGCGCCTACCTACTTATCTCTTTTGTCAAAAAGACATCCTTACATTATTTTTTCACCGTTAGTATTATACCTATATTTCCCTACTCCCTATTCTCAAAAATTTCTATCCCCACTTTGCATTAATTCTACCTGGTTATGTTTCCCAAAGTTATGACGCTTCAACCCAATAAATATAATTTCGCCTATTGAATGGTTAGTGAGAAGAATTAAGAGTTCTCTGTCAAACATTCCTAATACTTTTCAAGCATCTAAATTTGACCAGTTTATCTATGGCAAGTTTGTAGGAAATGAAAGTGAATACCGTCTAGTTTCGCACAGTGAAAGTTTAAAGAATAATATCTCATAGCTGGAAGATATACATAAAAAAAATTATTACTTTTGGGGAATTTAAAGTAGCGATCATAATCGCCAAGCTGTAGAAATTTGTGGGAATAATACTTCTATTTTGCCAGAAAAACAAATTATACTTACTCAAGCTGCTCTTGCTAGTAGTCGGGATAAAAAAACACCTTTGTTGAATGGAAACCTCTCATTTTTCCAGCACCGTTATATTTTTTTTCTGAAGCAGAAATGGCTGAATTTAACAATCGATTTTTGGTAGTGCTCAATATGTAATGATAGAGGAGTAAAAGTTAGTGTTGTCCATCTATGCCGACCTGTCCAAAATGTGAATCTTCTTAAGACAAAGGGTATCCAGGCTAGTGCGAAAAACTTTGTCTTTTTCTAAATCTGTGGAAAATCATATTGGTGCAATTTGGTATTTTATTCATCACTATAATCAATCATTACTTGTTTAGCACTACCCGATTTTTTTGGTTATTAGTAGCTTTGAATGATATATCAATACCAACTTTCAGTGATGTCAATTTGCCTGATCATTATGAGAAAAATTACTGAATTTTGGGAAAATAAAGCTTTTTTAACTTATTACCAAAAGATGAAAAAGTAAAGATTCCAATAGAAAAATTTTGTGAAGAGCTTCCCGAATATGTGAAAAAGATTTCGCTTCAAGCACTAGCAGTAATTTTGAATGGTAAAAGACTATTGCTTACTGGCGAACAAGAGGAAAAAGACTAATTACTTATTAATTCTCTATAGTATTTTCCTTTTCCTCCCTACTAATGCACATAATAAAGTATCTTTAGCTATAGGTTAGGTTGACCCTGAATACTGTAAGTGGGCACAAATAATAGTTAAGCTAGATAGTTCTTCAATACATTTACGGGTTTGGCATTAGTTGGAGAAATCACGAGGGATAATTTTAAAAATCTGTTGATCGAACAACTTTTTCCTATTCTAGATATAGAAACTTTTAATCAAAGTAATTTAAAGCAATATTGGCAGAAAAATTTTCCTGATGCACTAGATTCTTTGAATTTATATTTATTAGAAAAATAGAGAGGTATTTTCCATATTCCTGAGATTGCTAATGGTTTAGAACTTATATCATGTCCGGATAATTAGTGATAAAAAAAAGTTTCTCTTTACTTCTTCTTTCTTCCCTCCTGACTCCTGATTCCTTAGTCGTTTATTTATAACTGTTCAACCGGACATGATATTACTAATTATGAAGCTAGTAAGCTTTATATGACTTGTCTAGAATTACACTCATCAACCTATGAACAAAGTTTGCCACTATTGGAATCTATGATTGAAAAGAGCATCAGTTTTCTAGAAGAGAGAGTTAAGTTTCAGACAGATAATTTTATGGCAGTTTATCAATGGTTTAATTCTCTATATTTTCAAGATAAATCCCCAAGCAAATTTACGGATAAGTCTCTGACAAATTTTCAGATAAACCTCTAGATCCGTTTGAATTATTTTTAACCTCAAGGAAAGTCCCAAATAATAGCTTGAAAGATTATCTAGAGACTTATCTAGAGAAAGTTGAGTTCCTTTTTTCTTTACGAGGACTATATAAAACGGAAGATTTTTCTGGATAAAACTATAGGAAAAGGTTTTCCTGTTGAGATTCTAGAAACATGGCTCAAACTATTGAATACTCACTCAGAAGGTCAAGAGGTAGAAGCAGAATTTATGATTAGTAAAGCTTGGTATTTTCTAAATCATAAAACACTCAGATAAATGCGATAAAATCTAACAGACACTTACAAAAAATATGTAGGCAAATTTATTCAGTGGGCAAATCAACAGGAGCGTTTAGATTTAACTCTATTGAGTTAATTAGTGGAGGACTTATTGAGTACATCACTGAAATCTGGTGTCGGTAAAAATCAATTGATGAAAGTCTATAGAATTTGTTAATGTCTGAAGGTGTATTATCAAAGTTGAGCAATGAAGATTGTCTGAAGTTAATAAATGTTCACAGGTATTTAGGTGCAAATACATTATTGTTACCATTAACCAATTTAGATGACAGAGTGAAAAATTTTTCTCTGGAAGAAAAGAAGTATTTGGAGAAATATAAAAGAGAAATAGTAGATCCGTTTCAAGACTTTCTACTTAATCAATAACAAGACACTTATCTTCAGCTTTATTTACACACACTCTCTTATTTTTTCCTATCAGTCAAATACACTACTAGCAGACAAGATGCCCACAGTACAGTCATAAAAAAACCTTCTCCCTTATGAACCTTTCTTTCCCTTCTTCCTTCTTTCTTCCTCCTTCCTCATTAAGAACGCTGGAACCGTAAAGCATCAATTGATTGAGCAGTTAAAAATACTCCCAAAACAAGATAACTCAACAACATAATTATGCTGCTAGTATCCACAAGTCCCTGAATAATATTAGTGTAATGTGTCAGCATTGATAAATGTCTTAATGCCTCTGCTAAAGGACCACTAACATTATTTGCTACAACATCAATTACCCACAAAAATAATACTAAAGCAAAGGTAAGAATGGCAGACAAAATTGTACTATCTGTTAAAGAAGAAATAAACATTCCTAATGATAATACTGCTCCAGCTAGTAATATTAAACCACCATGTCCTAACAAAAGTAAAACTGGCGAAATAGGTGGTTCAGCAGCACCAATAGCAATAGCTTCTAACCCTAACAATGGCAATACCATAGAAATATAAAATGTTAATACAGCTAATAATTTTCCTGTTGCTACTGCCCAGTTAGTTATAGGTGAAGTTGCTAATAATTCTAAAGTGCCTCGTTTTCTTTCTTCTGCATATAAACTCATGGATAACATCGGCAGTAAAAACAAAGAAAGAGAACCCATAATACCCAAATAAGCCTTCAAAAATTCGTAGGGCGCATCGACTGGCGGTTCAGTAATTCCTAATTGGTCTCTAGTCGCAATTTGTTGAATAATTCCATCAGGTCCTAATAAAATAGCAACTAAAAAATATCCTGCCAATAACCAAAATATTCCTGTAATTGCATAAGCTAATGGTGATGCAAAATATCCTTGTAACTCTTTTCTGTAGATTGCCAAAATATTGCTAATTACTACTAGCATTACTTAATTTCCTTTTGATTTTTTTGTGGTCTGGAAGTGATATCAAATCCGGTTGAATACTTATTATATAGTTGAGAGTAGGGGAGTAGGGGAGTGGGGGAGTGGGGGAGATTAAATAGACATCTCCAATAATAAAAAATCCAATCAATTATCCCAGAGAAATTATCAATTATTTCCCTGTATGGATCTTGCATGCAACGTCCCTACTCTTTTGGAGGAGAGGTCTAATAAGATTGAATGAGCGTAAATTGGCAGTAACTTTTAATTCCCTCTCAATTTTTCAATTGCTTTTACCTCCTCCTTATGCTTACCGAAAAATTGTGGTGGAAAGCCTCCTCTTTTAAGAGGATAAAAAGAAAAAATTTTCCTTCGACTCAATCCTCTTCTTTTCAAGGATAGGTAATAATTAATAATTGTTCAACGATCACCTCAATTTTTCTTTTCTTCTTGAGCATCTTTTTCTGTCACATCTTGCCAAGGATCGGGAAGAGGATTTTGATTTTTATGAAGTTCAATATTTCGGTCATTATTCACTTTATCTATGACAGAATTTGCCGATGCTTCAATCGATGAATTTTTAGGAATATCACCTGTAGTTAACCCTAAGAAAACATCTTCTAAACTAGCACGAGTTCGGCGCAACTCGCATAAACTCAAACCATTTTTAACTATAGTATTAGCAATTTCTTTTCCTGGTTCCATATCTGGTTGAGATTTTATTTGTATTCTGAAGCGACTTTCATTATCTGACTTAACTTTTTCTAGAGATTGAACCCCCGGAACTTCAGCTAATAACTTTAATCCTGTTTCCATTGCCCGATCTTCTCCCTCAATTTCTACTTCATATCCCCACCCACTTGCTGATTTATTACTCATTTCTTCAGGACTACCTGTAGCAACAATTTCACCATAATTAATAATCGTCACTCGATTACAAGTCATACTAACTTCCGGCAAAATATGAGTAGACAAAATAATTGTATGGTCATTAGCAAGACTCTTAATCAAATTTCTCACTTCAATAATTTGTCTAGGGTCAAGACCAACAGTAGGTTCATCTAATATAATTACTTGCGGGTCATGTACCAAAGCTTGAGCAATACCAACCCTTTGTTTATAACCCTTAGAAAGTTTTCTAATTAATATTTTCCGCTTATCTAATAACCCACATCTCTTCATTGCCACCTTAACTTTAGAAGAGCGATCGCCCGCAGGAACACGTTTAATTCTTGTCACAAAAAATAAAAAACTTTCCACAGTCATTTCTGGATACAAAGGCGGAATTTCTGGTAGATAACCAATCAATTGTCGTACTGCCATAGAATCTTCATGGACATCATAACCAGCAATTTTAGCCGTGCCACTCGTAGCAGGCAAATATCCAGCTAATATCCGCATTGTTGTAGTTTTACCTGCACCATTCGGACCTAAAAATCCCAATATTTCTCCTTGTTGTACAGCAAAGGATACCTCCTTAATTGCTGAGGTTGAACCATAAATTTTGCTTAACTTCTCAACTTCAATCATTATGACCTTAAATAAGCGATTAAGTCTAAACTTTTAATGATAAACTATTAATAGGTAGATTACCTCAAATCTTGGGTAAAAATATAGCTTTGCTAACTGACTATAAATCCGATAAAATCATCATTTACTATTTTATACCAGTGAGTTTATTCTAAATTTTTCAAGACAAAACTAGCTATCAATATTGTTTGTCTTAACTTTAAAAAGCATTCCGATACGAAAAATACCGATCGCTAGTTAATAAAAAATTAGTTTAACTTTAACTTTAGGTGAAAATATCATGTTAAAAATTAAAACCATACTAGCCATATTAGCAGTAGCCACATTCCTACTACCCAGCAATCAACTATCAGTTAAGGCCAACCCAACTTCCTCAGAAAATTCTACCCCAACAGAACAGACAAAAGACACCGAACAAGCAAAAAATATATACGAACAGGCCAAACAAGAACTACCTGATGACCTTTACACACTGTATCGAATCGTTGACCGTATTGCTAGAGCAAATGGACTAGACGAAAAACCTTGGCGAATCATCATATTTCCCAAATATGAAATCAATGCCTTTGCTACAGAAGTTAATCTTATTGCGATGTACAACGGCATCCTAGACCAACTTGTAGGAGATGCCTCTGCCATAGCTTGCGTAGTTGCCCACGAAATGGCACATCATACTGAAAGGCACATAGCTTTAGCCCCAGTAGAAAAACTTGCTTTGATCGAAAAAATTGAACAAGAGGCTCAACAAGAAGTTTTAGCAGAAAAACAGGATGCTCAAGCAGAGGCAACTGGTATGTCTATCGGAGGTACTGCAGCTAGAGTATTTGGAGGCAGAGCAGGGAGAGTTGGTGGTGCTGTTTTGGGCAATGCTAGTCGTCAACGCACTAAAGCAAGCCAAGAAAAAATAAATGAAATTGTTGCTCAGAAAAAAGAAGAATTAGAACAAACTTTGGCTGAAGAAGGCCGTAAAAGAGAATTGGAAGCTGACGAAAAGGGATATTTGTATTCAGCAAAGGCAGGTTTTGAACCAGAAGGTTGTTTAAGAGCAATGAATGTTTTGCTGCAAACTCCAAGCGCTGAATTTGATACTACTCATCCCGCTGTACCTAAACGTATTGAAGCTCTAAAAGATTTAATGGTCAAATCTCCAGCAACATCTCTAGTAGAAGAGGCTAAAGCCCTTATTTCTCAAACTGAACCTTTGAGTTATGATTTTTCTAAAGATGGAGCATCTTTGAGAGTTAATTCTAGCCGTGGTGGTTCCTCTGGAGATGATATAGAACGTTTATTTGATTATTAGACATCTGGTAAAAATCAAAAAGAAAATCAATTCTTATCCATAAATTATCAATTATTTCCCTCCTGGGAGGGGTTCGGGGTTGGTTCCCTGTTGCCAGATAAGCTGTTGCCTGTTGCCTCTTTTCTGGAGATGTTTATTGACATCCTCTCTGGTCTAAAGACGCGGAGATTCCTACCGAACCTTAGTTCTTCGGCGAGTTTACGTTTTGCTAGCGCAAAGCTCCGCTAATACAGGGTGCTGCTTCCTTGGCGGTAGTCTGATGCTTCCCTCCACGTCTGTTTTGAGTCTCCGCAATTTGCAGCTCCTCCTCCGGAGGCATGTCCAAGGAGCGACTAATATATTTATTGCTGCATTTTCATCCTGGTCGTGTTTAGCTCCACAACCCAGACACTCCCATTCTCCTACTTTCAGGTCTAATTTCCCACCAGGAAAACGGCAACATGAACACACTTGGGTAGTCGCCTCCCAACAACTAATTACTCTTAGCTCACGACTGTACTTTTCTGCTTTTCCTTCTAACTAATCAGGTACGAAATTGTCTCCAGCCTAAATCACTTATGGCTCTGGACAATTTCCGGTCTCTTGGTGCGCGTTCCCTCTCTTGGTCGGCGTTCCTATGGCGAGGAGACCGTTCCCTACAATCCCGGAACGGGAACGCCGGGTTCCGACCGCTTGCGACTGGTGTCGTCGCGGGGTAGCACCGCTTCTTAATCATACCAGAAACGTTTCCTTCGGAATGCTTCGCAAACAAATCTTCCAGAATAATTGTTTGGTTTTCACGAATTATTTCAGTGGATAATTTATGTAGAAAATCGGTTCTAGTGTCTTTTAATTTGGCATGTTTGCGTAGCATGACCTAGGAAAATTTAGCCACCCTAAGTCTGGCTTTTTCGTATCTTTTAGATCCTTGAGTTTTCTTAGATAATGATTTACTGAATTTCCTATATTTTTTAATTCGTTTTTTTAATAGAGTTGTTGGGAAATAACAATTGAACAATGCTCAAAACCTTATAGAATAAGCTTTTCATGATTCTAGAACTGAAAAACGCTATAAACTTTGACCAATAACGGTTTTAGCCATTTTTTTAGCTTAATTCCCAACAACTCTAATGGTTTTGGCGCATCTACTTTTTCACCATTACTGAATGTGGCAAAAGTTTTGATTCCTAAATCTATGTCTACTGAATTTCTAAATTTTAGTAGTATTTGCGGTGGAATTTCTACGACAAAACTCAGAAAATATCTGTTAGCTGCATCTTTGATGACTGTTACTGATGATGGTTATCCTGGTAAAGGTCTTGACCAGACTACTTTGAAAAACCCTATTTTCGCTAAGTATACTTTGTCTTCATGTACTTGAAAACCTCTTAAGGTAAACCTAGCAGTTTGTCTTGACCTTCGCTTTTTGAATTTGGGAGGTTTAATCGCTTTACCTTTTCTTTTACCTAGGGACATTGCATGCAAGGTCCGTACACTAAAAAAGTTTTGGTAAGCCTGGTTTAAATCATTTAATCATTGTTGTAATGGGACTACAGAAACTTCTGACAACCATTCTCTATTTTCTGTTTTTTTTGCTTGAGTAATAAAGAGTTTTTGTAGTTCAGAGTTACTTGGTTTTTTCTCACCTAAAATATACTTTTCCTGATAGCAAGCTAGGCTATCGTTCCAGATTGTGCGGACACAACCAAATAGCTTTGCTAATCGGTGTTTTTGTCCAACTGTTGAATCAATTCGATATTTGTACCTGGCTTTAATTATTATCGTTTTCAACTAACAATGATATAGCATATTTGTGGGTATCAAATCAAATCAAAAGTCCCCCTAGAAGGGGAAGGCGTAACTACCCAGTTTTTCGGTGAAACTCGATCAGATTGTGTTTATAATAATACTTTAACGATTGCTTAAGGATTAAAAAGATACTGATGACTGCAATTCAATTTATTCAAGGTGTTGATGAAGAGGCTATACCAGAAGTACGTCTAACCCGTTCTCGTAGCGGTAATCAAGGAACAGCTACATTTATTTTTGAGAATCCTAAGGCTTTAGGCCAAGATGTTACTGAAGATATTACAGGAATGTATATGATTGATGAAGAAGGCCAAATTACCAGTCGCGAAGTTAAGGCCAAATTTATCAATGGTGAGCCGAAAGGGCTAGAGGGACTTTATGTGATGAAATCTAAAGAAGATTGGGACCGTTTTATGCGGTTCATGGAGCGTTATGCTAAAGATCATGGTTTAGAATTTAATCAGGCTTGATTTGTTCCCCAGACCAGTAAGTAACTTTTGAGTCTGGGGCTAACTGCTAAAAGTGAAGTGCCCATAAAGATATCTCTGAAAAAGGTGGTCTTATACCAATTTGATAAATGTTTGCTACAAATCGCTTGGTCATTTATTAGTTAGGTAGGACTCAGGTAGGGTAGCAGTCGAATTGGCAACGTACAAGAGTCAGAATTAATAGCTTTGATATCGTTATGTAAATCCTATATTATTTTTTAGTCCGTGTTGTCAATATTTGTTAAGACTGCCAAGGATTTAAAAGCAGTGAACCATAGGACTCATTAAATCCAAAGTGGAATTTTAAGGGTGTACCCATGACAAGGGACGTTTAGGAGAGGAGCCGTGATGAGGTGAAAGTCTCACGTCCGGTTCTGAAGACAAGCAGACTCTATAAAGGGCAACTGGAAATGGGTTTGTTTAGTTTAACTATTTGCCTAGTGCTATAATTAATCTTCATTCTGTGAAGCTCCAAAAAAACGAAAAGAATTTCCCCTTGTATCCTCAAAAAAATCATGGTACTATGTAATCATTAGTAGTTGCTCGCACCTACGCATGACTTTTTATTCAACCAATACACAACAATATTAACAGGAGTCGAAGGAAAAGGCGCAGACATATCAAAAGCTTAAAACTCAGACAACGCAAGATTTTTCCATCTTGCTTCCTCCCTCTTCCTTCTTAAAATCTAGGCCACTTTAACCCCTAGAAACATCAACAATTACTTAACTTCCTCATTAACAGGAAAACGGTCTATCAACTGCATCGCCCGATAAGCATTCCGTCGCAAAACATCAGATAAATGAGGCACATGAGGAATCTGAGAAAGAAAATCCAGAGTCCGACGTAAAATCCGGACAACATCACCCTCATCCAGACTCGTATTTTCCACCAACACCTGCCATTCCACCTCCAGTGCCCACTGTTCAACCAAACTAATCAAATCCCTCTCTAACCAAACAGGTAAACTTACCCGATACCGACGCTGCACCTGAAATAACTGATGTCGTAAACTACGCAAACCACCTAAAGCATCCTCTACCTCCATAGACAAATCATAACGCGACCAACTATCAGGTCTGCTAATCTCAGTCACCAGAGCAGCACAAGCAGCAGCCAAATGATGAGGGTCTAGTGAGTCAAGAACACCAGACATCAACGCCAAACCAAGCCACAATTCATTGTCACCTCGGATCGCTGCACAAGCTTGACCAATTTCCGTAGGCACTACCTCATGCAGACAACCAAAATACTGCAAAATTTCAATGAGATTGAGAAACTCCTGCCAGTGGCGTGCCAATTTATCTTCTAACTCAGTTTGGCGATCGCCTATTTCCATCTCCAATATTCCCATTCGTCGCCAACCCTTCAACAAAATACGAGGACTTCCCCATTCCTTCAGCGGATGTTCCTGAATCTTTACTTCCACGGTTGCTACTTTCTGCATTTGTACCAAAACTTCTGGAGCATCTATTGGTGGAGGTACCTCTGGAATTTGTTCAGATAAACTCAGATAAATTTCATCTCCTTTGCGACATTGCCCCAACCTAAAATCTATCTCAGAAGGCAACTCAATTTGTTCTACTGCCACTAAGCGGGGTACATCTGGGTGTAAACCGACAACATCCATTGCTGCTACAACATACCATCGATTATCCTTACCCAAGCACACATAGTAAGAAGACTGACCAGAACCAGGAATTTTAGCTACTAAAGCAGCGGCAATAGGTTTAGCGTCAGACCTCTTCGCAGTAGGAACGTGCTTTCCTTTTAAACTCATAATAGTTCCCGATAGAGCAAAAGACAAAGACAAAGACATCTCCTTAATGCGATTTTCATCCGCTTGCCTTTGCAAAATTTTCAGCAGTCGTTTTTCTTCTTTTACTCTTTCTCGTATCTTCTCATAATCTCTCAGCAACTGCTCTAAATTTACCAAATCATTCTGTTCATAAATCCCTAATTTATTTTGCAAAGAAGTTAACTCTGCCTGCTTTTGCTCAATCTCTATGCGTTCTGCTTCCAGGGAAAGACTAGATAAATATTGACCAAAACTACGTTCGACTAACTCCTTTGCCTCCTCCAAAGTATGAGTTTGCAGCAAATTCAGCACCATGCCATAACTAGGAGTAAACTGACTAACTAGGGGGTCAGCTCCTGAAGTTGCTAAATAAGATGCCTCCTTCGCACCCTCAAACCTAGTCTGGACAGTTAAAACGTAACCTTGAACATCCATCCCCCGTCGTCCAGCTCTACCTGCCATTTGCAGAAATTCTGATGGTTTTAGCAGTCTGTGACCTTCATCCGTACGTTTGGAGAGGCTAGAGATTACAGTAGTACGAGCTGGCATATTAATTCCAGCAGCTAAGGTTTCAGTGGCAAATACTACTTTGATTAAACCTAGCTGAAATAATTCCTCGACTAATCCTTTCCACACTGGTAACATTCCAGCATGGTGGGATGCTATACCTTTGCTTAGGGGTTCGAGTTTTTTAGAGTGAGTTAGGTCTGGGTTAGTATTGAGGAATTTTTGAATTAAATTTTGCAGTTGAATTGTTTCTGTTTCGTCCAGCAAAGTAAGATTGCTGACTTGTGCTATTTCTGCCACTGCGCGATCGCAACCTCGACGGCTAAATATGAAGTAGATAGCTGGTAACATATCCCGCTCTTTGAGTTGAGATAAAACTGCTGGCAATATTGGTTCTAATTGTTTTTCTCTTCTATCTCTACCTATATTATGTCGATTTTTAGGCTTGAGCAAGGGATTTACTCTTTTTTGGTTATTGCTCAGTAGAGGAAATAGACCTTTGCTGTTAGAAAAATTAAATTGGAGAGGTACTGGCCGAAAATCAGAGTAAATCAGTTCAGTTGGCCCATGTACTTTATTGATCCAATCTGTAAGCTGGTCGCTGTTGGCTACTGTAGCGGAGAGAGCTAATAGTTGAATTTCTGATGGACAATAAATTATTAATTCTTCCCATACTGTGCCTCGTTGGCGATCGTTCATGTAGTGGCATTCGTCCAAGACTACGGCTTCTACTTTTTCTAGAGATGTGCCTATTTCTCCTATGGGGGTGCCATAGAGCATATTGCGGAAGACTTCTGTAGTCATTACTAGGACTGATGCTTCCCTGTTAACGGAGGTATCTCCGGTGACTAACCCTACTTTGTCTGCTCCAAATTTGTCCCGGAAGTCCCGCAATTTTTGGTTTGACAGAGCTTTGAGGGGTGTGGTATAGAATACTCGTCGTCCGCGACTTAGGGCACGGTAGATGGCGTATTCTCCAATTAGAGTTTTGCCTGAGCCGGTAGGGGTACAAACAACTACGGATTTTCCAGCGTTTACGGCGACGATCGCCTCTTTCTGGAAGTTGTCTAGTTCAAATGGAAATAAGGTCTTCAGATCCAGCTCTCGGCTGTTCTGGGTTGAGTATGACACTAATGTTTATTTTCTTGACTTTATACAGGTTTTGTGATATTGCCTATTCTGTTTTTTTAATTAACGAGTAAATATTGACACTCTCACCGTTAAATCAAAGATTATAATGGGAGATTCTTGTTTCAGACTCTTAACTAGGTAACAAATCAAACAAGCTGAGTTGCACCCCCGCCAGACCGTCTCCACAAGCTTTTTTGTTAACGGTATGCCCTACCGCTATTAATCCTCTTTTTCTAATTACTTTTGCAGCAGCTACATCCCGATTCACTTGATAACCACAACTGCTACTATTATGTTTTCTATCAGACAGTTTCTTTTTCTGTATATGCCCACATAACGGACATTCTTGAGAGGTATAATTCTTGTCAACTTTGTAATAGTACTTACCTCCTTTCCAGCAAACATAAGGCAATATTTCGTTGATAAACTGACCAATTCCAGAATCCAAGGATTGTTTTCTAACAATACCTTGAGACCAAGATTTAAAATTCATATCTTCAACAAAAATATTGTCTGTAAAATCGCAAAGTTGATGAGCTAGTTTGAAATGCCAATCACGTCTAGTATTAGCTATTTTTTCATGTAGTCTAGCTATTTTATTCTGGAGTTTTAACCAGTTATTTGAACCTCTTATTTTCTTCTTAAGTCTTCTTTGCAGCAATTTCAGCTCGCGCAGTGAACTCAATAAAAATTTAGGATATTTGATTAAATTTCCAGTGGAAGTAGCTACAAAAGATTCTATTCCTGCATCAATGCCTAATGACCTTTCACCTACTGGATTATCTGGGACTGATTCTGATGAAGTAAAGGTAATCATCAGATAATAACCACTAGCTTTTTTGACTATCCTGGCTTGTTTAACCACCATTTCTTCCGGGTATGGCCTACTCTGCTTTAATTTAATCCAACCCAATTGAGGTAACTTGAATCTACCGCAACCCAGACAATTTTTCAGCATGGCAGGAAAGACAAAGCTTCTCATCCTTTTCTTAAATCTTGGAAAGCCTTTGCCTAAACTTTTCATCTCAGAAAATGCCCTGTCTAATTGTTTTAAAGTTTGTTGTAAAACCTGAGCATTTGCTGATTTTAATCTAGGATTAGTTTTCTTAGCTATTGTTAAGTTTTTTGCTTGATGATTGTAATTAGGATAAGGGGCATCAGCAGGAATAATATACTCAGAAATAATTGAACAACTACTAATTGATGATTTTCTCGAATTTAACCAGTCTTTTCGTTTTCTTAAGGCATAGTTATATACACTTTTACAGACATCAAGAATGTGATTAATTTCTGCCTCTTGATGCTGAGTTGGTTTCAGCTTGTACTGGTAAGTTAAAGTAATCAACTTTGTTATTCAACTTCTAAGTAAATACTATTTAATTATAACACAAAATATGCACAGCCTTGACAACTACTAGAAAATTAAGCAAATTAGAAGAAAATTGGGAAACTAGCCTGAAAATTGGCTCTAGAAAATCCACAAAAATTACTGAATTTTTGACTTAAAAAAAGTAGCATGACAATAGGAACTAAAACTCCAAAAATAGTAGTAGTTGGTGCTGGTTGGGCTGGTTTAGGAGCCACTCACCACCTAGCCAAAAATGGCTATGACGTTACACTCCTAGAAGCTGGCCCTTATCCCGGTGGTTTAGTCGCTGGTTGGAAAACTCCCGGAGGCCGTTCTGTAGAAGTGGGCATACATGGTTTTTGGTATCCTTACCATAACATATTTTCTCTTGTCAAGAAGCTAAACCTCGATCCATTCACTCCCTGGACTCGTTCAGCTCAATATTCTCCTGCTGGGTTAGAGGTAGAATCACCTATTTTTCAAGACTTACCACCTTTTCCAACACCTCTTGGTACTTTTATTTATACTCAATTTAAACGATTACCTTTGAGCGATCGCCTTTCTGCTCTGCCACTGCTTTATTCTGTGATAGATTTTGATAATTCGGATGAAGCTTGGCGAAGATACGACGCAGTAACAGCGAGAGAATTATTCAAACAATATGGCGTGACAAAAAGATTATATGATGATGCTTTTAATGCCATGTTATTAGTTGGTTTATTTGCTCCAGGAGAACAATGTTCGGCTGCTGCTGCATTGGGAATGTTATATTATTTTATCCTAGCTCACCAACCAGATTTTGATGTTGTTTGGTGTCGGGGTACTGTAGGAGAAATGATATTTAAACCTTGGGTAGAAAATATCGAAAATCTAGGTGGAAAAGTTCTGACAAAACGGCGAGTTACTGACTTAATTGTTGATGATAATGGCAAAGCAACAAAGGTTGTTTGTGAAGACCAAATATTTGAAGCAGATGCGGTTATTTTTGCTGTTGGTATTAGTGGGATGAAAAAGATTATGGCAGGTAGTGAAGCTCTGCAAAGTCGTCAAGAATTTAGGAATATTAATAATTTAGGTGGAGTTGATGTATTGGGAACCAGATTATGGTTCGACCGAAAAATTTCAATTCCTCGTGCTTCTAATGCTTGCTTTGGATTTGATACAACTACAGGTTGGACGTTTTTTGATTTGAATGCTTTACACGACGAATTTCGCCATGAACCAGGAACAGTTGTAGAGGTAGATTTTTATCATGCTAATCAATTTTTACCTTTGAGCGATGGGGAAATTATTAAAATGGTACAGACATATTTAGCAACTTGTATTCCAGAATTTATAGAGGCAGAAATTATCGACCAAAGTGTGGTTAGAGTTAGAGAAGCAGTCACTCACTTCTTTCCTGGAAGTTATCAATATTTACTTCCTGCTAAAACAAGTTTTGACAATATATTTATGAGTGGAGATTGGATTGCTAACCGTCACGGTTCATGGTCTCAGGAAAAAGCTTATGTAACAGGTTTAGAAGCAGCTAACTTAGTAGTAGATAAGTTTAAATTAGGACAGAAAGCTAATATTATTCCCGTGGAAAAAGATGAAGAGCATATTCAATTTGCCAGGACGATAAATAAGTCGTTCAGAGAGATAGGAAAATCAATATTTCCTAATATTTGGTTGTAATATAGCAATCACCATGCTGGTGAGGTACAAAACTCTAGGCAACAGGCAACAGGCAACAGGCAACAGTCAACAGGCAATAGGCAATAGGCAATAGGCAACAGGCA
Source organism: Okeania sp. SIO1H4 (assembly GCF_010672695.1). Lineage (NCBI taxonomy): Bacteria > Bacillati > Cyanobacteriota > Cyanophyceae > Oscillatoriales > Microcoleaceae > Okeania > Okeania sp. SIO1H4. Next base: position 70,464 of record NZ_JAAHGB010000003.1, read on the forward strand.
ACAGGCAATAGTGAAGTAAAGACAAGAGTGTACCTCATGCTTACTGAGAAACGCTATATAGCGCTTTTCACCCCTATGAGGTACATCAACGATCCCCCTAGATCCGCGTTAAAAAGGGGGACTTCCGGTCTCCCCCCTTGTCAAGGCAGGGTCAATTTATTGACAAACTTTATTGTCACGCTTAGAAAAATTGATAGGGAGATGGGGAGTGTGGGGACCCACCCCTAACCCCTCCCTGGAGGGGAATTTGGGGAGATGGGGAGATGGGGAGATTCTTATATAGCAATGTGCGCTGGCATATTTACACATTATTTTTTGTACACCTTTTCGCTTACTGCACTTTGAGCTGGACATTGTAAATACCTGAGCGCTCATTGCTATATTTGCACAATTAAATGTATTTCATATCCATATAAATATTCTCTGAGCACAATGAATTAGCCCTGCCCTTGTCAACGGGCAGGGTCAATTTATTGTCACGCTTAGAAAAATTGATAGGGAGATGGGGAGTGTGGGGACTGTGGGGAAATTTGTATATTTGCACAATTAAATGTATTTCATATTACAGCACTTTTTAGGATAATGAGGTATAGCTTCAAAGATTTATCTTTTTTTCCCTACTCCCTACTCCCTAAAGTCCTAAAATTTTGTACCTCATCAACTCCAAAACTGCTTTAATATTCTCTGACGACAAAGAATTAGCCCTGCCATCAACGGGGGTGGTGAAAATTGTCTGGGGTTTGTAGACATGGAGTGGCCGGTTGTTGACTATCCATAAGCAATTAGACCTTCAGCATAGCTGCCTTCTTCAAAGCAGTCGAAGGAAAGGAGACCGACAGAGCAAAAGCTGAAAACTCAGACAAAGCAATATTTTTCCCTCTTCCCTCTTCCTTCTTCTCTCTTCCCTCTTCCCTTCCCTCTTATATCATGTTCGGACGGGTCAGTTATAAATAAAACAGGATTACGCATTTTAATGGAAAAACACTATATATACCATAGTGCTATAGTTTTTATCTACTATATGTAGTGCCTTTGCGTAAGCCCTGTAAAATTTAAGGACTGACAGTACCGACAGTACCAAAGAAATACTGAAATTATCAATACTATTGTGCAATATTTCATAAGCATTCCTCCTTTCTTCTCTCCTGACTCCTGAGGACTGACTCCTGAGGACTCACAACAGTTATTTATAAGTAGGGCTTGCTGATTAAATATCAAAGCATTTACAGATAAAGGTTGTAGCCTTTTTAGGGTCGAATTGCAGTGCGCCTGTTTCAGTCTAAAACACTCAAAAAGTTAGTATTTTAGGCTCATAGTGGGGCAGAAAAATCCCAAATTGACAAAACTTAGCTCCTACCTCCTCGCTCCCGATCCATTTCTCCTGTCTTCCCCTCCTGGGAGGGGGAGGGGCGAGGGGTGGGTTGTCTCCAGTATAGCTGTCTCCTACCCTCACCCATAAGACTTTTTCAGCAAACCCTAAGTATTCAACCGTTAGCGTAGCTCCCCCGGAGGGGGAACATGATATTACTTCTTCTGTCTTCCCTCTTCCCTCTTCTTTCTTCCTTCTTCCCTCTGCTATAGGACTTACGCACTGACCATAGATATAGTTCTTTGTGGGTTACGCTACCGCTAACACACCCTACCAATAGCGTTCATGCGTAAATCCTGAATTATTTCTCCCCGTTCCCTGTTCCCTGTTCCCAGATCCGGTGTTCCCTCTTTTGGAGGAGATGTCACTATATTGAGAAAGGTAAACCACAGAAAAAATCAAGAATGACCTCAACCCTAGTCCAACCAACCCTCGAATCTCTCAACGCCCCTACTATCCACCAACTACCAAATGGACTTACTATCATTGCCGAATACCTACCAGTTGAAGCAGTTAATCTCAATATTTGGCTAAACGTTGGTTCTGCAGTTGAATCCGAACCAATCAATGGTATGGCCCATTTTCTTGAGCATATAATTTTCAAAGGCACTCCCAAACTCCGTGGTGGTGAATTTGAACGCTTAGTAGAACAACAAGGTGCTGTAATGAATGCCGCCACTAGTCAAGACTACACCCATTTTTACATTACCACTGCTCCTAAAGACTTTGCCAAATTAGCACCTTTGCAGTGGGAAGTACTCCTAAATGCCAGCATTGCAGATGACCCTTTTGAAAGAGAGCGGTCTGTTGTACTAGAAGAAATTCGGCGCTCAGATGATAACCTTAACCGTCGTTGTTACCGAAAAGCGATTGAAACCGCCTTTGAAAAATTACCTTATCGTCGTCCGGTATTAGGTCCTGCTGAAGTTGTTTCTCAACTGCAACCCCAACAAATGCGCGACTTTCATCAGACTTGGTATCAACCTGGTTCTATGACTGCCACTGTAGTCGGAAATTTACCAGTAGAAGAATTAATTGATATAGTCGCCAGTTCATTTACCGAAGCACAAAACAGCAAAAATATTCCAGAAATACCTCCACTACCACCCACAAATAATTTAACCCCAGAGCAACCTTTTACAAAAATAGTTCGCCATGAAGTAGTTGATGAAGCTCTTCAACAAGCAAGGTTAATGATGCTTTGGCGAGTACCTGGGTTAACTCAATTACATGAAACTTATACCTTGGATGTGTTGGCAACTATTTTGAGTCGAGGGAAAACATCTCGCCTGGTGCGTGACTTACGAGAAGAGCGAGGTTTAGTTTATTCTATTGGTGTGAGTAATATGAGTCATCGTCATCAAGGAGTTTTCTATATATCTGCTAGGTTGCCAGAAGAAAATTTAGCCGAAGTAGAAGCAGCGATCGCTCACCACATACATACTATTCAACAAGAGTCGGTGACAGAAACAGAAATTCAACGTATTCGGACATTGGTTGCCAATAGGTTTGTTTTTGCCAATGAGACACCGAGCGATCGAGCTAATTTATATGGTTACTATCACTCAATAGTGGGAGAGTTAGCACCTGCGCTCAGTTATCCTCAACATATTCAGGCACTCGACTCGTCTGATATTCAACAGGCGGCATCAAAATATTTGTCTGTTGATGCTTATGGAGTAATAGCGTTTCGACCTAAGTAAGTGTAAAAAGTTAGGTAGTTAGGTAGGGTGCGTTAGGCAGTAATCATATTTGTGGTGAATTACTCTCTGGAAAATTTCTGCCGTAACGCACCAAGCAATCAAAATTGGCAGTAATCATATTTGTGGTGAATCACTCTCTGGAAAATTTCTGCCGTAACGCACCAAGCAATCAAAATTGGCAGTAATCATATTTGTGGTGAATCACTCTCTGGAAAATTTCTGCCGTAACGCACCGAGCAATCAAAAATGGCAGTAATCATATTTGTGGTGAATCACTCTCTGGAAAATTTCTGCCGTAATATCATATCCGGATAATTAGTGATCAGAAAACTCTCTCCTTCAACTCCAGTTCTTCTTCTTCCTTCTTCTTTCTTCCCTCCTGACTCCTGACTTCCCCTCCACGATCGGGGGAGGGGCGAGGGGTGGGTTGACTCCTGAGGACTCCGTAGTTATCATTTTCTTTGTGGGTTTAATACCCCACCGTCTACACGGTGTTCAAAATTACTTGGGGTGAGAATCCCCATGTAATTTTCCTCCTGTCTCCTGTCTCCTGTCTCCTGTCTCCTTCTTCAATTATTTATCACTGTTCAACCGGACATGATATAACGCACCAAGCAATCAAAATTGGCAGTAATCATATTTGTGTTGAATCACTCTCTGGAAAATTTCTGCCGTAACGCACCAAGCAATCAAAAGTAGTCGTCTGTTAAGATTCAATTGTTGGTCAGTGGGAGCATCTTGATCCCGTGCATGAAGGTCTAGTTGCCTGATATCAGCAAGAATCTCAGATTTTTAATCAGACTTTTATCTTAGGACTCCAAAACTTCCCGGATACACTATCCAATCTAGCTTCATCAAAACTTCATAATCCCTCTTGGCATAGCTAGACACTTCAAACCCCTATCTCATAATTAATTCCACTGATTTTAACCACTAAAAATACCATCGTCATTTTTGAAGATTTTGTAAAGTATAGTCACAAGGAGTTGCGGAAATTTCATGGGGGGGGGTAGACTAACCTTTAAGTCAATAAAAATAAGTTTTACAAGGGAATTAATTATGTTTAAACATTTTTCAATCGCTGCTGTTGGCGCTGCTATCACTACTTTTACTGCTGTTTCTGCAGCTAGTGCTGCTACTTTTGGGTTTTCTTTCAGTAATGAAAATGGTATAGTCAATGGTACTGTTGAAGGTACTATTGAATTAATTGAATCACCTGTTCGCGATGATCGTTTTTTAGCTACTTCAGTTATAGTTACCTCTAGTCCTGACTTAGGATATAATCTTCCCCTAAATATTTTTACAGATATAAACCAACCTACTGCAAATATTTTTGCTGTTGTTGGGGGGGAAATTAATGCCTTAGCCTTTTTCTCTACCAATGGGACTGAAGGGTTATTTCTTCGGCTTCTTCCTGTTATTACAGAAACTGGGTCAGAGTTTATTGGATTTGCTGGTTTAACCTCAGTAGGTACTCCTAATCTGTTTTTTGGAGTTGTAGATTTAGATGGTTCGACCCTTACCTTTACCTCTCTTTCTACAACTATCCCTGAAACTGTCCCTGAACCGGGTACAATTTTAGGATTATTAACCGTTGGTTCATTAGGTGCATTAACTCGCAAACGCGAAGCATAAACCTAAGTGCTTCAGGTGCAACTTCTCACTCTATAAAACCTAATTTAATCAGGACTTACACACTACAACGTATTTTCGTCATTGCGACCGACAGGGTTTGCGTAGCAGTCCGGAACGGAAAGCAATCTCAAATCCTAGTTTTTCCTACCTCATGGGTAAGTCCTGTTAATGATACCTACAAATATTTGATTTTAGAGAGATTCACCTGAAAGTGTTAGGTGTGTCTCTCGAATTTATTTATGCCCTGCAATATTTTCTATTTGTGGTGAATCACTCTATTGAAAATTTCTGGCGTAATATCATGTCCGGTTGAATAGTTTAATTAAAGCTCTACTACAAACAAAAACTTTTTGATTGCTCATGATCCGGACATCATATAATGCACCGAGGAGTCAAAATTCCCGGCAATTAAGCCATCAGTTACATCCGTTACTAACATGACTTTTGGAAGTCGCCACTACATCTATAGGACTAACTTGAAGACGTAATCATACAAAGATCACACCTTAATATCCGGAAAGAGTTATGTCACTTCATAAAAACTTAATAATTACCTATTCCATAGCAATACATTAGAATCTCTACTCCTAATATATTTGGTTGATTTTCACTACGAAAAACACTGTAGACATTTTTAAAGATTCGGTAAAGTAGAGCATAAGGGGGTTGCAGAATTTTCGGGGGGGGGGTAGATTAGATTTGTAGGCAATAAAAATAAATTTTCCCAGGAGATTTAATCATGTTGAAAAAATTATCAATCGCTGCTGCTGGCTCTGCAATCGCTACTTTGACTGCTGTTTCTGGTGCTAATGCTGTTAGTTTCTCAGGTTCTGGTGGTCTAGTTCCTCCTGTTGGTACTTCTGGTTTATTTGAAAGTTCCATTACTGTCACAGACGATATAACAATTGATGATATTTCTATTGATTTTAATGACCTTACTCATACATGGAGTGGTGATTTAATTGTAGATTTAACTTACGATGATGGTGCAGGAACTGTTATTACAGCAGGTGTATTTGATAGTGTTGGTGGCCCTACTGATTTGAATGGAAATTACACTTTTGCTGATGGTGGTAGTCAGTTTTCTCCTGCTCTTCCTGGAGGAATTTCTTCTCCTGATGATAGCTTCTTAGATGCTTTCGCTGGTATTAATGTAGCAGGTACTTGGACTTTAAGTATTCTCGATCAATTTGGTGGCGATAGTGGTTCTCTAGGTAGTTGGGATTTGAATGTTGAACCAGTTTCAACTCCTGAACCTGCTTCCTTGTTCGCTTTATTCGGAATAGGTGCTTTAGGTGCTACTTCCCTCAAACGTAAACAAAAAGAAAAAGTGTAGGTTCACAGGTCTAATTTTTTGCGAACCTACCTCATCAAATAAAACCTACCTAAATTATATCATCAAACATTTGTTTGTAAGGGTGAAATCTACAAGGAATTTGTACGCGAAATATGTATGGGTATCATTTACTTATGCCCATACATTACTATGAATTACAACTATAACAATCATGTCCAATAAAAATTACGATGTGGCAATTATTGGTGGTGGACCCGCAGGTAGTACCACCGGAACTTTACTCAAAAAATATAACCCTAATTTAGAAGTATTAATTTTAGAAAAAGCCAAATTTCCCCGCGACCATGTAGGAGAAAGTCAACTGCCTCAAATTAGTGCTATTCTCCAAGAAATGGGATGTTGGGATAAAGTAGAAGCAGCTAATTTTCCGATTAAAATTGGAGCTACTTATCGTTGGGGAAAAACTTCTCAACTTTGGGATTTTGATTTTCTCGCAGCAACAAAATTTCAAGATGAACCCCGTCCTGCTGAATACAAAGGACAGCGTAAACAAACAGCTTTTCAAGTCGATCGCTCTGTATATGACAATATTCTCTTAGATCATGCTCAAGATAATGGTTGTGAAGTTAGACAAGAAACAGCAGTTACTAAAGTAGATATAGAAACAGACCAAGTTAAAAATTTGCATTTAAGTAATGGAGAGCAAATTAATGCCCGTTATTATATTGACGCTTCAGGACATATCGGCGTATTGAGAAGGGTTTTAGGAGTAGAAACAACAATTCCCACAAGATTACAAAATATAGCAATTTGGGACTATTGGACAAATGCAGAATGGGCTGATGAAATTGGCGTGGGCGGTACAAGAGTCCAGGTAATGAGTTTAGCTCATGGTTGGATTTGGTTTATTCCTCTAGGTCCAACTCGTACAAGTATTGGTTTTATTTGTCCGGCTGAACATTACAAAAAACTCAAAAAACCACCAGAAGATATTTATCAAGAAGCACTCAAAAGTGAACCTCGTATTAGTGAATTAATTGCTAATGCTACTAGCAGAGGTAAGATTGAAACAACAAAAGATTGGTCTTTTCTCTCAGAAAAGTTAGTAGGAGAAAATTGGTTTTTAGCAGGAGAGTCAGCAGGTTTTGCCGACCCAATTTTAGCTGCGGGTATGACTTTAACTCATGTGAGTGCTAAAGAAGCAGCTTATACAATTTTAGAACTAGAACAACAAAAACACGACGCTACCTGGTTAAAACACCACTATGAAGATAACCAAAAGCGACGCATTAAACAACATATTCGTTTTGCAGATTATTGGTATGCTGCAAATGGTCAGTTTAGCGACTTACAGAAACATTGTCGAGATATTGCTAAAGATGCAGGATTAAAATTAACTCCTGAAGAAGCTTTTCGCTGGTTATCTCAAGGGGGTTTTACCAATGATATTTTAGGTCAAGCAGTTATTGGAGGTTTTGATCCTACTTCTATGAAACAAGTAATGCAAAGATTTGCCCAAAAAGATTCATCTTGGGAAATTAGTGGTTACAACATCTTTAAACTAAATCTTGAAGGTGCAAAACAAGAAGATTTACCTGTATATAATAACGGTCGTATTGAGAAGATAAAATCCTATGTTAAAGATGAACAAAGACTTCCCTTAACAGGTTTCTATGCTGCATTAGTGAAAATATTAGAACGTACTTCCGATATTCAACAAATATCAGCCTTATTAAAAAAATCTTTAACTTCTCAGTATTCACCTCAACACACTCAAGTTGCCTTTAACCATGCCTTACAATGTTTAGAAGTCATGGTTTCTGAAGGATGGGTAACAGCAAAAATAGACAAGAAAAAACCCAAATTACAACTTTCTACTCCTACAGAAGGAGCTTTAATTCATGCTCATTCTTAGTCATCTCAAGAGTATGTAGCAGATTCGGGATTAATGTGGTACAACCGACGGGGTAAATATTTTTTGCTTGTTCGAGACCCTACTACCTATTTTCATCAATATATGTACTTCGTGTCTTAAGTAAGTGTAAAAAGTTAGGTAGTTGGGAAGAGGGGGGAGAGGGTGGAGAGGGGGGAGAGGGTGGAGAGTAGGGGACCTAGATTCTACCTTTTTCCCCTATTCTATATTCTCGATCTCCTGAGGAGGTCCTCCTATGCCACTTTGCAAAGATACGCTCAGGGCTTCTATAGGACTAACTTGAAGACGTAATCATACAACGATCACACCTTAATATCCGGAAAGAGTTATGTCGCTTCATAAAAACTTAATAATTACCCATTCCATAGCAATACATTAGAATCTCCACTCCTAATATATTTGGGTGATTTTCACGACGAAAAACACTGTAGACATTTTTAAAGATTTGGTAAAGTAGAGCATAAGGGGGTTGTAGATTTTTCGGGGGGGGGTAGATTAGAGTTGTAAGCAAAAAAAATAAATTTTACGAGGAAATTGAATCATGTTGAAAAAGCTTTCAATTGTTAAACAACTACCAATAGCCACAGCAACAGTAGGGTTAATGATGTTTGCGGGAACTGCTCAAGCAATAACAATCTCTGTATTTGATAATAGCAGCTTTGTAGACACTACTGGCGGATTTCGCAGCGAGTCTGATACAATCCAGGCTACATTAACAAGTCTAGGTTACACAGTCACAACTTTTACAGGTATCACTGAGGCTGATTTTACAGCTGCTGGTGCTGCGGATGTGATTTTGATTCCTGAATTAGAAAGGGGAAATTTAGCTAGTGTTCTTAGTACATCTGCTAAGACAGCAATTTCTGATTATGTTTCCTCTGGTGGTGGCTTTGTTACTATGGAGACGGGAGACTTCAGAAGTAATAACTTGGTAAACGATATCTTTGGCTACTCTTTGACTGGCAGTTTCGTTGGGCTTTCACCTACATCAACAAAGAATAGCACAGCAGCTAGTGGTACAGCTTTTGCTGAGGATCCTGATTTTCTCCCATCGCCAAGTACCACATATGGGGTAAATACGAGCAGTCTATCTGAAACTGCCTTATCTATCTATGAAATTGGAACAAGGTCTACTGTATGGGTTGATAGCTTTGGTTCTGGCCGTGTTGCTGGTCTAGGATGGGATTGGTTTAATGCTGTTCCACTAGGATCGGTAGATGGTGGCTGGCCTACTGTGCTTGACAGTGCTTTGACAGAAGTGTCAGATACAGTTTCAACCCCTGAACCAGTTTCCTTATTCGCTTTATTCGGAGTAGGTGCTTTAGGCGCGACTTCCCTGAAGCGCAACCAAAAAAAAGAAGTATAGGTTCACAGGTCTAATTTCTTGCAAACCTACTTCACTTTTAAAACCCAACTACAATTATATCTTCAAATATTCGATTGTCAAAAAATACGCGTAAAAAAAAGTTAGGGAGCATCTATTGACTTTCTTTTTTTACCTATGTAGGCTAAAAATATTAGCTAATGGTTTAAAGCGATCGCTTTCTTCCCAGAAGGCGATCGCTTTCCCAAAAGCCACCCTGTGCTAACCTAAATTTGGGAACTAATATCATGTCCGCTTGAATACTTATACTTTAGTGGAAGGAAGGCAAAGGGCATCTATGCTGGAGGCAAAAGGGTTTCTTCCAATTGTGACTTAATTCTATACACGCTCCGATGCTACCGGACATGATATAACTACTACATCTATATGACTAAAGTCGTTACTACGAACGAGCAATTGTTGACACCAACGCCCCAGGTATGATAAAATTTTATCCTCACTTAAACGTATCCAAACCAATTTAATGACAACAACCAAACTTGGAGAAGAATATAAAATAGTCATTCCTCCAGAAGTACGCGATACCCTAAAATGGCAACCAGGCGATCGCCTAGAACTAAAAATCGTTGATGACACTATAGTTATAGTCCCAGAAATGAGCTATACATCGCGCCTCTTCGGCAAACATCGTCAACTATGGCAAGACGAAGATGCCATCAACTACATTCGCTCTCAAAGGGAGTGATGGCGAGATTAGAAGAACTAGAAGGAGCAAAAATAGCTCTAGACAGCGTAATTTTTATTTACGCCTTAGAAGGTAATGCACAATTTGGCGATCGCGTTATCAAAATTTTTGAGGCCATCAAACAAGGAAAGTGTCAAGCTTTTGCTTGCGATTTTGTTTTGGCAGAACTCATGGTCAAACCTTTGCGTGAGGGGCAAATTGAAATTGCCCAAGAGTATGCAACGCAGCTACCAAAATTCCCCAATCTCACCTTCCGCAGTATTACCAGGGCAACAGTAATTAGAGCAGCAAACTTAAGAGGAAGCAGTAATTTAGGTTTAGTAGATGCCTTACATCTGGCAACCGCCATAGAAGCAGGATGGACGGTTTTTCTGACCAACGATACTGCTTTACGCCATCCCAGTCCAGGTATAGATATCTGGATGCTTGCAGATATAGAAAATTAAACAAATAACAATAACTATTCCCCAAAACTTAAAACAAACTAAAATTCAAGCTAACTTGTCATAAATGTCCCATAATTTGGTCTAGTCCAGAGAATAGGATATTATAGCTCCTGATTACTATTTCCTATTATATAAACCTAATATGGAACTTAAAGACTTTCTGGGGACAGACCTTAAATACGACGTAAAAACCCTCGCCGATGATGAACACCTCACCCGCGAGATTCAGGCCATACTCATTGACCTAAATATGCTTAACCCTCCAATAGATGGCATATTTGGCCCATTAACCACAGCAGCACTTCATCGATTTCAAGTAGATCAAAAAAGTGGTGAAGCTGGATATTTAGGGGAGAAAACTATCAAAAAATTGTTCGATGCAAAAGAAGTAAATATTCCTGCATCTCTAATCATATTAAAAACGAAAAAAGACACTATCCTGAAATCAAGACCCCTTCAATCTTCTCAATTAACTGAGTCAGAAAAACATCATATTCCTGCTAATCAAGAGTTTGAACTTTTAGCTTACGCTACAGTGAGAAACCACTTCCGGATTGCCTTTCGTAACCATAAACACAACAGTTCAGGAGTTTGGTATATCCATGAAAAACACATTGAAATTTATGAAAATAATCAAATTGTGCATCCTAAGCACAAACCAAATACTATCAGAATTAAAGTTCCCTACAAACCAAAACTAGACAATTGGTATAATCCCACAGGTTTATGTAATATTACTTCAATCGCTTCCTGTTTAGAGTTTTTGCAGGCTAATCGTAGGTCTAATTATGGTCAATTTGAAGATGAACTTTATGAATATGCTTTAAGTCAAGGTTACAGTCGTCATAATCCACATCATTTAGTTAAAATTGTTAGAGATTATGGATGTCAAGATACTTTTAAAACTAATGCCACAATTGAAGAAGTTCAAGACTACCTAATAGCAGGAAATCCTGTGGCTATACATAGTTATTTTACTTCTTTTGGTCATCTGATTGTCGGTGTTGGTTTTGATAATGAAGGATTATTTATCCATGACCCCTATGGAGAATGGTTTTCTACTGGATATCGTACTGACCTAAGTGGTGCTTATTTACATTATTCTTATCGATTCATTCGGAATGTTTGTATGCCAGATGGGAGTTTCTGGGTACATTTTATTTCAAAGTAGAAGCGATCGCGACTGGAGCAATGTGAAAGATTTGCCGAGTATTTTGTTAGGAAAGCAGTCTTAATGTATTAGAGATTGCTTCCTTATCGATTGCAATGACAACTATTCAATCAAACTGGATATTATGCCCCTAATTTTAACCTTGAAAAACAACCATTGACCAAATTAAAGATTATTCAGAGTTGAGGATATTAATTAAACTTTTATTGTATCACTCCCTGGTTTGCTGGATAAATCACCAAATCTTAACTTCATCAAAATTTCATAATTGCTATTACTGTACTTATAACCTCAAAGGCTTATTTAGTAATTGATGGTAGTAATTTTAAATGCTAAAAATACTTTCTTCATTTTTAAAGATTCTGTAAAGTTTAGCCAGAAGGAGTTGCGAAAATTTCGGGGGGGGGGTAAGTTAAATGTGCTAGGCAATAAAGTTTTCCAAGGAAATTTATATTATGCTCAAGAAGTTTTCAATAGCTGCTGCTGGTGTAACAGTGATTAGCTTTCAAACTATCCCTGCTCATGCAGCACAATTCAATTTTACTTTTGATGCTATTGATGATAATAATTTAGCAGAACCTTTTGTAGGCAGTGGGGTACTCAGCTTTGACGGTGATCCTGAGGTTGGAATATATACACTAGATAGTTTGAGCAATCTTGATATGAATTTCAGCTTTGATGATGGTTCCTCTTTTGATATAGGAGATCTAAGAACAAATTTATCTCTTGCTGGAATTTCAATCTTCGATTTGGGAGCAGGTGAACTTGGTCTAGTTTTCACTGGTGATTTTAATGGCTCTATTGTTGGTGGCTCTATTGATTTTCAGAATGACTTTGATACTGTGTTGACGTTTGAACCTACAGGTTCGATAGATAATCCTATTGGTTGCTGTGGTGGTGATGGAGTTACTAACCTATATGCTAACTTATTACCTGACGGAAATTCTTTTGAAACTTCTTTCTTTGGCAGTTATACTGCTGTTTCTTCGGTAAGCACTCCTGAACCTGCTTCTTTATTAGGTTTTTTGGGAATAAGTATTTTAGGTGCGAGTTCCCTCAAGCGCAATCAAAAACAAGAAGTGTAGGTTTACAGGTCTAATTTCTGGCGAACCTACTTCACTTTTTAAACCTAACTACGTTATACCTTCAAATATTCCATTGTAAAGAGATGCACCTAAAAAAAGCTTAGGAAGTATCTCTTTACTTTTTCATCCAATATTCTGTTTAGCAAAACAATTGTCATTACTATATTACAGCGGTTTTCATTTGGGTAGACCACAGTAGGGAGGTTTCATGGAACTTCCCTATAAGGTTTTGGTTGTGACGTGAGGTTATGCACCTGAAAAGCGCTTTAAGCTAAAGTGAAATTTTAAATAATCATATCAAAGGAGGCAGTATCTGTTGAAAAAAGCATAGAAATCAGGTTTATATTAAATGCCTCACTACACTAACATCTACCTCCCATAAACCCAGTTTCTGATAACACTGCAAAGCAAGCAGATTTGATATCAGAAGTAATAAACAAGTAATAATTTTTATAGCTTACCTTTTAACTATTAGACATCTTCAGAAAAGAGGGAACACGGAACAGGAAACAGGGAAAAATAATTGATTTTATTTTTAATTTTTGGAGATGTCTATTAAAAGGATAATAAGGATTTCTTGACAGATATCCTTACATATTTAGGATTACCTATAAATTAAATATTGATTAAACCACCTTTTCTACTTTAATACTTAAATCTAACCAAGTTGACCGAGTAATAGAAGCGCTTGTAGAAATATAATCTACTCCTGTTTCGGCAACATTCCTAATAGTTTCGAGGGTAATATTTCCCGAAGCTTCAATTTTAATCCGACTATTGTTTTGCCGAATCATTTTAACTGCTTGCTCCATCACTTCAACAGACATATTGTCAAGCATAATAATATCCGCTTGATGCTCCAAAGCAGTCTCTACTTCTACTAATGTTTCTGTTTCTACTTCAATAGTTAAAGGATAAGGTATTGTTTCTTTGACTTTAGCGATCGCCTCTCCAATACCTCCAGCAGCAGCAATATGATTATCTTTAATCATCACCGCATCATCCAGACCCATCCGATGATTTTTTGCCCCACCAACTTGAGTGGCATATTTTTCTAATATTCTCAGACCAGTCGTTGTCTTCCGAGTATCAACCAGTTGCACTTCCAGATCGGCAATTTTATCGGAGTTGCTTAAATGTAATGATAATTAGACATCTACTCCACCCATAGGGAGTAGGCAACTTTGCTGTAGGCAGTAGGGAACCCACCCCTCGCCCCTCCCCCTCCCAGGAGGGGAAAGAATTGATAATTTCTTTGGGATTATAGATATTGATTTTTGATTCTTGGAGATGTATATTATACGACGGATTGTTAAATACCTTTCACAATCTAAATTTTATATCTAAATTTTATCAGTCTACTACTGGACTGACACGGAAAAATTTCGGGAGTTTGGTAGCCTCGTAACTTTAGTTCGGGGCGGAAAAACGAGCGGCGGTTTCAACCGCCGTGATCAGGGTCATTAATGTATTCCAAAATCTTAGCGGTGCTGACCTTCCCCGTAGTGTCATAAAAATAGCTGTGAGTCCNATTTATACTGGATAAACTATTAATATTTGTGTCTAATTATGACATCGAATCATAATTATACACGCATCATTCATCCAGACACGCTCATCATAGATTATAGTGCTGGCCTTCTGATGCGTTTAGGTAAATACGCCGTTGTCTAATTGGTCAGTGGAGACAGTGGCGATCGCTTTTTTAGGTAACAAAGAACAATAAGAGTTTATGCTTAGTTACTTTTATTGCGTATGTCGCAATAGGAGTTTTTACTTATAGTTGAACACTATGTAGAAAAGGAATTTTCTACATAATACTACTGACCACTAAAGCTTGGCATTTGACAAAAAGATGATCGACAATTGATTTTTTAGTCCATTTGACAGGGATGAAATGAAAAAGTTACTATATTTTTAGTTGAGAACCTCGATAAATAAATAGTAATACATTTTTAGTCATTTATTAGTAGTTAATAGTGGCTAAGAGATAGTTTTTCATCTTTGCATAGACCCCCATCGACGCGGGTCGGAGAATCGCTGAAACCCTAATCCCTTAAAATCTTACCTTTGACTTTTGACTTCTTCCTGATACTTGTGCGCTGTCCCTTTGTTCAGATATATTGAAATAGTTCTGCGACCAAAATAATAAAGGAGACTCAATGAGATTAATCATCGCATTCCTATTATCTTTTCTACTGTTGGGACAAAGTCCAGCTTTTGCCTTCTATCAAATTGATGGGGATTTCACAATAAACAATAATTGTGAAGCCTACACAAGCTTCAGAAAGAAAACTGGACCTGTCACTCTTGAAACTGGAAAGGTTTACCCAGTCTTAGGGCGAAACAAAGAAACTGGAGACTACTTTAATATCAAAGTGGATGGACAAACTAAATGGGTCAACAAGAGCTGTGGTGAATTTAATCCCGACGGACAAAGTATCAGTGAAGCAGAAGGAGACGACACAGAAATACTCACTGGTCAAAGCTGCCCTATAGAACGTTGTATAGATAAATATGTTCTTGCCATTAGTTGGCAACCTAGTTTCTGTCAAACAAAGCAAAGTAAACCAGAGTGTATTTCCCAAACAGCAGAACGCTACGATGCCACTAACTTTACTTTACATGGCTTATGGCCCGATAGAGCATCCTATTGTGGTGTGTCTTATGAAGATAAAAGTAATGATAAGCAGGGAGAATGGGATGATTTACCCCCATTGGATCTGGATGAACAAACAACTTCTGAGTTGGCAGTATTAATGCCAGGAGTAAAGTCTTATCTGCATCGTCATGAGTGGGTCAAACATGGAACTTGCGATGGACGAGATGAGGATACTTATTATGATATTTCCCTAGACTTACTTCGAGAAGTGAATGATTCTGAGGTACAGGAGTTGTTTGCGGAAAATATTGGTAAAATTATTACTCGGTCTCAGATAGACACAGCTTTTGAAAATTCTTTTGGAGAAGGAGCTGCTAAAAGTGTCAAAGTAAGATGTAGGGACGGCTTGTTTTCTGAGTTTCAAATTAAAATGCGTAGACCTCTAGTGGGAGACAAGTTAGCAGATATTTTGCTGCCGACAAAGACAGGGTTCTGCGATGATTTGCTGGTTGATGCTGCTGGGTTTTAGAAGTTGAAAGCTTTTGTTACTGGTGGCAGTGGTTTTATTGGGGCAAACTTGGTCCGGTTGTTGTTGCAGCAGGGTTATACTGTTCGATCGCTTGTTCGCCCCACAAGTTGTCTAGATAATCTCCATGGTTTGGATGTGGAGGTTGTGCTGGGTGACTTAAATGACTCCCACTTATGGGAGTTGATGGTGGGGTGTGAGGTTTTGTTTCATGTTGCTGCTCATTATTCTTTGTGGCAAAGGGATAGAGAGTTGCTTTACAGAAATAATGTGTTTGGTACGCGCAATGTTTTGGAGGCGGCACGACGAGCGAAAATTGAACGGACGGTTTATACGAGTTCTGTTGCTGCTATTGGGGTGGGGGTTTCTGGTGCGGTGGTTGATGAGGGTTATCAGTCTCCACTGGAGAAGTTGATTGGTGATTATAAAAGGTCTAAGTTTTTGGCGGAGCAGGAAGCGGTGAAGGCGGTTAATTTGGGACAAGATGTGGTAATTGTTAATCCTACTACTCCTGTTGGTGCTTGGGATATTAAACCTACTCCTACTGGTGATATTATTGTGCGATTTTTGCGTAGGCAAATGCCTGCTTATGTAAATACTGGTTTGAATATTATTGATGTTCAGGATGTAGCTTGGGGACATTTGTTAGCTTTGGAAAGGGGGAAATGTGGCGATCGCTATATTTTGGGAAATGAAAATCTGACACTTAAGGCGTTACTAGATTTATTGGAGGAAATTACGGGTTTAGCTGCTCCTAGACAAACTGTTCCTGTTTGGTTGCCTTTAACTGTGGCATGGGTTGATGAAATAATTCTGGGAAGTTTGGGGAAACTACCTTCTATTCCTGTGGATGGGGTACGAATGTCTCAACAACGAATGTATTATGATACTTCTAAAGCGGTGAATGAGTTGGGTTTACCTCAGTCTTCGATTAGAGTTGCTCTTCAGGATGCTGTTGATTGGTTTCGGGTTTATGGTTTGAAGGAGTGGGGGAGTGGGGGAGTGGGGGAGTGAGGGAGTGGGGGAGTGATATCAAATCCGGTAGCATTGGTCTTATTCAGCATTATTAAGATTGTAGGGGCGAATGGCCATTTGCCTCTACTGACGTGCTAATTATCAAAAATGTCATTGCCCCTGTGTTAATTACTTACAGCAGTTTTCTAGTTGATGAGGTACAAAGTTTTATTGCTCTAGGGAACAGGGAATAGGAAATATAAGAATAGTCCTACAAGTGTACCTTACTATCCTCAAAAGTGCTGTAATAATTGAAGTTTCACCTCACAAAAGCATTCTTTTTTCACTCAAATTCTCTAATTTTCATAACTACTAAATCTTTGTGATTTTCTCTCCTCCTGACTCCTGACTCCTGACTCCTGACTCCAAGAGACTTAACCAATCTATAACTGTTTAACAGGATTTGATATTACAACAAAATAAATAATAGTAGTAAAAATTTACCAGCAAATAATAAAGGTGTTGGTAATGGTAATTTTTTATCGCTTATATCAGGAGCGATATTATCGTTATTGGGAATAGTATCTACAATGAGAGTGATACCATGGTTACCTAAAACATATACAACTTCTCCTGTATTAACTGTAAGTTCTTGGATACATTTAGCATTCCATAAACTACCCCGATAACGAACTCTACCAAGTTGATTTGGTCGAATTATTTCATCAACTACTGCCTCTTTAGTCATGGATAACAAATATCGGTTATTTGTACTAGAAGTTTTGACAGCACAATTAAAATTATTTAACATCGATAGCTCTTCTCCTATATATAAAATTAATTGTAAGGATTACCTGTAGAAAAAATGGTAATTATTAGTTTCTCTATGACTTTTGGTTGAAAGTTTTTAGTATAATATTCTTCTGTAGTCTGTAGTCTGAGTCCGCTAAAAATTTATTTTTTACTTTTGACTTATTCAATATAGATAGTCTTCACCAAATGAAACCTCTAATTGCCAACTACTATATAATAATTGGTGTTAATTTTTTCTACATTTGAAGCTTCAGTCATCTAGGTAGTAAATCTGGAACTTTTAGTCAAAATTAGAAATTTTATAAATTCCTTGCAGAAGGAAGAAGGAAGAAGGAATAAATTTTAAGTTTTTGATATGTCGCGCCCTTTTCTTCGACTGCTATACTAGGCAATCAGAATTGATAAATTTCCAGAATGAAGAAAAAATAAATATTTTGCAGGTTAATCCTGAAAAATATAAACTTAATAGATATTATTTGTATTTTTCCGAAATATGGAGATAGTGAGCTGATATACTAGGTATTATTTTTTATATTATGTTTGGTTAAATATTTATACTTTGGTAGAAGAAAAGGAGCAAGTTTTTAACGGAGTCAGAAGTCAAAATTTAGATAGGAGAGCCTTTTTTTACCTACCACCTTCTTCAATGATATATATTAAGGAGAGAAATTAGAATATGGGAGGAAATCAATTTCGATTTAAACAGTTTACTATTCTACAAGACCAATGTGCAATGAAAGTCGGTACTGATGGTACTTTATTAGGAGCATGGGTAGATATTTCTGGAGCAGAAAAAATTTTGGATATTGGTGCTGGTACGGGCTTAATTTCTTTAATGCTGGCACAGCGTTCACGTCAGCGGTGTGGAACACTATCCCTTGCTCAAATTGATGCTGTAGAAATTGATGTTAACTCATCTATTCAAGCTAGAAAAAATGTGGAGCGATCGCCATGGTCAGATAGGATTAAAATTCATAATTATTCTATTCAGGAATATGCAGAATCTTGTCAAAAACAGTACAATTTAATAGTATCAAATCCACCTTTCTTTGAAAATGCTTCTAAGGCTGCAAAAAAAGCCAGGACAATTGCCAGACATACAGACTTTCTTTCGCAAACTGATTTATTACAAACAGCAGTTCAACTTTTGTCTGACACAGGTAAATTAGCTGTAATTTATCCGGTAGAGCAAGCTAAAAAATTTCAGATAAAAGCACGATATTTTGGATTATTTTGTCACAAAAAACTATATGTAAAATCCATGGCAGAAATTCCAACGAAGCGAATCTTGATGGAACTAAGTAAAAATCAATTACCCCCTCAAGAAAATACTCTTATTATTGAAGCTAAACAATATTTATACACCCCTGAATTTATCGCATTAATCAAAGACTTTTACCTAAAATATTAATCTCCTTCCTTCTTCCTGATTTAATATGACTGAATCACTAGAGACAGAACTATATTTAAGTTCAGAAAAAGACGAATTATTTGAAAAAAGCCCCTGGCCGAAACCTTTTACTTTTAATGCCGAAGTAGTCAAAGTTTTTGATAATATGGTATCTCGTTCGGTGCCTCTATATAGAGAAGTTGTAGCAGGTGCAGTGCATTGGACGCGGGCATATTACCAACCAAAAACACGCATTATTGATGTGGGGTGCTCCACAGGTACTTTCCTAGAATTATTGGGGCGATTTTTGAAACAGCCAGCAATTTTAGTAGGAATTGATAATTCTCAAGATATGCTGGATAAAGCTAAAGAAAAATTAGCTCAAATTCAAGATCTTCATCAGATAGAGTTAATTTGTGAAAATGCAGAAAATTACTCTTTTGAAAATAGTAGTGTGGTAGTGATGAACTACACCTTACAATTTTTATCTCTCCCTCAACGACAAAAATTATTGCAGGCAATTTATCAAGGTTTAGTTCCTGGTGGTTTGTTATTTATAAGTGAAAAAATTAGGTCTAGTTGTCCTCAGTTCCAAGAACAAATTGCCCGCCACTATGAAGCTTTTAAAGCTAAAAATGGTTATGCTCAGAATGAAATTGAACGAAAAAAAGAAGCTCTGGAAAATGTATTAGTTCCTTTGACAGAAATTCAACAATTACAAATGTTAAACGACAGTGGTTTTCAACAAGTAGAATCGCTGATTAAATTTCATAATTTCATCTCGTTTGTGGCATTAAAATAGTTGGATTAAATTAAAAAAGGGAGTAGGGGAGTGGGGGAGTAGGGGAGTGGGGGAGTAGTAAACATAAGAGTAATTAATACTAAATGGCTAATAATTATCAAAAATGCTATTCCACCTGTGTTATATCATGTCCGGTTGAATACTTATAAATAAATGACGAAGGAGTCAGGAGTCAGGAGGACCGAGTCAGGAGGGAAGAAAGAAGCAAGAAGAAAGAGGAGGAAAAGGAAAAAGAGGAGAAAGTTTTTTGATCGCTAATTATCCGGACATGATATTAATTACTTAATAATTGAAGTTCCACCTAAGAAAAGCATTCTTTTTTCACCCTTAGTAATCTATATAGATGTTGCATCCAACGTCCCTACTATTCTCTGTTCCCTGTTCCCTGTTCCCTGTTCCCTAAGCAGGAAAATCATAGCTAAATTCACCAACGCCAATTTTTCCTACTTATTTAGGCTGACTATTAAATATACAATTAAATATACAATTAATTTTATACCAATTTCATCAACTTAGGCTACACTACTTATCTTATTCTTTGTGTGAAATAATTCCCTGAAATTACTGTAGCGTCAAAGTTTTAAGCTGATAAAATCTTACTTTTAACTTTTGACTTTTGACTTTTGACTTCCGTGAAACGGTATTACTTGACTACTTACAGCGTATTTCAGGTTTATGAGGTACACTCGCAACAATTTTACAGCACTTTTTAAGATGGTGAGGTACAGTTCAATATTAATCTATATCCCCTCTTCCCTACTCCCTACTCCCTACTCCCTACTCCCTACTCCCTACTTCCAAAATGTTAATATTAGCAGAACATATCCTATTCATCAAACTGTGAGGTTTTCTGATGTTGACTCTTTATCACACCCCAATATCTCCTAATTCCCGTCGCGTCTGGGTGACATTGCTAGAAAAAGGACTTGAGTTTGAGCTGGTAGAACTTAAACTGAGTGATGGAGAACAATTTCAACCGGATTATTTGGCCATTAACCCTTTCCACCACATTCCTGCTTTGGTAGATGATGGCTTTAATGTAGTGGAATCTTTGGCAATTTTGGACTATTTAGAAGCCAAGTACCCTACTCCTAATATGTTGCCTCAAGATGTCAAAGACCTAACAATTGTGCGAATGGTACAAATGGTTAGTGTTAATGAATTATTGCCTTCCATTGATGCATTAGTACCAAGAATATTTGATTTACCAGGAGAGGATTTAGAAAAAGTTGAGAAAGCGCAACAGAAAATTGCTACAGCACTAACATTTTTTGAGAAATTATTGGGCGATCGCTCTTATTTTGGTAGTGACAATTTAACTTTAGCTGATGTTGTTGCTGGAACAATTGTTCCCTTATTCTTAGTAAGAGGTGGTATTTCCTTGGTTGAATATCCTAAAGTAAGTGCTTGGTGCGATCGCTTAATGGCACGTCCAACATGGCAAGCTTCTGAGGCCACACCAGAAGCATTTGAAAACTTCAGGTCTATTCTGGTAGCTCGAATGCAACAAAATTGAAGAAGATGTTCAACAATTAATAATTAATAATTAATAATTACCTCTCCTTGAAAAGAAGAAGATTGACGGGGAGCGTGAAATTTTTTTCTTTTTTCTCCTCTAAAGGAGAGGCTTTAAACCTCAATCATTCGGTAAGTGGTAGGTTTTAGGTATCATATAGAATCAGGTTATACAGTATATGTTTATAATTCTATCAACACTTCAATAGACTTGTCGCTTTATAACTTAAAAAACTCCCAAAAACCCTGGTATGTCAGGATTGTAGCTATTTAGGGGAAAAATGCTTAGAATTATTGCTCTGTCTAGGTTGGAGTAATTTTTTCCCTCTATTTAGCGACAACTCTAATATTAAATCAGACCATCTCCCCCACTCCCCCACTCCCCTATTCACCATCTCTGCCATATTACAAATCTCGGTGAGTAAATACCTTAGGGCGATCGCCAGAATAAGTAGCAGCAATATGACCATCACCTACAACTTGATATTTATAAGTTACTAACCCTTCTAAACCTACTGGACCTCTTGGTGGCATTTTCTGAGTACTAATTCCTACTTCAGCTCCAAAACCATAACGGAAGCCATCAGAAAACCGAGTCGAACAGTTATGGAATACTCCCGCCGCATCTATTTGAGCCAGAAATAATTCTGCGGTTTCTCTATCCTCAGTTACAATAGCATCTGTATGTCCAGAACCATAAGTATTGATGTGAGCGATCGCTGACTCTAAATTATCTACTACCTTAATTGACAATACTAAATCGCTGTATTCTGTTGCCCAGTCTACTTCTGTCGCCACCTTTACCGACGGTAAAATCTTCCGAGTAGCTGCATCACCTCGTAACTCTACCTGATGCTTTTCCATCATTGGGAAAACCTCTGTCAAAAACTTGTCAGCAATATCAGTATGAACTAACAAAGTTTCCACTGCATTACAAGCAGCAGGATACTGAGTTTTTGCATCCACAGTAACTGCAACTGCCTTTTGAATATCCGCTGACTTATCTACATAAACATGACAAATTCCTTCAGCGTGACCCAAAACAGGAATTTGAGTATTTTCCTGTACAAATTTCACAAAAGAATTAGAACCTCTGGGAATAATTAAATTGACATATTTATCTAACTTCAGTAACTCCAGAGTTTCCTCTCGCGTAGTTAACAACTGTACTGCATCAGGATTAACAGAAGTTGTTGCCAGTCCTTGACGAATTGCTGTAACTAACTCTTGACATGAATTCGTTGCTTCTTTACCTCCTTTGAGAATGACACCATTTCCTGATTTAATTGCCAAAGCTGAAATTTGAATTACAGCATCAGGACGAGCTTCAAAAACCACACCAATAACTCCCAATGGACAAGTAATACGTTTGAGAATTAATCCTTCATCTAATTCTCGATGTATTTGCACCGTACCAACTGGGTCAGCCAAAATAGAAACATTCCGTAGACCTGCGATCGCACTGT
This sequence comes from Okeania sp. SIO1H4, assembly GCF_010672695.1. NCBI lineage: Bacteria > Bacillati > Cyanobacteriota > Cyanophyceae > Oscillatoriales > Microcoleaceae > Okeania > Okeania sp. SIO1H4. Next base: position 93,240 of record NZ_JAAHGB010000003.1, read on the forward strand.
TAAGTTTGGCCTCATCCATTTTCAATCGATTATAAAGAGGTTTAGCAATGCCATTGGTTTGAGCTATCTGACAGTCAAGTTTATTTGCTGCTAGAATTTTTGGTGCTGCGGTTTCCAGTGCTTGGGCGACTGCTTCAATTGCTTGATTTTTTACTTCTGTGGATAAACCTGCCGATTTTTGTGCTGCTTGACGGGTTGTTTTGGCTATTTCAGTCAAAGAAACTTCTATAATCATCGTCTTTTTGGGATTTTTTTACGACTTATTTTATCATTATACTGCTTTGGTCTAATAATTATTAATGATCTTGTGATTGATATTAATTATTAAATTTATATCTCAAGTTTTAAATGAATTTTATTGAGCAAAAAAAAATTTGTGAGGGGATAAAAGTACAGGATATTTAATGTAAGTGTGGCACATCAATCAAAATTAATGTTTTGCTCTATACTCTAAATTAATCACACTCAATTAAAACTATTTAATCTCAACTAAAATATGCTGAATTATTTTCTATTTCAGATATTTTTTGATTATTTAAAAGCTATTTATGGAAAAAATAAGTATATATTATTTGGCATATTTTTATATTATTTTTTTCAAAAAATGTTATCAGATCAGGCTTTAAAATCAAGCAATATAAGTAAATAAAAGCCTTTTTCCCATAGCATTACATTAGTAATAGGCTGATATACGACTTACTAATTGCTAAAACATTACAATTTCTGTCCGGATGTTTATCCTTTTAGCCAGAAAGCAATCAATAGACTAATTTTATCTTCAATAACCAAAAAAATCAGGTCTCAAGCCTTCCATTTTAAGGGGATAAAAAAGAAAGAAAATTCTGCATCTTCTCGTCTCCCTATTGCAGGAGGTACTGTTAACGAAGTCAGAATTCAGAAGTCAGAAGTTATTTTTGTAACGAGGATTTGAGCAAGGAGCCAAAAATATTTGGCCTTAAAAGGCGGGGTTGCACAACCCAATTATTTTGATAACGTAGCTCCTCTTTCTGAGGCTAAATGATAACTGATATAGCGTTTTCAAATGAGATGTCAAAAAGAATTGGTTATTGACTAGCAGTAAAAAGTCCGGCAAACCTTCTTACCTTTTGCCTGTTGCCTGTTGCCTGTTGCCTAAAAGCGACCAGGTTTTTTACGCAACTCAAATGAAATTACTATAACTGAATTGACTTATGCAAATTTATAAATTTATTTCATTCAAACAACTACTCATCAAGCAAAATAACTTCTTTAATCGCTATAAAATCTCAAAAATCATAACAGTTATAATTTTTAGTCTCTTAACCTTTATTCTAATAACTAATCAAACTTTCTTAGCATTAGGTCAGACTTCAGAAACATTAGAGAATAATAATATTGAAAATGTTACTCAAGTTCCATCATTAACACCTATCAGTAATATAGTTTATAAACCAATCAAAATCGACGGCAGAGAAATTTTCAAAGTAGCAGCAGTAGCAGGACAAGAAATCCAAGGAAATAGTAATACATCTCCCCTAAATATTAGAGTTAGACTGTATGAAAATAACCTCAAACAAACAATTAAAAATTGCTTTGATGCTGATACTTTAAAATTAACTATTGAAACCCGAGAAAATCAGACTTTAGTATTTGCCTCAGATGCAGAAGAACTCAAAAATCAATTCTTAATTGCCATCACAGATTTAGATGCTCAAATTCATGGCATATCTAGAGAAGATTTAACTAATCAGATTATTGGTTTTATGAAGGATGCCTTAATTAGAGCACAGAGAGAACGACAAGCAGACTATTTATTGAGGCGACTTTTAATTTCTTTCGGAATAATATTAGTTTTGATTCTGTTGAGCTTTCTCATATCAATTTGGCAAAAGTACTGCTTAAGAAAGTACCAAAAAATCCAAAAATCTATAGAAAATTTAAAAGTATCTCGCCCACAGATAGATGAATTGAGAAATTATCAAGAATTAACTACAGCAAAAACAGAGTTAACTTTAGGGCAAAAACAACAGTTAAGATGGGAACAACAGCAAGATAAAAATTCTTTTTTTAGAAGTTTTCTGCAAGTAAGTCACTTGATTTTATGGTTAAGTGGTATTATTTGGATTTTAGGTAATTTTCCTCATAGTCGTTGGCTACAGATTTTTTTAGTTTCTCATGTCATAGTGTTCACTATTATAATTGGTACTTATTTAGCAATTAAAGGTAGTCCGGTGATGGTCAACTGGTTTGCTATAAATAGTTTTAAAAGATTAGAAAATCAAAGTTATGGTCATAGAAAAATACCACAAGCAATTACTTTTTCTCATACATTGAAAGGAATTGTGATGTTTACATTAGGTTGTATTGGTATGCTTTGGATATTTCAAAATTTCAATGTTTCTATAACTATAGTATTATTAGGTTTAGGTATTATTAGTTTCACAGTTTCTTTGGGTGGTCATAATCTAGTTAAAGATATCATCAGTGGAATTTTAATTTTGCTAGAAGATCAGTATGCAATTGGCGATTTGATTGACCTAGATTATACTATAGGTTATGTAGAAGATATGAGTTTTCGTGTCACACAATTACGTGATGTAGGAGGACGTTTAAGTTCAATTCCTAATAGCAATATTTCTATAGTTCATAATTTTACGAAAGATTGGGCAAGTATTGATTTAAGAATAAAAGTTAATTTAGATTCTAATTTAAGCCAAGCAGTACAATTAGTTAAACAAGTTGCTAATGAGTTAAAAAATGATGCAGAGTGGGGAGATAAAGTTTTAGATTCTGCCAGTGTTTTAGGTGTCAATAGTGTTTCTCAAACTGAAGTAGAATTTATGATTAGAATGAAAAGTATACCAAGAGAACAATGGAATGTAGCCCGTGAATTTTGCTACAGGTTGAAACAAATTTTTGAGTTGAAAAAGATTGCCTTTAATGCCACAATATCTTCAAAATATAGATAAGTCCCTTCAGTTTCCTGTAAAATAATACAAGTACCTAACTTTTACCCAAGAGTCAAGACAATAGAATCCTTGACAACTTTCACCAAATTAAAAATGATACTAAACAAAAAAATATCAAAATTACTGATCTTAAAAGGACTTGCCCTAATCATACCTTTGGCTGTAAATGCTGTAACATATCCTACATCTGCCCAAATTAATCCTAACCCACCCCCAAATAATCAAAACTCCTCAGGGCGCACTATGACTGTTCGCTCCGACATTCAAGAAGCAGACTCTCGAACAGGAGTTGTTACAGCTCGTGGTAATGTCCAAATTAACTATCCAGCTCGCCAAATTCAAGCCACAGCAGCTCAAGCTCAATACTTTAGTAGAGAACGTCGAATTGTCCTCAGTGGAGATGTATTTATCCTACAGGAAGGCAATACAATTCGTGGAGAAACAGTTACCTATCTCATAGATGAAGGACGCTTTATTGTTCTACCTCAGTCTCAAGGGCAAGTAGAATCTGTATATTTAGTGCCTACAGGTGAAGATGCAGATGGGGGAAGCAATGTTACTGCTCCATTCAATCCAAAACCCGCCTTTAAAAGTCCAATAAGCCCATAACTATATTATATATAATTAAAAATTATCGCATATTACAAATTAATGTGGTGTGCCTGATTTTTTGTATCTGTTCTCTGTTCCCGAAAACTCTAGAAATCTTTACACAGCAAACTACCAAACAAAATTGTTTGTATAGCAGAAGGAAAAAGTAAGAAGTTTTATTCCCAAGTTTGTAGCTATTTCATAAGTCAAATACAGTAATGGCGACTGCTATATATCTACAAAATACTCAGGTATATTTTCTTTTTCCTGTTAAGGTTTTCCGTACCTCCAAGTATTAAATGAATTTTGCACAGGTAATAATATGATTGACAATAATAATATTTTGTGTATATTGAAGCAGCCTGGAATTGGTAAGATATTTGTTGTTTCTAAAGCTTAGGAATGAGGATTTTATTATCTACATAAGTTGAATTGCTTAAGCTCCCTATTGTGTGAGTGCTTTAAAAAAATCTGGACTTTATTTAATTCTTATTCCTTAGTTAATCTTTGAGAGCTGGCTTCTAACCCAAATATGAAAATTGTTCTTGAGAATATTCATAAAAACTATGGTAAACGTGCCATAGTTAGCCGAGTTAATCTATTCATTGCCCAAGGAGAAATTGTTGGCCTACTCGGTCCTAATGGCGCAGGTAAAACCACTACATTCTATATCGCTACAGGTATAGAAAAACCCTCCCTTGGCACTGTCTTTTTAAATGAGTTAGATATCACAACTCTACCAATTCACAAGAGAGCAAAACTGGGTATTGGCTATCTAGCCCAGGAACCAAGTATTTTTCGCAACCTCAGTGTTAGAGATAATATTCTCCTGGTCTTGGAACAAACAAAAATTCCTCGTCGCCAGTGGAAAAAGTTCTTAGATTCTCTATTGTATGAGTTTCGCTTAGAAAAAGTTGCTTCTACTTTAGGTTCCCAAGTTTCCGGTGGAGAACGGAGGCGAACAGAACTAGCAAGAGCCTTGGCCTCTAGCAAAGATGGACTAAGATTTTTGTTTTTAGATGAACCATTTGCAGGAGTAGACCCAATTGCCGTTTCTGAAATTCAAAAGATTGTTGCCAAATTAAGAGAACGAAAAATGGGCATCCTTATTACCGACCATAATGTTAGAGAAACTCTAGAAATTACTGATCGAGCCTATATTATGCGCGATGGACAAATATTGGCATCTGGAACAGCAGAAGAACTTTATAATAATCCTTTAGTACGTCAGTATTATTTGGGTGATAAATTTAAGTTTTGAATTACATTCAAAAATTAATTATTAATTATTATCTATCCGTTTTGCAGGATAGGATTGGGGAAGATGATTTTTTTCTTTATTTATTCTTTAAATCAGAGGCTTTAAACCTTAATTATTCGGTAACATCAAATTTGGTAGCATTAGTATTATTCACTCTTAAGGAATAAGATGCGATAATTTTAGGAGCTAACAGCCTTTAGTCCCTATGGACGATATGACAATACAGAGAATTATATCACTCCAATTTCTCGGGAACCATAGCTGGCAGATTTGATCTAAGTAGACATCTCCACAAATCCAAAATAAAATCAATTATTATCCATAAACTGGAGAATACAAAGTTCTGTAAAAAACGGTTTGCTCTCAAGACTGAAAGTTTTACTGGGAAAGGCTTACAGCACCTACGCTCTGTGAATGGATAATTTTTAACCTTGAGTCAGTGAAACCCTTGACTAGCAATAGTTATTCCCAGAACTTTGCACTGTCTAGTCCATAAATTATCAATTATTTATTCCTGTTCCTTGTTAAACTGCGCTAATAACAAAGTTAAATCGTCATCAGTTCTACCTGTAACTTTAGGCGATCGCAAAAATTCTTCCAATTGTTTAGTCGCCTCTTGTTCATCTGTCACCACAGTCATAAACTTAAACAATGGTGCAAAAAACGGACAATGAGGCAACCCTCTTGGCATCTTCAAAGCCAGCATTTGTAACCCATCGGAAAAAATTGCTAAATGAAAAGGCTTTCCTTGCCAAATCTTGATTTGAGCAGCTTCCACACCTTGCTCTGAAATCAAAAAAGTTGTCTCATTAATATATTCTCCACTTTGAGGAGCAGTCAGCGGAAAGATATTTTCTTCACCATCTCCCACTACCGCCGCACCATCTCCAACCTGAGCAGCAATAGCAAACTCTGATGTCGCCACCACCAAAATCAAAGTTGCAGCAAACTCCCGTGCTTCAACCTTCCTCACTTGAGACTCAGCCAAAACTGCTGTTCTCGCGGCTCTCAAAGCATCAATTAATTGATACTGCCAATCAACATTATTATCTTTAGACAAAAAATGTTGTTGAGAAATAGTTTCTACTGCAGCACTGACAGCTATTTTCGCCCCTACCTCCCCAAAATTAGATGAACCAGCGCCATCAGCAACTGCTGCAACTAAAATACCTTCCGGTAAAATCTCCCAATGATTTGCATCCTGACATGGTTGTCCACGTTTTTTGTGACTCGTACCTGCCACTGACACCGATACCACTCGCCAATGACCTTGTTCTTCTGTTGACATAACCTAACTTTTGGTAACTTTCCTTATTTCATTTGTGCAAGATATTAGGTGTTCTGCTTTAGGTACTAATTGCTATAACACCTTCTTCTATAATTAACGAGCTATCAGCTTTTATCGCTCTGAGTTATTTCAGTTATCAGTTATCAGTTATCAGTTATCAGTACCTCTGCAATAACGAGGCTTGACATCAGGAATATGCTCTTTTTTTTATCCTCTTAAAAGGGGAGACTTTAAACCACAATTTTTCGGTAAAAATCCCCGGGTTCTTATCATCCAGATGGTTGAGGAGGAGTCGAAATCTCCTTTCGGTTCCGGAATTATCCGCAAACGGGGGTGTCTCAAAAAAAATCTGCTGACTGCTGAAAGCTGAAAGCTGAAAGCTGACCGCTGAGGTACTTCTTTAAACTGTTCCCCATCCAGGAGGAGGCAGGGCCACTTGTTCGTCAACTTTAGAGTGGGAAACCTGCTGCATACTGGCAGATAACCAAATAAACATTTCCCGAAAGTCAAGTCCTCTCAGTTTTAGCGGTGTTCTGAGCGCAATTTCTCCAAGCTTATCCATATTTGCCCCTTCTACACCCACTGCAAAAAAGGCAACGTGCTTGTTATCTTCTTCTTCTCTAATGCGCTCTGTTGCTTCCTTAACAACTTTTTCTGATTCACCTTGAGGTTCGCCATCAGTAATCAAAAAAATCCAAGGTCGATAGTAAGTTATGCCATTATTCCGATATTCTAACTTCCGAGCTGCAATCATATCCAGCGCTTTGTTAATAGCTGTACCCATGTAAGTTTGTCCTTGGGCTGTTAATACCGGGTTTTCAAATTGGTCTGCAGTGATAAACTCTTGCACAATTTTTATTTGGTTGTCAAAAGAAATAATTGCCACCTCTACTCGTTTTTTAGCTAAGTCATCGGTAATTAAATTATTTCTAAAAGTTTCTAACCCCTCATTCAAAGCTTGAATAGCGTTGCCTGTCATTGATGCTGAGGTATCCAATAGTAGGACACAAGGACAGCGGGGTTCAGGGTTTTCTGCAAATTCTACTGCTTCATCAAGTCTCATAGTAGTTTTTTGGCCTTATATTAACAATTTATATTTTTTATATTTGTTTTCTTTATCTCTGATTCTAGAACTATATTTCTAGTAACTTTGGATTAAATACAACTAACATTCAGATGACATAGTACACCATAAGGCATTTTCCGACTAATATGAAATACGTTAATGTTTGCTAGCAAAGATTGATGGGGAGATGGGCAGATAGGTAGATGGGGAGATAGGGAGATTAGTATATTTGCACAATTTTTTGTATTTCATATAATCAGGACTTGCGCAGTACCGCTACATATAGTGTATAATTTAGTCATTATTGCTGATATAACCACTATGATTGGTGCAGTTGCGTAAGTCCTGATAATATAACATCTAAAATGGATAGATAATCCTGGGTTGAAAGCTAGATGAATCAAAGTTTGTCCCAATTGATATTTCTATAACACTACGTCTTGTTGTTAGGACAATAAATTTGGGTTGTAGGAAAAAGAAAAATGTCCTATCAAAAAATGCCTGAGAGTCTGTCTGCAGAAGGAAATTACGTCAATGCCCTAAAAATGGCTATAACCCTTGGTAGTGAAGAATCAGGACTTAGGCAAAAACACTATATAGTGTTAAGCCTTAAGGATCTATCTGTATTGGCGATCTAAACTAGATTTCTCTTGACGATCGCCTGAACAACAAAATTCGTGAGTGTATTAAAAGTAGGGAGTGTATAATCACACCCTACCCGATCGCAATTATAAAAATTCACGTCCCATAAAAGCTTGCAAGACTTCCGGTATTTTCACACTACCATCAACCTGCTGATAATTTTCCAAAATAGCCGCCATAGTTCGTCCCACAGCTAAACCAGATCCATTCAGAGCGTGAACATACTGAGTACCTTTTTTCTTTCCTTCCTTAAACCGAATATTTGCCCGACGTGCCTGAAAATCTTTCACATTAGAACAACTAGAAATTTCTCGATATGTTCCTGATGATGGTAACCACACCTCCAAGTCATAACATTTAGCCGCAGAAAAACCTAAGTCTCCAGTACACAATTCTATAATTCGATAAGGTAATTTTAGTGCTTGTAAAATAGCTTCTGCATCTGCCACCAATTTTTGATGTTCTTCTTCAGAGCGATCAGGATGCACAATTTTTACCATTTCGACCTTATTAAATTGATGGAGTCGGATTAACCCCCTTGTATCTTTGCCATAAGCACCAGCTTCTCGACGAAAACAAGGAGTATAAGCACAATGATAAATAGGTAGTTGTTCCGCAGTCAAAATTTCATCCCGATACAAGTTCATGGTTGAAACTTCCGAAGTAGGTATTAACCATAGATCGTCTGCTTCACACTTAAAACTATCCTCAGCAAATTTTGGCAGTTGACCTGTAGCTGTCAAAGACTGACTATTTACCAATAATGGGGCCATAACTTCAACATAGCCAACTTGAGTATGGCAGTTGAGCATAAATTGAATTATGGCACGTTCTAATGCTGCTCCTGCTCCCATTAATGCCACAAAGCGACTTTGAGCAATTTTTACCCCTCGTTCAAAGTCGAGAATACCTAGTTTTTCCCCAATTTCATAGTGGGGAATAATTTTTTGATTTTGGGGAATATATTCATCGCCCCAACGTTTGACTTCGATGTTTTCTGCTTCACTTTTTCCTAAAGGTGTAGACTCACTAGGCAAATTAGGAAGAGGTAAGAGCAAGGCTTCTATTTTGGCCTTTATCTCTTTTTCCCGTGGCTCTAGTTCGCTGAGTTGGGTTTTGATTTGATTTCCCTCATCTTTGAAAGCTTGAACTTCGGCACCCTTGGGGTCACTGCCTGATTTAATTTTTTCTCCTACCTGTTTACCGATCTGATTACTGCGAGCTTGGAGTTGCGATCGCTCTGTTTCCAGTTCTCGCTGTTGCTCATCCAATTCTAGAATTGGCTGTAAGTCGTAGTCTCCACGACGGTTGAGTAATTCTTGTACAGTTTGCAGATTTTCTCGAATTTGTCTAATATCTAACACAATTTCTCCCTAAGCCCTTAATTTATCCCACTTAACAGAATATTACTTTAGCTCAACTATTGTTCAAAAAGTCAAAATTTGAAAATCAAAAGTCAAAATCATAATATCTATAATTAATCTGTCAAAGCGAATCCCCACTGTTTTTGTCCGTAGGCAGTGATGACCACAATCTTGACACCAGTATTCGTGATGTCCTTTTCTGATATTAGTGCTTCCGCACGCTGGACATTGCAATTTTCTGAAAGTTTTATCAATCTTCATCGGCAACATAAATTTTGGTGTGAGGTCGATAGTTTATAGCAGTTTTCATTAACATAGAATACAGAGATTTTGGCTTAAAGGCAGAAGGCAGAGGGCAGAAGACAGAAGCAATGCAAGTCTACCTTTGTGAAAACCGCTATAAATATTCTTCTAAAAAGCTCTCTATGTCTCCAATATAAGTGCAGTGACTATTCATGTGTCGGAGAAGATTTTTATTCTTACGTCGAACTGAATTGCCTAAATTATTAATATCAACAGCATTTTTTCTAATTTGATTTTCAATCCGACCGATATACCGAAAAACAATCCAGCTACAACCTATCACAGAAAAAATAGTAGTAACCATGCCGACCGTCACAATAGTTTCTGGAGTCATTTATTAAAGACCAGTACCAATCTGGAGATGTTCAATATTTTAGAAATTCTGGTAGTTCTGAAGCTAGGAGTCAGTTATTACTATGGTGTCGGCAATGTATTGTTTATCCTCGGCATCGCCTGACCACTCTAGTTGGTAGGGAATTGGGGACTAAATATGATGAGTTGCTGGCTAAATATTCTAGTGATGAAAGTCTAAGCAAAGTCCAAGCTATTACTAAATATTTTGATAGGCAGATTGAGGCGATAGCGCTTATTGAGAAGTCCATGGCTGAAACTCCTAATATTCCTGCACTTCTGCAAATTAAGGCAATTAAAATTGGTGCAATTCAAGCTAAAAAAAGTTTTCTTTTGGCTGCTGAATCGGGTGTAAATGTAGATTTACTGGAGGCTATAAACACAGAAAAAGCTAAGGACTTCAAAACTCTAATTCCTTTTAAAGTAATTAGCCTTGCTCTTAGAAGGTTATGGCTAATGCTTAAAAAGGCCAATTGTACTAATTGAGCGATCGCTATAGTTGTCCCAAAAGGTTTAGGAAGTAAGTAAAAAAGTTACTCCTAAACTTCTCACCTTCTAAAAATCTAGACAATCCTAGACACACTCTTCATCGGTGATGTTAAGCGAAGCCATGGGAATGCTGACTCCTGTGAGGGAACGCGCACCAAGCAGGTTGAAAAATACTCCCCACCTCCCCATCTCTTTTTAAATAGATCTCAAATGGGTTCTATAGAAACCTAAAACCTTATCAGTATAGCTACCAATCTCACCTTGATTATATTGATTTGGATCTCCTGCCATCCACCATGCTGCTGCTCGACGCACTGCTAACGACTCATCATTACCACTAGCAGCATACTGCTCTTTCAAAATATCTTCCATTACGCATCCCAAAATTTCCCTTGCTTTTGTTGTATTTGCTTCAAACTCTTTTACAGTCATTTCCTCTCCAGTGCAAAGTCTCGACCACCTGGGAATATTATCTGGCTTAATTTGCCAGTCGCTATACAATCCATCATTTTCTGTTCCTGTTTGCGGTGCCGCTAGTCGGAGTGCTTCAACTAATGCCTGAACTTGAGTATTTGATATCTGTGCTTTTGCTGGCATTACCCAAATTATTAAAACAGCAACGATCCCTAATATAAATCTCATAGTGTCTCACCTATAACCAGAAGTCAATTTGACTTTATATTATATATTAAGTTAAAGGTGTTTGTGTTATATAAGTAATACCAAATTAATAAATATTTGCTACAAATAGCTAGGATCTTTCTTAGGAGTCAACCCACCCCTAACCCCTCCTGGGAGGAGAAGTCAGGAGGACCGAGTCAGAATGAATTGCTTCAATACCATTTTTCAGGTCGCAAATCATTCTTTTCTCTTGGTGCGCTACCAGATGTGACTAGCGTCGTCGCGGGATATGACGCAAGGGAATGCTGACTCCTGTGAGGGAACACGCACCAAGCAGGTAGAAAAATGCTCCCATCCCCCCATCTCCCCATCTTTAACTATATAAATATAATATAGATAGACCTCAAATGGGTTCTATAACATCTTGCTCTAGGGAGGTTCCATAGAACTTCCCTACTTTCTCCTCGGTTCGCTGTTACCCAAAAGCTTTAATTTCTGCAACTAATTTATCAATTTCTGCCTCTTGAGTAAAATAATGAACACAAGCTCTTACACAATCTGGATCGAGAATAGTTCGTACCATCATTCCCTGCTTTTCTAAATATTCAACTAACTGTTGATGAGACTTACCATTAGTTAACTGAAAAGAAACTAATCCAGCTTCTGGCGGTGCAGTTCGCAAACAATTAATCTCAGGAATTTTCTTTAAATTTTCCCATAAATATGCACTTAATTCTTTAATTTTTTCATATCTTTCTTCAGCAGTTCCCCACTGATTATGTAGAGCGATCGCCTCCTTTAAAGCCGGAGATAAAGGATAAGCAGAAGTCGCAATTTCGTAACGTTTACCATTAGGTTGCCAAGCAATTGGTTTACCACTTTTATCTTTGATAACACTCCGCCATCCAATAAAAGTAGGGCTTAAATTTTTCCTGGCTTCAGCACTGACATAAAGTCCCCCTAAACCACCAGGACCACACCACCATTTATGACCAGTAAAAGCATAAAAATCAACTTCTGTTTCGGCTAATTTTAAAGGTAAAACCCCTACAGATTGAGCAGCATCAACTAATACTTTTACTGGAAAAGGAGAGAAACTTTGACACATTTTAACAATTTCAGTCAATGGCAAAACCTGACCTGTATTCCACAATATATGGCTAATTACTAATAATTTAGTGTTTGGGCGTAAATTATTAGCAATAACTTCTACAGGGTCTCCTTCATTTAAAGTTGCCATAATCGGGCAAGTAGAAACCTCTATTTTAAAACGTCTTTGAATCTCCTCAATTGTAGCAATCACTCCAGGATGTTCGCAGTCAGAAAGTAATATATGGTCTCCTGCTTGCCAATCAATCCCCCAAAGTGGAATGTTACAACCGACAGTAACATCTTCTGTCAGAGTAATAGTATCTGGAGAAACTCCTAACTCAGCAGCGATCGCCCTCCGGACTGAAGCTACTTGTTTTTCTACCCAAATTCCGGCTTTTCCAGAAAAAGGTCCGATATTTTGTATTTCTTGATAAGACTGATAAATTGCCTGTAAAGATGCTTCAGGCATTGGTCCTTGCCCACCATAATTAAAATAAATTTTATTAGCTAAAGCCGGAAAATTTTGTTGATAATTTGATAATTGAGAGGGATGATGATTCATATAAATATTGCAGATTATCTAATCATTTAGTGCTTTGGGATTATACCATAAATTTTTATTTAAACTTGTAATTCTTCTAAAACAGACTTAGCAATAATAAACTCATTTTCTAATTGAGTGAAAAGTGTTTCTGCTTCTGCTTTTGTTATGGTACCAGCTTTAGCCTTCTGCTCTAATATTGCAGAGATTTCAGCCAAGCGCACTACTCCTAAATTACCACTGCTACCTCTCAAAGAATGAGCGCTTTTTTTTAGTGTTTTTGTGGCAGAGTTATCGATCGCCTCTTTAATAGCTAGTAACTGCTGTGGAGTATCTTCAATAAACAAATCGATCAGGTCCGTTACCAGATCTGCTTCGCCCTCTATCTGTACTTCTTGGCGAATATTTTCAATGACCTCCACTATCACTGGAGGAGAACTAGAAGCTGTTTGTGATTGTGGTGGTGGAGATGGTAGAGAAGGAGTTTTTTCTAACTGTTGTGTTTGTAGCGCAAGAGTTTTTTTTGGCTATGATTATTTCTCCCCAATTTTCCAGTATTTCCTGTACATCTTCAATCTTAACTGGTTTACTCATATAATCATCCATACCAGTTTGCAAACAAATTTCCCGATCGCCCTCCATAGCTCCCGCCGTCATGGCCACAATAACAGGTCTGTTGTCTAACTCATTGCCATATTTGTCACAAATATGTTTTGTTGCTTCCAAACCATCCATTTCTGGCATTTGCACATCCATCAACACCAAATCATAGGGTACTTTTTCTAAAGCTATCAAAGTTTCTAATCCATCACTAACCACATCAGGGCGATAACCCATTCGTCCTAACATCGACAATGCAACTTTTTGATTCACTACATTATCTTCAGCTAGTAAAATTCTTAAAGGTAGTCGTATCGCCAGATGGCTATCAATCTTGATCTCAGCTTGATTTTTCATATTGACTACCTGATTAGCAAAAATCTGCATCAGTACTTTATATAACTGATCTGGCTTAATCGGCTTATTTAGACAAGCTTGCAAATTGCTTGTATTACCTTTGGGAGAACCTATTGAAGTTAACATAACTAATGGCAGTGTTTTCAGTTCAGGAAACTTACGAATTTCAGCAGCTAAAGTTAGACCATCCATTTCCGGCATTTGCATATCTAAAATAGCTAGATCAAACTTTTTACCTTTCTTCAGCAACTCTAAAGCTTTTGCAGCACTATCTACTTCTGTAGATATGATATCCCATTTTTTATTTTGTATTTTTAGAATCAGTCGATTAGTAGGATTATTATCAACTACTAATATTCGTTTACCATTAAGTTGAGGCTGAGGGTTTTGATAAACTTTAGGAATACTGGGAGCACTTTGAGCTAAGATTGTGAAGTGAAACGTTGAACCTACAGCAAAAGAATTTGCAGAAGCTAAATTATTTTGATTTACCAAGGGATTTCCAGCGACATTACCCCCGCTTTCTGCCCACATTTGTCCGCCCATCATTTCACACAGTTTCTTACTGATAACTAAGCCTAAACCTGTACCCCCGTATTTACGAGTAGTTGAAGAATCTACTTGAGAAAAAGGCTGAAAAAGTCGCTTTAAACCTTCTGGTGGAATACCAATACCAGTATCTCTGACAGCAAAATGGATTTGGTGGGTGGGAGATTGAGAATTGTCTGAGTTAACTTCTTCAGCAGTAACATTTATTACTACTTCTCCAGAATGAGTAAATTTAACAGCATTACTGACTAAATTGACCAGAATTTGACGCAGCCGAGTCACATCACCCATAATTCTGCAGGGAGTATAATCGTCTATAATGTAGGCTAAGTCTAATGCTTTATCTGTAGCTTGAGGCACTAGCAAATCTAGACAAGATTCTACACATTCTCGGAGGTCAAAAGCTTGGCTTTCTAACTCTAACTTATCGGCATCTATTTTTGAGAAGTCGAGAATATCATTAATAATGATTAACAAGTTATCTCCACTACTGCGAATAATTTCCACAAAGTTTCGTTGTTGGGGATTGAGATTAGTATCTAGCAGCAAACCAGTCATCCCAATTACTCCATTCATTGGGGTACGTATTTCGTGACTCATGTTGGCCATAAATTCTGATTTCAGCTTGGCTATAGATTGAGCTTCCTTTAAGGCCGCATTTAATTCCTGATTTTTTTGTTCTAATTCTGCTGCTATTTTGGTCGTTTGTTCCTGAGTTTTGACTTTTTCTTCCAGATAAACTTGAAGTTTGTTGACTGCAGGTCTAAATACAAATACTCCCTCTGATATTAGTAGTAATATCGCAACTGTTAATAATAAATTTTCGATTCGTCTAGTTTGCTGAACCTTTTGTCGAGCTTCGGCATCATATTGGAAGACAATTTGATTCATCCGTGGAAGAAAAAGGGCCTCATTTTTGAGAATGGTTTCTACAAAAGGGCTAGTATTTGCTTGTGGTGACTGTGAGTTAATGATTACTAGCAAACCCTGAGCGGCCTTAACTATTGCTTGATAATATTCGTCCATCTCCGCAAACATTTGTTTTACCGTGGGACTATTATTACTGGGTAATCCTAAGTCTGAATCACCTTTTTGTAGTCCCTCATGGGAGGTTTGGAACAACTGGACAACATTTTCGAGTTCCTGTTGACGTTGTTTTCTGACTTTTGAGTTGGAGCTAGACTGGATAGCTAATGCTGCTTTGCTAAGTTTTTGACTCAGCATTCGTTGACGACCTGCGATGTTAATTACCCGAGAACTGGTAAACTGATATTTTAGGGATCTTTCTACTAAAAATTGTTCAAATATAAATAATCCGGCTATTACGCTGAGTCCGGCAATATAAAGTACCGTCAGGCGATTAGTTGGAGATGGCTGGCGTAGCTTTTTTGACATTTTTATAGTTATTGTTGCAGTGAATTTTTTCTATATTTCACTGTTGAATAGTCAGAAATGTTTGGTCTTTATATCTCGATTTTATCTCAATTCAACAAGTGGACTAGACTAACTATATATATATATAGTTGTGCTATTTTGGATTTTTAACTTCCGCAAAGTGGTTGACTCACTAACTAAATAATTAATGTTTATAACTGACTCTCAGCTACTTTCTTATCAACGTTGTTCTAGAAAAGTATTTTTAGATACCTATGGAGATTTTACGCAACAAGATTCTCCTAATGATTTTCTGCTGAAATTAATTAAAGATAGTTCGGAATTTAGGTCGAGCATTATCAAGAATTATATTTATCAAAAGCCTGATTATCCTCGTGGAGATTTAATTGCAGGGGGAAAAGCTACAGAAGTATTAATGGCAGCAGGTATTGATGTTATTTATCAGGGAATATTAATTATTCAGCAATCTTCAATCAACTCATTCTCACAAAATCAGACTATTAATTTGGTCAGTCATCCAGTTTTATTGATTAAACAGCCTGGATATTCTCGGTTTGGTGATTGGGTTTATATTCCCACAGATATTAAGTTAAGCAAACGTCCGAAATTAGAATATCAAATAGTTGCTACTTTCCACGCTCAAATATTAGCAAGTATTCAAGGAGTTTGGCCAGAAGCTGCTTGGTTGATTCTCCGAAAGAAAGGGTTATATAAAGTTAATTTAGAAAAGCGAATTGAGCAAATGCAGGAAACTATTTCTGAGTTAATTTCAATGTTGCAAAATCGCTTAGAACCAGAAGTATTTATGACACGGCAAAAATGTAGTATTTGTACTTGGTATAGTAGTTGTCATACTGTTGCGGAAACTCAAAAACATTTATCTCTTTTGCCTGGGGTTACTCCTAATCGTTATGCTGTGTTGAAAAGTCTCGATTTGATAACTTTAGAATCCCTAAGTTCTGCTAATCCTAATGACTTAGAAGTTTATCCTGAATTTGCTGATGGAGTCGGTACACAAGTTGTGCAGCAAGCTCAATCTGTCTGGGAAAATCAAGTAATTATTAGAAATGAAAAGTTGACCGAAGAAATAGATAGTAAAACTTTACCAATTAATTATTACAAATTAACTAGGATAGTCAATGCTCCTGTTGAAATATATTTTGATATTGAAGCTCAACCAGACATTAATCTAGATTATTTACATGGTGTCTTAGTAGTTGATAAACGCACAAATACAGAAAAATTCTATGTTAATTTAGCCGAAAATCCCTTAGATGAAGAATTTATTTGGTATCAATTTTTAAACTTAGTTTGGAAATATCCTATAGCTCCAATTTATCACTTCTGTGAGTATGAAATTCAAACTGTCAAAAAATTAGCTAAACTTTATAACACTCCAGATTATCTGTGGAAACCATTGTTGAAAAGATTTGTGGATATTCATAAAGTTGTTACTCAAACTGTTATATTGCCTGTAGAAAGTTATTCCCTCAAAAATATTGCTCGTTGGTTAGGTTTTGAATGGCGGAATCCCGAAGCTAATGGCGCTCAATCTGTCTGTTGGTATGAAGAATGGTTGAAAACTGGCGATCGCTCTTTTTTAGATGCAATTATTATTTATAATCAAGACGATTGTTATGCTACTTATTATATTAAAGAATGGTTGTTAAAATTTTTAGAAGAAGGAGTCAGGAGAACCGAGTCAGGAGGACCGAGTCAGGAGTTAGATATAGGAACCGTCGGATAGACAAGGTAAAGTCTTCAGAAGGAAGAAGGAAGAAGGAAGAAGGAATAGTTCAACAATTAATTATTAATTATTATATTATTACCTCTCCTTGAAAAGAAGAGGATTGACTAATCATGAAAATTTTTTCTCTCTTGGTCGATTGGATATGGCGAGGAGACCCGTTCTTACAGACCCGCTCCGAAGATCTCCATCCCACCCTTCGGGAAGCTGCGCTAACGACCGCTTGTTTCTCTTTTAAAGGAGAGGCTTTAAACCTTAATGATTCGGTAAGAAGGAAGAAAGAAGAAGCAATTATTCATAATTAAGAAGAAGGAAGGTGAGAAAGTATTATGTTATCTATATTAATAGAAAATAATACCAAATTCAAAAAAGTTCGTTACATCTTAATTTGTGATTTATTCGTACAATAAAAAAATGATAAGTTCCATAGTAAGCATTCAGCCGTCAGCTATTAGCTATCAGCTATTGCTTTTGGTGTAGTTTCAAAGCTGTATTAGGCGTTGCTGATTCTGGGTATGATTTGATAATTTTGTATTTGGGATTTTTGATTTTGGATGGTTTGAACTACTTGTTAATATTAACTTTTCCCAGATCCGGTGTTCCCTGTTCCCTGTTCCCTATAAACCTACTTTCATACCTTAATTCAGCAATGCCCTGTATTAATCTAGTCAGAGTTAAATCTTATGACAAAATTTTTAAATTCTATATTCATTTAAACTCCTTCCTTAAAGGTAAGTTATTATTGTTGATAGCTGACAGCTAATAGCTGAATGCTTACGTTCCATAAATTATAAAAATTCAACTTTTTCCCTGTTTTTTATTATGTTTTTCGGGTGGATATCATATTTGCAAAAATACTTTTTTCGGCATTGGTGATTTTGGCTATGATTGTGCTTTAATGGCAATTGCCAAACTATTAACTGAAAAGCATTTTATATTTAGCAAAATTTAGGTTTCATAGCTTGATTAACCAACGCCATTTTTTCCTATATATTCCCTGTTACCTGTTGCCAGATGAGCTGTTGCCTAAAAGCGATAAATTTTTGGCTTTATTCAAAATTGAGATGCACCCTGTTTTTCTTTCCCTGTTCCCTGTTCCCTATCAGACTTTGATATATGAATATCTTTAAACATAGAACTTATAAATACCTAATTATCACCTTAATTACTTGTTTGATTATTACTGTAATTACAGACAGAATAATTAATTCAGCTACTAAAACAACTATTCCTCAAGTCACTTTTTTAGGAGAGGTAAACTTTCCCACAAAATTAAAATTTAAAAATACAGAAGTTGGTGGGCTTTCTGCCATAACTTACAATCCAGAAAAACAAATTTTTTACGCAATTTCTGATGACCGTAGTAGCAAAGCACCAGCTCGATTTTATACTCTGAAAATTGACCTAGAGCAAGATAAAATTTTAGAGGAAACTGTAACTTTTACAGATGTCACAACTTTATTGAATGAAACAGGTAAACCATTTCCCGCTTTGAGTATTGACTCAGAAGGAATTGCTTTTACAGGAGAGACTTTATTGGTTGCTTCTGAAGGAGATAGGAAACGTCAAATACAACCATTTATTAGAGAATTTTCTCTCACAGGTAAACAACTACAAAATTTGCCAATCCCTGAAAAATTTCTCGTAGAAACAAACAATGGAGTTAGAAATAATCTGGCTCTTGAAAGTTTAACTATTACCCCTAGTCAAAAATATCTCTTCACCGCTACAGAAAATGCTTTAGTTCAAGATGGCGAAGAACCAACTTTTAGTATGGGTAGCTACTGTCGAATTATACGGTATGATTTAGCTAAAGGTCAGCCAGAAACAGAATTTCTATACATCACAGAACCTATTGCTACTAATTCTAATAATCTAGGTGGTTTTAGTACCAATGGTTTAGTCGATTTACTTGCGTTAGATGATACTCATCTTTTAAGTTTAGAACGGTCTTTTTCCCTAGGAACAGGAAATGTAATTAAACTTTTCCAAATAGATTTATCAGATGCAGATAATATTCAAAAAATTGATGGTTTAAATAATCAAATTACTGATATTTCTCCAGTGCAAAAAAAATTACTCTTAGATTTCAGCACTCTAGAAATAGTCTTAGACAATATTGAAGGTATAACTTTTGGCCCAAAATTGGCAGACGGTCAGCGATCGCTCATCCTAGTTAGCGATAATAATTTTAACCCTCTACAAATTACTCAGATTTTGATATTTAGCACTAATCTTTGAGTTAGCAGTCAGTAGGCGAAATAAAAACTATAGTGCTACAGTATATTTAGGGTAGACTATCTGTTTAACTATTCAGTAGTGGTACTTAGACATTTTATCGTAGGAAAAATGCGTCAAATTAAGTCTAGACAAGGAAATTACGTCGATGCCTTAAAAATGGCTAGAACCCCTGGTTATTCAGGATTTATGCCTTTTTGACGTAAAAGCCTCTGCCCATCTATATTTGATCCTATTTTCTGGCTTTATTTTGTGTAAGTACCAGTAGTCAGTAGTGATGTGGAAATTTATAAAACTTACTGACCAACCATATCAAGCAGCAAAATAAAAACTATAGTGCCATAGTATATTTAGGGTAGACTACCTGTTTAACTATTCAGTAGTTAATCAGGGCTATTTCATTCTAAACTTTGCCATTTTATGTATTGACGAAACCACGTTATTTACAGCTTTAGGAAATTTATCTTTCGCTGTCTGAAAATCAATAAATTCATTGTCAAAATCTAGAATGAAATGACCCTGGTAGTTAATCGTCAGTAGTGATGTGGAAATTTATAGAACTTACTGACCAACCATATCAAGCAGCAAAATAAAAACTATAGTGCCATAGTATATTTAGGGTAGACTACCTGTTTAACTATTCAGTAGTCAGTAGTGATGTGGAAATTTATAGAACTTGCCGACCAACCATATCAAGCAGCAAAATAAAAACTATAGTGCCATAGTATATTTAGGGTAGACTACCTGTTTAACTATTCAGTAGTCATTAGTGATGTGGAAATTTATAGAACTTGCCGACCAACCATATCAAGCAGCAAAATAAAAACTATAGTGCCATAGTATATTTAGGGTAAACTACCTGTTTAACTATTCAGTAGTCAGTAGATTTACTGTTTCAGCCCTAATATCTGACCTCGGCAATTCCGTTAAAAGATTAAGTATCAAAACCTTACTATAGTCTCAGGTTTCAGCTCTTAGAACAACACAGAGAAAAAAAATTTAGAGAAATGCTTGACAAATAAAAAGAAAAACCCCATAATAGTACATGGCTTGAAAATAAGGGACTGTAGTTCAACTGGTTAGAGCACCGCCCTGTCACGGCGGAAGTTGCGGGTTCGAATCCCGTCAGTCCCGTAGAGAGACAACTTAAACCTCAGAATATACTGAACATCATACGAACAGTAACTGCTGTTTGGTGAAACTCTATATTTTATGATAAAAGTAGGGAATCAAATCAGTATCAAAATTATAGATTTTAATATCACTCTGGTAAAATTGATATCTTCTCAGATTGAGCCAGGATGTAGAAAAGAATCTAAAAACAAAAAACTAAAATAGAAATTGATATGAGTGTTAGAGTTCGTCTGGCCCCAAGTCCAACAGGAAATTTACATATCGGTACAGCCAGAACAGCTGTATTTAACTGGTTATTTGCCCAAAACCAGAAAGGAAAATTTATCCTCAGAATAGAAGATACAGATATAGAGCGATCGCGTCCAGAATATACAGAAAATATTATGGAGGGACTGGCCTGGTTAGGATTAGAATGGAATGAAGGGCCATTTTACCAGTCTCAACGGTTAGAATTATACCAAGCAGCCACTCAAAAATTACTAGATAAAGGATTAGCCTATCGCTGCTATTGTACAGAAGCAGAACTAGAGGAAATGCGGGAAGCTCAGAAAGCGAGAAAAGAAGCACCCCGCTATGACAACCGCCACCGTGACCTTACACCTAAACAACAAGCAGCTTTTGAAGCAGAAGGAAGACAGCCAGTAATTCGTTTTAAAATTGACGATGACCGAACAATTAACTGGAAGGACCTGGTTAGAGGGACAGTAACCTGGAAGGGCAGCGACTTGGGTGGAGATATGGTCATCTCCCGTGCTGCTAGTGTAAAGACAGTGGGACAACCCCTCTACAATATGGCAGTGGTAGTAGATGATATGGATATGGAAATTACCCATGTAATTCGTGGTGAAGACCATATTGCTAATACAGCTAAACAAATATTACTTTATGAAGCCCTAGAGGGAAAAGTACCAGAATTTGCTCATACACCTCTAATTCTTAATCAAGAAGGACGCAAACTGTCAAAACGGGATGGCGTAACTTCAATTTCTGATTTTAAAGAATTAGGTTTTATCCCGGAAGCACTAGCAAATTATATGTGTTTGCTTGGGTGGACGCCTCCAGACTCAACCCAAGAAATATTTACCCTGACAGAAGCAGCTCAAAACTTCACTTTTGAGAGAGTGAATAAAGCGGGAGGTAAGTTTGACTGGGATAAGTTGGATTGGATAAATAGTCAATATTTACATAATTTACCAGTAGCAGAACTGACTGATAGATTAATTCCCGTATGGCAAAAAGCAGGATATGAAGTAGACCCACAGAGCGATCGCCCTTGGTTAGAACAATTGGCCGCATTGATTGGACCTAGCTTGACTCGCCTCACAGATGCAGTAGAAATGAGTAAGTTATTCTTCTCCCCCACTGTAGAACTGGATGCAGAAGCAACTGAACAAATGCAGAAAGAAGATGCTGTAAAATCTATTAATTCTATTATTGAGGGGATAGATAGTGATGCACCTCTGCGAGTGGGTGATGCACAAAAAATTATTAAACGGGTGACTCAGGCAGTTAAAGTTAAGAAAGGCATTGTCATGCGCTCTCTAAGGGCGTCTTTAACTGGTGCCATGCAAGGACCAGATTTAATTCAGTCATGGTTACTCTTGCATCAAAGGGGTTTTGATATATTACGCTTCAAAAAAGCTATAGGTCAGCAGGTTGAAGAAAGCAAAAAAGTAGATGCTCCGGATAATAGTAATAAAGGGTTTGCTGAAATAAAAACAGCAACTTCAAAAACTTCTGTTCCACCAAAACAACAAGCTCAGAAAATAAAAGCATCAGTTACTCTTGATGGTGAGTCTCAAAGTGTTAAACCAACTATAGATCAAGCACAAGCAACAACTCCAACGGGTAAGTCTCAAGTTGTTGAACCTACTGTAGAGAAACAGAAACAAACTACGACTCCCAAAGGTGAGTCTCAAAGTGTTAAACCAACTACAGATAAAGCACAAGCAGCAACTCCGAGTGGGGAAGCTAAAACAGTAAAACCTGCTGTAGAAAAGCAAGCAACAGCAACTCCCAAAGTTCCCACAACTCCAACTACGGTAAAACCGACTGTAGACAAGCAACCAACAGCAACTCCTACAGTCCCGACAACCCAAGCGGGAGAAACTAAAGCTGTAAAACCGACTGTAGAAAAACAAACATCAACAGAAACTCCTACAGTCCCGACAACCCAAGCGGGAGAAACTAAAACGGTAAAACTTGCTGTAGAAAAGCAAGCATCAACAGAAACTCCTACAGTCCCGACAACCCAAGCGGGAGAAACTAAAACGGTAAAACCTGCTGTAGAAAAGCAAGCATCAACAGAAACAACTCTTACTACAAAACCGGAAACCGTAGAACAACAAGTTGCTGCTCAAGTTGAAACTTCAACCTTGGATGACCAAAAGTCTGTAGACACAACAACTAATGAAACCGTTGAGAGTGATCGACTACAAAAGATTAAAGAAAAATTGATTAATACTTTTGCTAACTTTCCTGATTACATTAGTCAATTCTATCAAACATATCAACGTCAGCTTAAAGTAATTGGTTCGCTGATCTTAATCATATTAATCTTCAGATTAATTCTTGGTTTCCTAGAAGTTTTAGAAGGAATTACTACTTTATCAATTAGCTTTGAGTTGATAGGTATGGGATATTCAGTATGGTTTGTTTACCGTTATTTGCTGCGGAAATCTAATCGGCAAGAATTATTAGATAAAATTCAAGGTATCAAAGCAGAAATTGTGGGCAAAAAGTCTTAAACTTCTAATAGTTTCAGATACTGAAAACAACATGGGGGAAATTAAAAATCGAAGTAAACCAGAAAAATGTTTGTTTCAAATTCCCCCAATAATTAGGGTTTGCTGAAAAAGTCTTTTTTAAAGAGTAGGGAAGTAGGGGAGTGGGGGAGTAGGGGAGTAGATAGTAGTTAGGAGGAAGGGGGAATAGAATTTAAATAGGAGGTATTCATATATATTTGTTCCTTGATTTTTATACAATTATTCTGGTTTTTATGCTAAATTTTTGAGGGTTTTAGGCTGAAAATCTGGCACTTTTTTCAACCCAAAAAGAGTTTTAGCTAATATCAATCAATGCTTTGAGATTTAATCAGCAGAGCAATAATTATTTTGTAAGCATTTCCTGTGGAATGCTGCGCAAACAGCTATTCGCGGTCAGCTCTTCCTAGATCATGCTACGCAAACAGCTTTTTAATAAATGAAGCAAGCATTTGCTTAACTTCTGCGACATTTTTAAACAAAGAATTGAAGCACAAGAACAGCAAGCTTAAATTCTCCACTAAAATTAATAAAGCTGATAGCTGATAGCTGACTGCTGAATGCTTACATTATTTTGAATTTCTTTATCCGAAAACAGCACTCTAAATGAATAAAAATAAACGAAGAAAAACAATATTATTTTTAGTAGTATTATTTTCATTAGCTGGGATACAGAAAATCAGTCCTGTTTTATCCCAAGATTTACAATTGACACCTATATTTGAAGATGTAAATCTGTATCCAAAATCTCCTCAAAACCGAATGATTATTAGAGGATTAAGTGGAGGTCCTGTATCTGCAAAAGAAACAACAGGCAGAAATGACACGGTAACTGGACCTTGCGTAGGTTTTATTGATCGAAAACCAGATCATAGATTAATTTTAAATGGTTTTTTTCAATCCCTGAAACTTGAAGTTAAAAGTAGTGAAGATACAACTTTAGTAATTAGAGGTCCTGGGGGTAGTTGGTGTAATGATGACTTTGAAGGAAAAAATCCTGGAATTATGGGTCAATGGTTTTCAGGTACTTATGAAATATGGGTAGGTTCTTACCAAAGAAATAAATATTATCCTTATGTTATTAAAATTACTAAAGAAGAAGATTGATATATTCTCTGGGGTGAAGTTGTGGAGATTTTCATTTAAAAAATAATTCTTGATTGAGCGAAAAGAACAAAAGTAAAGATAATTTCAGTATTTATTTGGTACTGTCAGTTCTTAAATTTTATTTATAATTGACTCGTCCGTTAGTGTAGCTCCCCCTCCGGGGGAATATGATATTAGTCTTCTATAAAATTACGCTTTTTTTCATCTTCAATCCACTTCTCAAAATACTTAATTTCTTTTTCTAGATATTGCTTGTGTTCCAGAAGGTCTATTGTATTAAAAATTGGCAGTAGTGATTCAAGATACTCTACGATTTTATGTGTTGCTTCAATATTCTTAGAGCTACTCAAAATATAATCTTCTGAGGAAAGTTCCTTATGATTCTTAACATAAGGTTCTATGGGAAGTTTCTTAAAATATTCAAAATTTTGATTGTACTGACAAAATAGATCGATAAATTGATAACGTCTTTCGTATGGAAATGTTGTAGTTACGCTAAACAATAATTGCAGCAAATCAATATCTGTATATCTATTTTCAATCACACTTTTTAGCAGTTGATTTTGTCTATCCTCAAAAACAACTTTCTCTTCTTCTGTTACTTCCAAAACAAATATTCTTTCCAGAATAGTATTTCTAAATCCAGAGTTAGATAATTCCTTTTCTCTCTGATAAATATGCTCAACTACTTGAGTGATTAATTCCTGGTAATTTTCATGTTTCCAAAGAAATGTATAGTTTAAATCATCTCGGAAGTTTGAGAACTTTCTTTCCTCATCGTATACCCAGTCAATATATTCAATTATGAAATATTGGTCAGCATCAAGAATGCGAATAAATATATCTTCAGAGTTAGATGAGTATCCCTTTATTTTTTGACTTGATAAATATGCTTGTTTTAGCAGATAAAGTTTTTCTTTGAATAACTCAATTAAAATATGATTGACCTGAGTGTAAGGATTAAATAAAAAATAGAAAGGATCGGGAAAATTTGTCTGTTCATTAATTTGACTCAGAATAATTTCTGTTACCTGAGCAACAACATTTTTATCTAAGTCACGATATTTGAGAAGAAAATCAAATCTTTCTGGTATTTCATCAAGTTTGCTTTCTCTATATAAGTTATAGAGTTTCTCCAAATAATCGGATGTAATTTTATCTTCAGGTAGTAAGTTGTAAAATCCAAATAACCATTTTCTTTTTGAAGCAAAATCAAATTGATTGAGCAATTCAAAAGCTTTTTCAACTCCAGAAATTTTAATTAATTTCTCAATTAATAGAAAATAATTAAGTTGAAATGGGTCGCCAAAATTGAGATAATATTTCAGTACATCTAAATAAAGCTCTGAATTTTCGCAGGAGAGAAAAATAAGTTCTGCTATTCTACCACTGGGAAATTCAGAATAGTAATGGTTTTTCTCTTTTGTTACAGCTTTTATCTCATGGCATTTAGCAAAGAAATCCTGATAATCCTTAAAATCGTAATTGGCAAAATATTTTTTGATTTGATTTTGCTTAAATTCCTTGTATTCTTTCCCGTCTAAATAGCAGTTGTTTCTCTCATTCCAATTATCTGAAAGTATCCTATACACCTCATAAGTTCCATTGAGAAATCGTTCTCTTATTTCATTATTAAATTCAATTTTACGAGACTCTAGAAAATCCAAATATTTCTGAACAATAAGACAATGATAATAATCTTGAGGATTTAAGTTATCTGTAAGAAATTTAAGCACTTCTACAGCATCTTGCTTAATAATTTCACCGACAGAAAACTTAGAATATGATTTACTATATTGATGAATTATATTGATTACTTCTTTCTCAAAAATATCAATCTGATAGAGCTGAAATATTCCCTGCCAAATTTTATTTCTTAAATCAAATAACTCCGGTGTAGGTTGTGGGGAAAATTGATGCCATAAACATAAAAATTCCCTGTTATTTTTCAGCTTAGGAGTATTAAATTGAAGATAGAGGTATTTTTCAGCAACACCAAAAAATAGTTTTGCGAATAATTCGTTTTTTCCTCCATTTACTTTTTCCAGTAGCTTATCAATAACTATCGACTGAGTAATAAATTGTGTTATGTAGGAATCACGTTCAAATCCAAACACCTCAATAAGAAGGCAAAAGACCTGTGGTAGTTCCTGTGGTTTTTTTGTCAGATATCTAAACAGCAAATCTATTGCAATTTTTTGGGAATTTTGTTCATCAGAATTACCAAATAAACTAAGTAAGTCAAGAATAGAATATGGTGGAATGTCAATATTAGAATTAGACGGAATATCTAAACTTGAAATATCTACTGACTCCTCTTCCATCTTATTAATTAAGTTTCTAGTATATGAAAGAATATTTGTCTGTTTATGTTTAACAAACCAAAAAAGTTTCATCAGTTGGATAAAACTTTTCTTATCTCCTCCTTCCTCATAAATTTTCCAAACTCGGTCTACCTCTGGACTAAGTATGTTGATAATCTCCTCACTATCAAAAGCACTTAAAACAGGATTAAGAGCATCAACAAAATTATATTGAAACTGAGGAAAGAAATTATCTAATAGAAAGGAAAAATTCAACAATTTCTCCTTTAAAAAAGTAAGATAAAACAGATATGTAGCTAGAACCTGGTCAGATATTCTGGCAATCTCATCTTCATACATATCTACTAACTCAAATTCATATAATTTACGAACTGCTTCCCAGAAAATTTCCCTGTCAATTTTGAATGCTGTTTGAATCTTTTCCATCATTTCATCCTTAGACTTATCTACTACTTGGAAAAAAGCGACTATACCAGCAACTTTCAATAAACTTTTATCCCTAAAATCTGTAATATCTTGTCTAATTGAAGAATAATATATATCGTAAATATCAGATATGTTTTTAATATCTTTGACAGTTTCTTATCCTTGTACTACTAAAGCAGCCATTATTGCCAGACGAGGATTACCTTGAACTATATCAACAATTCTTTCTATGTATAATTGATTCTGAATTTTGTATTCTTTTTTAACGAGTTGCTCAATTTGCTTATCTGTTAATGAGTCAATTTTTACTAGCTCTAAATTATTATAAGAACGCGCTACTTCTTTAATTTGCTCAACTGCATAGTCACGAACTGTAGCTATTATTTTAATTTGCTGATTTTCACGTTTATCCAGAAGAAGATTAATAAAATGCTTAAATTCTTTGACCCGATTAGCATCATCTACAAAAATTAGATAACTTCCCTCATCTGAAAAATAAACATGGATATCCTCAAAAATATCTCTTCCTTTATTAAAAACACATTGAACTTTGTACTCAGAATATTTCTCTTCAAATTTTCTACAACACTCTAAAACAAGTCGAGATTTACCTACTCCCGCTTTACCAGAAACTATAATTAGATTATTTTCCTCAAGTAGTTGTAATATTTCATTTATTTCGTCTTCTCGAAAGTAAAACTTTGTATCTAGAGGAGCAACATTTGTTCTTTCATTATAAGTAGTAATAAACTCATCAATATCAACTATTTGAAGAGTATCTACCTTAACTTCAAGATATCTTTTAGCAATACCAGAATAATTTTCGAGGTCTAAAGAAATAGAGTCAATACCATATATATCAAGCTCAACTCCATACTTCTGACATTCCTTTTTTAGAGAATTTTCTTCTTTTGTATCCAGAGTAGAATTATGGCATAAAACAATCTTTTCTATTTTTGTTATTGATATTCCAGTTTTTTCCTCATTAAAACAGTTGTGGAGGTCTGTCTCTAATTTTTTGTAAAGTTTTTGCTTCTTATCCCTTTTAGGGTTTGTTGTTGTATGCTCTCCCAAAATATACTTTCCATTTTCCAGAATAATTAAAGTATCTGGAGTTCCTTTTATTGATTTATCAGCTCCAATTACAGACCCTAATGATTTAATTTGGTGAAGCTGTTTAATTTTTTTATTAAGGTAAGCATCAGCAAGTTTTTGGAATGTAGCACCGTCTAATTCTTTAAGTTTATTTTGAATCTCATTAATTTTTGACATAGTAATTCTATACAGATAAAAATAATATATTATTTGTCAACCTAAAAGTAGCGATCGCCTCTCTCTATTCTCTCTATTTTAGCAATTAAATTTTTACTCTCAAGTGTCAAAAAGTAATATATGGACTTCCTTTTCTTATTTTTTTACTTCCCGATACAGACCCTAATGATTTAATTTACTTAACTTGTTCAATCTTTTTTGAAGGTAAACATCAGCAATTTTTTGAAACTCACCACTACTTAATTATTTGAGTTTATTTTGAAGTGTGATTAATTTTTTCAATAGTAATTTTATAGAGATAAAAATAATATCTTATTCACACACTTGAAAGTAGCGATCGCTTCTCTCTATTCTCTCTATTTTAGCAATACAGATAAAAATAATTATTCTTTCTCAACTTGAAAGTAGCGATCGCTTCTCTCTATTCTGTCTATTTTAGCAATTAAATTTTTACTCTCAAGTGCCAACTGGAGTTCATTTTCTGATTTTTTTTAGTTCCCGATACAGACCTTAATGATTTAAGCAACTTAACCTGTACAATTTTTTTTGAAGGTAAACATCAGCAAATTTTTGAAACTCACCACCACTTAATTCTTTGAGTTTATTTTGAATTTCATTAATTTTTGACATAGTAATTCTATAGAGATGAAAATAATATCTTCTTCCTCAACTTGAAAGTAGCGATCGCTTCTCTCTATTCTGTCTATTTTAGCAATTAAATTTTTACTCTCAAGTGCCAACTGGAGTTCATTTTCTGATTTTTTTTAGTTCCCGATACAGACCCTAATGATTTAAGCAACTTAACCTGTTCAATTTTTTTATAAAGGTAAACATCAGCCAATTTTTGGAACTCATCACTACTTAATTCTTTGAGTTTATTTTGAAGTGTGATTAATTTTTTCCATAGTAATTTTGTAGAGATAAAAATAATATCTTCTTACTCAACTTCAAACTAGCGATCGCTTCTCTCTATTTTAGCAATACAGATAAAAATAATTATTCTTTTTCAACTTAAAAATAGCGATCGCCCTTCTCTCCTATCTCTATTTTATCTGAAATCTAGTTATACCATTATCCCACTCTCTACTTCCATTCAACCCAGACAAAAAATGTCGGTATATCCCCAGATAATTCCCACTCTTATTCTTCCTTTCTTATTTCTCTTTTCTCCTGAATAATACGATAACTAACTATCCAGAATATTTTGTAAAAGTTTGCCCCTATAAATGTAGCTGAAAACTATAGCAGTCGAAGGAAAAGGCGTGGAAATATCAAAAGCTTAAAACTCAGACAACACAAAATTTTTTCTTCTGTCCTAGATAACTAAAGCCTTCTTCCCTCGTCTTTCTACTAACTTCAGACAATAAAAAAGAGCTAGAGATACTTACACAAATAAAACATCCCTAACTCTTAGTTTTTTCCACTTATATTTTATAAATTTATCCTTTTCTTTTGGGTTTAATAACCCATAATAACTCGCGGTTTTTACAATTGGTTGAGGTTTAAATCCCTTCCACTTTTTCCAATTTCAGTCTTTCTTTATTCTTCCTTCTTCCTTCTTCTTTCTTCCTTCTTCTCACGTTTCAGAAGCAGAAGATTGACTGAGAAAAGGAGTCAAATAAGCAACCAAAGCACCAATCAGAAAAGCTGCAACATTACGAGTCAATGGCAACCAATCTGAAGTTCTCGTCACTACTGGACCAATCCCAAAAGCAATAAACAAAATTCCCCACAAT
This sequence comes from Okeania sp. SIO1H4, assembly GCF_010672695.1. Taxonomy (NCBI): domain Bacteria; kingdom Bacillati; phylum Cyanobacteriota; class Cyanophyceae; order Oscillatoriales; family Microcoleaceae; genus Okeania; species Okeania sp. SIO1H4. Next base: position 123,444 of record NZ_JAAHGB010000003.1, read on the forward strand.
GGAGAAAATATTAACGCCCACTGCCAAGAAAAAGCTTGATCCGGTTTCCGGGGTTGAGCTGCAAAACCACAAATTACTCCACCAAGAGCTGATGTAATTAAAGTTAAAATCCATTGCTCTCTTGGTAAACCAGGGACAACGTTACAACCACCTTGACGTAAACAAGTTTTGATAGATTCTAATGATTGGATAATAGATTGGTCTTCACCTTGGTCTCGCACAAAAAATTGATTACCGTAGCGAGTTTGTAACTCTACCCAAAATGTCCGAGGTAGAAATTCATAGAGAGCGCGACCCACATTAAAGTTCAAGATATTACCACCACGGGAGTCCGCTACTAACAAAACACTCTTATTATCAAGTTCCCAAAAATCTTTAACTGCTCTACCAGGAGTACGGTCAAATTGAGTCAAAACCCTCAATTTCCAGCCAGTTTCAGTTTCAAATTGCTCTAAATCTTTAGCTAATATATCTTCTTGAATGTCCGTTAAAGTTCTTGCTAAGTCAATAATTGGTGTTTGCTCTTCCGGGAGTAACTGAGGATTATCATAAGCATTGGCAACTCGAGGAGTTAGAGCAAAAATTGATAATGTCGCGAAAACTCCTACAATTAATACAGAAATTTTTTTTAAAAAGTTTTTTTTCATCTTATCTTTAGTTTTAAACTCAAAAGTGGACAGTAAATGCTTGTATTAAAAAAGGGTTCAGAAAAATCTCATATTTCTTTACATTTATTTACTTTAACTCACATTTATATAAAATGCGCAGCCAATGTTAATATTGTTGAAACTTTTGACTGAATAATACTGACTATTGGTAATACAAATAAGAATATAATTATGTATTAAAGATCACTATTTCTATTTTTTATTAAAATAATATGGGTCTAAAACCCAGCCTTTTAAGGGGAAATATTTTTGTAGAGTTGCTCAAATCCCCGTTATAAAAATAACTTCTGATTTCTGACTTCTGACTTCTGACTTCTGACTTCGTTAAGCTCACCTACTTAACATTAGAGTTAAGTAGGGCTTGCTGATTAAATATCAAAGCATTGACTGATATTGGTTTTAGCATTTTTTTGTCTAAAAAAATGCCAGCTTTTCAGCCTAAAGAGCTGCATAAAGCTAGTATTTTGGGACGATTATGGCAGAACAATCTGGGGACAATTTTTCCGACTACCTCCTCTATAATTCCCATTTCTCCTGTCTCCTGTCTCCTGTCTCCTGTCTCCTGTCTCCTAGCCCTACTAAAAGATTTATTCAGCAAACCCTAAGTAGCAGAAGTCTAAATTTAACTCAACCAACTTGCGGCCAAAGCAATTGCTAAAGCATCAGCAGCATCATCTGGTTTAGGAATCTCATCTAAATCTAATTCTCTTGCTACTGCTTGTTGCACATCAGACTTATCTGCATTGCCATAACTTGTTAGTGCTTTTTTAATTTGTGCAGGCGTAAACTCTATTAATGGAATTCCATGTTGGGCTAATACTAACATTAAAATTCCTCTAGCTTGAGCAACTAAAATTGTACTGCTCATGCGATAAAAAAATAGTTTCTCTGTAGCTGCTAAGTCTGGTTTAAAGGTATTAAATATCGTATGTAAATCTTCATAAATTGTGATTAAACGCTCGCCCATTTCTTGTTTTTTTGTAGTTTTAATCACCCCAAAATCAACCAGAGAAGTAGAGTCTATCTTGTCTGTTTTTGAATTATAAATACACTTAATTAACCCAAATCCTAATACTGCCAAACCCGGGTCTAATCCAAGAATTAATTTTTCCAATTTTAGACTTTTGATTCTTATAGTAAATTTGCTGGTTGTAGGGAATCTGATAAAATTATAAGCTCTTATCAAATATTACTTTTTGTCAGTTTTTCCGCTGTATAAGGAACACCAAAATTCCGAACATGAGTAGTAGTTTTAAAAGGAAGATGTCCGTAAGGGGCTGAAATTTTATATCCAATATTTTTATATCTATTATCCTTATCACCCCACCCTACTTGCTTGATAAAAATGTCAGCGATGTAGCTGCCGCTAGGCTCCGCCAACGCGACATCAAAAATCCCTGGTTTACCTCCTAATTTTATCCAAATCTGTTTTTGAATGCTAAATCCAAATTTGCCGTTACTATAGTTAATCCACAATTGATTAATTTTATTTAAGTCTTTACAGGGGATATTTTTGATATCTTCTCAATCAAATCGATACTGTTTTTCTCGCCCTACTAATGAAAGTAATATTCTTAGTGTTTCTTCGTCTGCTTCTTTAAATTTATCAGATGACAAGAAGTTTTCCAAAGCTGTGTAATCTATTTGTTTATCTATTGGAGGACGAGAAGTTATCCAAAAATTTATATTGGGGGATAAAGATACAAATTACAACAACAAATATGAATATACCAGTTCCTATCAATAATCCATTAGCTTCTCCTGTATAAAAATTTTTAACATAATTTTGAGAAATAGGTTTTGCACCTGGAATATGTAAGGTAGAAATTTGAGATATAATTGCTTGAAAAACCTGAGACATTTGAGAAATAATACTCTGAGGTCAAAGCTGAAGTAATCTCAACCATTCTTTCACGGTTTGCAGGCGGTCTTCATGTCAAATTTCTATTCCTTTTATAATGGCATAATTGACGCGATCGCTGATTTTTTTATTAATTTGTTTTGGTTCTACTAATAGGTAATAGCTCATATTTAGCTTGTTTTCCCGTCAGTTTAAAAACCAATTTTTATAGCCATTTACTGCGAAGTTGCTGTCAGTAAATGGCTATAAAAAGCATTAATAGCCATAGCCATATTTTAACAACTAAATTTTCGTTTTGTCAGCAGGACTATGCTGAAGGCTAATATGAAATCCGGTTAAACAGTTCTCATTACAACCGAAGAGAAGCAATCTTGCCCCACATGAGATTGCTTCCTTCCACTCCGTTCCAGTCGTAATGACGAATACAGTGACTAATTACCAGGATTCTATATAACTGCTAATCGCTCTATCAAAAGATTTAATATTTTTAATTTTCTGAAAAATTACCCATAATTTAATCAAGATAGGAGAAGCACTGATACAAGTTTTTCATAATTGTTAAATAGCTAATTTTTCACCTCAAAAAAATCGCTTTTATCAATCTGCTTCTCCCTCAAAAATTCAACTACAATTAACGAAGATTAATTCTTAAATTATCCTTCTACCTCTGCTAATCCAAAGACTCGATTAAAAACCTTCTTTACCTTATCACCCGAATCAATACTTTCCAATGGATCTTTTCGTAGTCGATGTCGTAAACACATTGTAATCACACGACCAATATCTTCCACCGTCACTTCTGTCTTACCCTCAAAAGCAGCTAAAGCTTTTGCTGCACGGTTAGTTACAATATCTCCCCGTAAACCATCCACATCTAACTCAGAGCAAACTTGAGAAATTTTCACTCGTAAATCATAATCAACTTCCACTGATTTCAGCTTTTGTTGAGCTTCTACAAGCTTATCCTGTAATTCTTCCTGTTGTGTTTGGTAATTTAATAAAAATTCTTGAGAATTTTGGTCAAAAGCTGAACGTTGCTCAACAATTTGAACTCGTAATGAAGGGTCTTTAACAGTCCTAATTTCGGCGTGCATTCCAAATCTGTCCAGTAATTGAGGCCGTAATTCCCCTTCTTCTGGATTTCCCGAACCCACAAGCACAAAACGAGCCGGATGACGAATAGAAATACCCTCCCTTTCTACAGTATTCCACCCGCTTGCTGCTGAGTCAAGCAAGACATCAACTAAGTGGTCATCTAAAAGATTAACCTCATCAACATATAAAATGCCACGATTTGCCTTAGCTAATAATCCAGGTTCAAAAGCTTTTACCCCTTCTGATAAAGCCTTTTCAATATCAATAGTACCACAGACCCGGTCCTCAGTAGCCCCTAATGGTAAGTCCACCATTTGGACTTTTCTTTTCACTGTGGCAATTTCTTGCTGTTGTGCCAATCTATCTTGCACAGAATCGCTCATTAGATCGGGGTCTTGAGGATCGCTGTTGAAAGGATCGTCTAGAACAATGTCAATTTCTGGGAGCAGATCGGCTAAAGCACGGATAGTAGTAGATTTACCTGTGCCACGATCGCCCATAATCATTACACCCCCAATTTTGGGGTCAATTACGTTTAATAGCAAGGCCAGTTTCATTTCTTCCTGGCCGACAATTGCAGTGAAGGGAAAAACAGCCCGAATTTTTGGAACGGCTGGTTTAACAGATGTATTTGCCGTATTATTGGCTTGAGCGGTTGGACTCACAGTAGACTCTAAATTCTGATTACTAATTTTTATTTTGGCACATCGGCGGACAATTAGAATTTCTTTATGTAAGGGAATAGGGAATAGGGAATAGGGAACAGGGAACATAGAGAAGACAAATGTCTGTGCCGTGTTTGCGTAGCACTATAGAACCCGTTTGGTATCTTCATAAATATCAAGTTTTTTTAGTCTTCAGTCAGGAGACAGGAGACAGGAGACAGGAGACAGGAGACAGGAGACAGGAGGGAAGATGTGGGGAGAGATAATACAAAAAATTCAACACTCCTTCTTCAGGTTTTCGGTCAAAATTGATGTGCGAAAAGACTTGATTACCATAATTATATAGATTTCAAATGGGTTCTATAAATAAAATAGTAGTATCTCAATTTAGAGGAAACCTTTGAAGAAAGTATCAGGTATTAGGTGCTAGGAGAAATAATTAATTTACTGGAAGGTATCGAACTGTTTAGGTAAATAAAATGCTCTAAAATACCTATGTTTACTCCTACTATCTAGGTATTGATATAAATTATGACAAGCCAAAGTTCGACTCCTGTAATTGTTAATGGTGCTGCGGGCAAGATGGGCCGTGAAGTAATAAAAGCTGTAGCAAATGCTAGTGACATGACTCTTTTTGGTGCCATAGACCGCCAACCTGAGTATCTTGGTCAAGATGCTGGCGAATTGTGTGGTTGTGGAGAACTAGAAGTGCCAGTGATTGATGATTTACAGGGGATGTTAGTCATGGCCGCCCAGGAAAAACAACCAGCAGTGATGGTTGATTTTACTCACCCAGATAGTGTTTATGAAAATGTTCGTTCTGCTATTGCTTATGGTGTTAGACCAGTGGTAGGAACTACAGGTCTTAGTCCAGAACAAATTCAGGACTTAGCAGAATTTGCAGAAAAAGCCAGTATTGGTACACTGATAATTCCTAATTTCTCTATTGGTATGGTTTTGCTCCAACAAGCAGCGATCGCCGCTTCCCAGCATTTCGATCATGTAGAAATTATTGAGTTACACCACAATCAAAAAGCTGATGCTCCTAGTGGTACTGCAATTAAAACTGCAGAAATGTTATCGGAGCTAGGAAAAACTTACAATGTACCTAATGTTCAAGAAACAGAAAAAATAGAAGGGGCCAGAGGTTGTTTAGCAGAGGAAGGAATTAGGATTCATAGTGTACGCTTACCTGGTTTAATTGCTCATCAAGAGGTAATATTCGGTGGGCCTGGTCAAATTTATACTTTACGACACGATACAACAGATAGGTCTTGCTATATGCCTGGAGTTTTATTAGCCATTCGTAAAATTCAATCTTTAACCAAACTAATCTATGGCTTAGAAAAGCTGCTTTAAACTAAGAACTACTGCGTCTACGTCTACTTTGGCGAGAACGAGTTGAAATATCGTATTCTAAAACTGCACCTATGCCAAACAAAATTGCAGTAAATACAAAGAATACCTCTAATAAACCCCCACTTTCATAATCTCCTTGAGCGCGTGAATCTGACCACTTAAAATACATATCAGCAATATAAAGAGAAAATGTAGCAGCAGCAATCATGCGCCAAGACTGAGAAAAACGTCCACCCCAAAAAGCTAGAAGTAAAGCAGTAGCAATAATTAGTAAAAATACATCAGCAATGATATAAAACAAGTTTATGCTATAAGCAAATGGTTCTAACTTATCATCTATACTTATTACCCAAGGAGGAGCCAAATTGGCCGATACTTCTTCTATATCTAACTCTTCTAAGACTGAAGTATCTGGACTAGGTGATAGACCAAAAAATGAAGGTTCAGCGACCCAAATAGCTAAAGCAATTCCTGCCACTGCTACTCCAGCTAAAACTCCCCACTGCCAAAATTCTAGATTTAGTCGTTTGGAAGTGACAGCCAAAGTCATACCCCAACCAATGAACAAGTAAGAAAAAATGTAGAAAATATCTGCTAGTGAAACATCGGGGTCTAGTTCCCAAAGTAGTTCCCAACAACCAAAAACCACACCAGCAATAAAGTAAAATAATAATCCTAGACCAATGCCCATCCATACATTGCGCCCACTAACCATTTGAGGACTTTGCCAATTTCTAAAGCAAACTATAGAAGCTAATAAGTAAGCTCCCAGTTCAAATATGTAAGTACCAACAGAGTACCAAAAAGGTAATTCTTCACCTGGTAAAGGCACACTAAACAGGAGAAAAAATAATAGGGCAAGTACACCCCAAATAAGACCAGTAATTACAATACTCTGGGCTGAGAATAAAGACTTAGTAAGGGTAGATGATTTTTCTGAAGTGCTGCTCATAGGAATATTCTCATCAAGCTTAACTTTGAACACATATTTTCTCTCCATTTTTCACCATTTTTAGTCTTTTTTTGAGATTTATCAAAGGTATTAAGGAGATAAAAATAGACTTACTTTATTTTTTTGACCGATCGATATTAAAGAAATAGACTTTTTTCATCAATCAAATTTAAATTAATGAATTTAACCTAGTCTTAATCAAGATTGGACAAAAAAAATATTGATAGACTATTTGATTTTAAATGCTGTTTAAACATATAAATACAATCTGATGCCAAACTTATTATGTAGCAACATTTTATTTAATTTAGAGCGACCAATATCAATTTTTAACCTAACTCCAGAAGTGATACTGGCAAACTTTTTAAATTACTTTATTGCCCATTGTTTACCTTCAGGAAATTGATTCAGCCAAGCCATAAACTGAGTTTTATCAGCACTAGACATAGATTCTAAGATTTCATCAATACCTTCAGCAAAATTGGAATTACCAAAATATTCTTCACCTAAATGATGGACTTCTTGCAGTAAAGTATATAGATGAACTTCCCGCCAGGAAGGTAGTGGTAATTTTTTCACAGGATCGACAGTTAACAAAGCTTTAGTTGCATCAGGAGAATCAGTGTTAGGAAAGTTTCTTTTCTGAAGAAGTTTGGTAAAATCCTTGTGAAAAGACTTTGCCTGTCGATTACCTAATAAATCTTCTATATCAAAGTAAAGAGCTTGCACTAGCAGTAAACAACCCTGAATAAAGGAAGGAGTAATGGTGTCCTCATCTTTTGAGTCTTCATTACTAAGTTGCTCTAAGCGGATTTTTCCCCAAACACTATATCGATCGGGTTCCTCTAGTAAAACACAAGCTTTACCACGATTATCTGTTAAATCCCGCCAGAAGGATCTAGCTTCTTCAGCTTGCTCGGCCTTAAAAAGACTGATTAAGCGAAAACTTTGCCCTTGATAACTAAGAATAGGGATCTGTTGATCCTTTTTTGGGTGTTGAATACTTGTAATTTCAACATCTTGCCTTTTCAGAATAAACATGACACTTTACATTCGACTCCCATAATCACCTGGGGTACTATTGGTGTAATTGTAATCTGTTTTATATTTGCTAACATTTGTTTACAAATACTTCCTGTTTCTAGCTAGAAGTATCGGCACCACCTAGTCCACAGGGTTTAACTGTCACACCTGACCACCAATCAAAAACACGATCTGACAAAGATAGAAATTTTTTTCCCTAGTTAGAATAGGTTTTATCAGCTTTCAAAGCATTTAGTAGATTCTTACCAATAATTTAATTAATCAATCCTCTGACATAGATTTAATTTTATATATATAATAACTATGATTTTCTATAAAAATACTACAGGTATTTTAGTAAGCACAACTTTAAGCTATACTTGGCACGGATACAACTTGTGATTTTTCAATCTATAAATGGTAGTGGTAAATAAGTAATAATTTTTACAGCTTACCTCCTGACTATGACAAGGATCTACTAATAAATATCCTTACATATTTATCACTACCCTATAAATAATATAACTCCCTCAAGCAAAAGCTAAAATTGTGGACTTATAAAGTATAGATATATTAAGTTAGTATGAGAGACTTACCATACTTTATCGGTAGTGTAATGTTTAAGAATTATCTCACCCCTTCCCTGATTACCGTGTGTGAAATTTTTCCATCACCAGACATAGTATATTTTTACAGATTTTCTCTTATACGATTACAATACTGGATTTACAAGTTTTCAAGTATCTTGCTCCTAAATATATTAATAACTGTCTAGATCAAATTTCTGGGAAATAAGGCCATAATTCATCTGAAACTGCTCTACTGAAATTTTTATGTGGGCTTCTTCGAGAACAAGCTATAGGTATTTTTACCTCAATGGACTACATATATAATAAATTCTACTCTCAGCACGAGTGTATTCTGCCCGATCCTCATAATCAAAATACTAGCGATCGCCGGATTTAGTATTTCTAGTCCATTTACTCTCAAGACACTTGTACTTAATTAATCTAAATATCAAAGATCGACTTGCGTATTTGGAGATTTGCCAAGTAGAATAATAAAGAGTAACCTCAATCTCATAGTTTAAAATTGGGTGCGTAACTCAGTTGGATAGAGTAGCGACCTTCTAAGTCGCGAGCCGCAGGTTCGAATCCTGCCGCACCCGTAGATACTGAATTTAAAAAATTCCTAGATACAGCAAGTGTTTTAGGCTTTCTCTAAAAATGATCAAACATAATTTTCATCCTACATTCCGCACTTGAAAGCGTAGTATAAAGGGCTAGTAGTCAGTAGTCATTATTTAGTAGTCATTAGTTAGTAGTCAGTAGGGAATGATGGTGGCTAATTATCTGGCTCCATCAAGTATTTCTGCTTAATTTATTTAATTTAATTTGGCTTTTGTCTGAGTTAAATAATGATTTATAGACTATAAATACTGAGCAACCCACTGATGTTTGTGGTACTTTATTATATGAAAAATTGATGTGCGGAATCTGAGTTTTATTTAAATCATTTATCATTTTTTATTAATCTTCGGTGGAGGGTAGTAGGGAATAGGGAATTGGGAATAACTACTATTTAACCCCTTGACTATTGGGTTTAATACTTCACACTTCACCTGGAGTACGCTAATTGTCATAGATATTTAATGCCCATAATAATTACCCAGATTTCTATGATTAGTTTCATGATAATTTTTGCTCGTCAAAACTCTAGGAGAAGCTCTAAATATTGAGATGAAACAAATTATGTAGATATGAGAATTTAAGCAGCAGTGCTATATTGCAGTTCAAAGTTTGCTTAGGACATTCTCAAATTCTTATACCAACCGTGAAAAAAAATGTTACGAATAATAAGTGCGATAGAATTAAGTTCCGCTGAGACGAACAAAAGATTTTAGAGGAGATGTCCCTTTGACGAAAAAGATAATTTATATCATGTCCGGATAATTAGTTATAAAAAAATTTTCTCCTTTTTCTCCTCTTCCTTCTTCTTCCCTGCTGATATCAAATCCGTTTAATTGGACATAAAAAAAATCTTCAATCGCCATAACTACGTTTATCTTTGTAATTCTTTCTCCTCCTGACTCCTGACTTCCCCTCCCCTCCTGGGAGGGGGAGGGGCGAGGGGTGGGTTGACTCCTGAGGACTCCTAACTTAACCATTCTATGGCTGTTTAACCGGATTTGATATGACTCGGTCCTCCTGTACGTCGCCAATCCGGCGGCTTCCCCACCTGACTCCTAATAAATAGCCTAGTTATTTGTAGCAAACATTTATCAAATTAATACTATACCTCAATCATAGAAATAATTTGGCTTTTGACCTTTCATATTAGACTTTTGGTTTATACTATAGAACTGTGCTCAAGCACTAATTTCATATAAACTGTGCATTGATTCATACCACTAGGAGAACATCGTAAACAAAAATGGAAATAGGTCAGAAAGTAAAAGTAAAAGGTATCAAACAACAACCTATACCACCCGCAAATATAATTGACCAACTGAAGAAAAATCCAATTGGTACAATAAAAGAATTCAAAATGGTAGACGGTAGTGGAATCGGCTTTTGGGTCGAATTTGAAGAAAACATAGGTACTTGGTTTTTTGAAGAGGAATTAATACCTATCTCTTAACAGATGCTATAGCAGAAGGAAGAAGGCAGAAGGCAGAAGGCAGAAGGCAGAAGGCAGAAGGCAGAAGGAAAAATCTGGCATTGTCTGAGTTTTCAGCTTTTGATATGTCCTCTTCTTTCCTTCGACTGCTATAAAATTAGAGAATTAGGGATAATACCAATATAGGAGAAAAAAGTATTACTTATAATATAAACTCCTATCATAAGTTACTTATCCCTATTAGAGCGGGAGCAAGATGCTCCCACTATCTATACCATGACAATGCACTAATACCAAACATTGTAGGGTGGACAGATATGAAAGATATCCAGCCATAAATCCCTACAGCTACAAATTTTAGTTAACTTGAGGTTCCGAAGCTTTCAATTCACAAACCATTCCAGAACAAGCGGGGTCTTGAGGTCCCATCTCTGGCAACTCACTAGCTAACACATAACCATTCATCAGCTCGGAAAAATTATCGGACTTGCGACGACGCAATACATCCTCTTGCATTTTTTCATATTCCTCCTGAGATATGCGTTCAAATGGCAACCGGGGGAAAGGTGCATCAAACCGCGCTAACAACGCTGAGGAAATATAACCCTCGTCATCACGAATTGCTTCATAAATACGTTTGCCAAGAGGTTCAATTTCTGCTTCCGTTAATAAAATGGTGCTACTGCTGTTATGAGTTGTCCAATGTTGTTGTACTCCCATGTAAAAGTCAAACATCGCAGTAGCGCTGAACTTCTCAATGGTAATCTCTTCAACCCCAGGTAAATCTATCCAAGATACCTGTACTGGAATTTCTACTAACCATTCTTTAGCCCGATCGTCAAAAGGATCGTTCAGTAAATTTCCATTTTCATCTTTGCTTGACTGCCCTGGAATTACAGAATAACCATAGTCAAGACAAGCTAATGCTACGGGGTCATTTTTGGCAAAAGTAATGCGTCGCACCCACCGCAACCCAAAAGGTGGATGCCAACCGGGAGCAGCGTTTGTTAACAGAGACTTAGTGCCACTAGGTTGAACTGTTGTACAACGGTTTGGACGTTTAAGGTTGTGGCGATCGCAATAATCCCACACTACCTGATGTACTATTTCGCGCCAACGGGTCAAATATTCTGCTTCCTTTTGTTTAAACTCTAGACCTTGAATAGTTGCGGGACGACCTGCTTGCCACCAATGCAACCATTCAATGCCAAAAGCTTTTACAAAAAAGTCAAATAAACCAGTAAAAGAAACACCTACAATAGGGTCTAATTCTCGACTAGAATTATAGCGAGGTTCGAGGAATTTATGGTTTAGTAAAGTTGCCACAGAAAGGGCGCCAGCAGTAAAAGCTTCCTCCTGTTCTTTATGGTTATTTGGGTCAATTTGATTCAGATGAATTTCTGACAAGTTGCAGTGGAAGTTAGAGCCAATTATTTCTCCACAATTGTGAGTTAAACAACCATTAGCAATGAAAGAATTAGTTAAAGGAACGTGCAAATCATAAACAACTTCTTCTCCAAATTCTTCAACTTTTTTCACCTTTGAAGTAAACTTAGAATTAATAGTTGACTCACAATAATTAGGCAATGGTTTTTTTAACCATTTTTCAGCTTTAATATTCTTACTTGGCGATAGTGGAAAGCCGATTAATTCTTGAAATAAATTGAAGTTAAAAGTAGAGATAAATAATCCATAACTGCCTCGATCTAAGCTAATTTTCTCAGTTCCATCAACAGTTGTATAAGGAACACCTCTGTAACCTTCTTTCCTAATTAATCTAACTGTACTAATAATTCCTAAATTAGATAGAATCAATTGAATTTGTTGGAGTAGTTTTTCCGAAACCATGGCTAATTTAATTCTTATGGAATCTTTATCTACTGTGCCATCTGCACTAAAAATTCCTTGTAAAAAGCCAATTAAAACTTCCTGAGATTGACTCAGAAAATTATTAGGAAGTTCTTCTTTTCCGACTATATCTAAATCGGCAAAAAACTTTTCTAATTTAGGAGATTGAGTTCGGAATTCATAGACTCCTTTATGCAGTGTAGTTACATATTCTCTTCCTGTAATTGATGCAACCGCTTTGCCTACAATATTGTTGGCAGTTTCATACTCATCTTGGTTAAAAACAAACCCTTTAGCAAAGTGGTCTTGCTTCCTTCCATGACCATTACTACGAGCTTTTATCCTAACATTATATCCATCTCCATACCACCAACCAAGCATTTGAGCTTGAGCAACAGAAATAGTACCTTTGCCAAAATAACCTGCTCCTCTCTGAACATAAATATTGTCATCATTAGTTAAATCTTGAGTGCTAACCCAACCTCGACTGGTAAAATGTTGATGGTCTGCTGTACATCGCATTTGCATTCCATTAGTCAGCATAATTTTGTAGGTAGTTTTAACTCCCGTCGCAAAAGCGATCGCATCCGTTAACTTCACACCAGATAAACCGACAGAACGCAAATCCACCAATGCTTTAAACTGTTTACCTACCAAATCCTGAATCGGAATTAACCCTTGGTCTGTAGAAACTAAAGTATCCCCAGAATGGCAAGGATTTAACCCTAATCTTGCTAACCGATGTTCCAGTTCATCATTACTAATATTTGGATAGTGTTCTTGAAACCATTTTTTAGCATTATTTTCTCCATAAGCGTTAATAAAATCACTCTTTATTTCTGGGGTTGAAAGTAGATCGCGATTAGCACGAGCAACTGCTTCACCTGCCCACTGAATAGCACCTTCACCAGAATAAAACTGTTTTCTCACTGCCTCAACACATTCTTCTAATGTTGGTTTGTGATGGAAAACATGGGTGTGATTTGCCATTCGCAGAGCATCTCTTTCTGGATCAATTCCCCAGTTACCGTTTTCATCTTGTCGCCAGAGATTATCCTTCGCTACAGCAAACAGGCGATCGCTACTATTGCCCTGCCTCATTCCGGCACTGTTCGCTACTAAAATTCCCTGACAAACAAATTCATGGATACTGGCAACTTCAATATCATAAGTTGATGCTTCTGTCACATCCATCTCAACTTTTTTCACTTTTACCGGAATCAAATCTGTAGCATCGGCGATAAAGTTCTTGACAGTGCGAACCATCATCTGCTTGCGATTATTCCAATCAAAAGTATTCACTGAAGGTTGAGCCATTTCCCAGGGAAACCCGTGATCGTGGAAAAATTTAGGGCGATTACGTTTTTGCACTGGAAACTGAGTAGAGTAAGTCATCATTACTTTTTCTACTGCTTCAAAAGCACTCTCTCCTACAGTTACTAACTCACCTTCCCACTTTCCAGTTCGCTTGCGCACCGAACCACACAATCTCGTGGTGATTCCTAAAGATGCGTATAATGCTTGCACCTGTTGCAGAAAATCTTGGTAAACAGAAGCTACCAGTACGCCCTGAGAATGACAACCATCTGCGTCTGCTAAACCAGCTAAATAAGCTTGACGAATTTCTGTTGTTCCCATCAGAATACAGTCAGGAATCGTAATAGAAGTAAATGACTGTTTAAACTGTGAAAGATATTTATTCAGAATGCTGCTATTTAACTGAAGTTCATAAGCTTTGGTTTTACATTGTTCTGGGGTTCTCAGTGTATGTGTTTCCAAACCAAATTCTTGAGCAACATTAATCAGTCGTTCCAGAATTTCCGGACTATCCTGGGGAACCCAAAACCTGACTTGCCATCCATCTGAAGCAACCGATCCATCTCCATGCAAATATCCCAGAAAATAAGCAACCTCATTGGTAAGAGCAGGTACTGTTATTGCTTTAGCACCATGGGAGGTTACACCTTTTAACTCAGGGAGTTCGGTGGGAGTACCAGGTATTGCTTGAGGCACAAAAATCAAGCGATCGCCCTCTTGCAAGTCTTTAGCTTTTATCATTTTATAGTTACCATACAAATCTTGCAGCACGGCAACTTTATGATCGGCAGTACATTCAAAATATCCGTCTTCTGTTTGAATGCGACATAAAGACTGAGTACCCTGGTTGAAAAAATTTGTCACAGGGTAAAATCCTTTGCTGGTTAAGACGCGATCGCCTATCCGAATTTTTTCAATGGGTACTAACCCTGATGCTGTATGTACTAAAGCACCTTCAGGTAAACAGCGGCGAATATTTCCGGCGACAATTGTGACTGCTGCTTCGTCAATTAGCAGGCAACACTCCACAGAATTTAATTGCCGCCCAATTGCTTGATTTAAAATATTCCCACAACGTTGATACAAGTCTGGCAATTTCACCGGGTTGGCAACACCACCAAATCCTTTTAACTGTTCTCCCGCAGGTCTAACATCGCTCAAATCAATAATGACTTTGACTTCACCGGAAAATCGTTCATCGGTTGACAATTCTAACAAAGCTTGATATGAACCTACCCAACCTTGACGACTGTCTCCAACATAAATTTCTACCTGGTCTCCATCAAATTTTAGTTCTGTCAACTCCCGACGTAATTCAGCAGGAGTAGAACCAATTTCACCCCGCAATATCAGATTTAAGTGATTTCTAATTGGTGGCAGTTGATTTATATAATCTCCTTCTAATACTGCTCCAGTACCGCAACCCATCATTGCTAAGTCCATTAATAGACCAAAGGCACGCCAGTCCATTATATTTGTGGACGAACAATTGTAGGCCCCCGAAAAATTTTGTGGTTGTGTAATCCATTCTGTGCCACCGACCCACAACCAACGGCCAGAGGACATGGCTTTTAGTTGACTTTGCATCCGATACAGTAAGTCCGTTTCTTCCGGGGTAAGTTGACCTAATTTTCTCAGGCCATTAATTGTGCGATCGCATACTTCGACCCAAGTCTCACGGCCATTTTCTGTTTTACGGCTATAAGTTCGATAAAATACTGGATTAGCAGTGGGAGCTGTTTCTGGGAACTCCCTATGATCTACTTTTTCTAGTTCTCGTACCATAGTTAAATAGAAAATAGAATTTTTTGGAAATAAGCAACAAATTACGAGTGTAGCGATTTTTTATATATAGCGTCAAATTTTTGACAAATTTACCAAATTACTCTATATTTTGCGTTTTTTGTTTTTAGAGGTGGAATTAGAATTGAACTAGAGTTTAACTAGAGTTAAAAGTACGAGTAAAACACTATAAAAAAACTGTTTGCCTGGCATGACCCAGGAAATACTTACCTGTAATAACTGAATCCTTACCAAGATATTAAACAAGGTACTGTATATGTTTGAGAAAATCTTTTCTTTTAAGAATAAGTATAAAGTCAGTATGACAATTTTTATATTTATTCTTTCCCTGATTATTATTCTCACTTTTAATTCAGAAAAAACTGTCTCTCAAGACATAAATCTAACTGTCTCAGAGAAAGTGATGAAAATGGAAGAAAGGCTAAAAAAAGAATTTGAGGCTTATTTTGATCGAGATTTTTCTAAAGTTTCAAAAACTGGTGATGATATTGCTAAAAAATTGTTAGAAATTAGCCAAACAAGTAATATAAAACCAGCCGTATTTTGGGCGATACCCGAACCAGAATATTTACATTTAGTCTTTATTTATCCTGGAAAAAAACCTCTAGTTAAAGACCTTGATTTTATCAAATACGAAACCCTGATTCAAGCAGTTAAATTATTTCAAAATGAAATCACTAATCCTCAGCTGCTTTTTGCAGACTTTTACTTAAATCAGGCTCAACAACTCTATGAATGGATTATTAAACCCTTTGCAGCAAATCTCCAAGCAGAAAAAATAGACACAATATTGTTTTGTTTAGGAAAAGGTTTGCGTACTCTACCAATAGCCGCATTACACGATGGAAAAAAATTTTTAGTAGAAAAATATAGTCTGGCAATTATTCCTGCATTTAATTTAATTGATTCTAATTATACTCCCATTCAAAAAGCTAGAATTTTAGCCATGGGGGCATCAGAATTTCAGACACAAAAGTCTTTACCAGCAGTTCCAGTTGAACTCTCAACAATTGTTGATGAAAACCTGACAGAAAGTATCTCACCTCAAAATATTTCTCAAGGTTGGCCTGGAAAATTATTTCTCAATCAGGAATTCACTTTAGAAAACTTAAAAAATCAACTTTCCTCTCAATTTTTTAATATTATTCACTTAGCAACTCATGCAAAATTTCAGCCTGGAAAACCTGAAAATTCTTACATTCAATTTTGGGATACTCAACTCCATTTAGACAAAGTAAAAGAGATTGCTTGGAACACTCCTCCGGCTGAATTATTAGTCTTAAGTGCTTGTAAAACTGCCGTTGGAGATCGAGATGTGGAGTTAGGTTTTGCTGGATTAGCTTTAGAAGCAGGAGTTCAGTCTGTATTAGCAAGTTTGTGGTACGTTAATGATATTGGAACTTTAGCCTTAATGAGTGAATTTTATGAACAGTTAAAAACAGCACCAAGTAAAGCTGAAGCAATTAGACAAACTCAAATTAAAATGATTCAAGGAGATGTATTGCTCAGGAATGAAAGATTGAAGTTTTCTAGAGGTGAAATATCTTTACCTGAGAGTTTACAAGGATTGGGAGAAATTAACTTTTCTCATCCTTTCTATTGGTCAGGATTTACTCTTGTTAGCAGTCCTTGGTAATAATTAATAGGGAATAGGGAGGGAATAGGGAGGTAATAGGGAGAATATAAATAAAGATATGTGTACCTCATTAGTCTGAGAAGCGCTATATTGATTTTAGGTGTTGTGAATCAAGCTATTAAATCTAAAGTTGTCAAATATAAAATGCTTTTAAATAATGAATTAATTATCAACTAATAAATAATTATCCATTGTTCATTATCCATTAATAAAGGATGTTAAAAAAGTGAGTTTGATTATTTCTGATGAAATCATAAAAGCTAGTAGGTTGTCAGAGGATGAACTGTTAATTGAGATTGTTTTGTTGCTCTTTCAGCAGGAAGAAATTAGCTTGGGAAGATCAGCACAATTATTAAATATGTCGCAGATTCGTTTTCAAAAGTTGATGGCAGAGCGTGGTATCGCAATTCATTATAATGTGGCATAATTGCAGAAAGATATTCAACATTTGAAGGCTAAGGGGTGGTTATGATTGTTTTCAACAATTAATAATTAATAATTATAGCGTACCTCATAATCAACTTAAAATCTCCCTTTTCAACCCCTTTAAAATAGCCAAAACTGTCACTAAATCATCCCCTCGTCTTAAGCTAAACTCATCAGACAAAGCATACTCAAACTGCTCTCCTTTTACCAACTTTAAAAAGATAAAATTACTGCCATTAGTCACCAGTCCAAACAAAGACTTATCTGCATGATCACTTCCCAACATATAAGCTAAACATTGAGGAATACCCACCTCTAAAGAAAACCCTGATCGCTTAGACTCAATAACCAAAACCCAGAAGCGGTCTTGTAAGACCAAAACATAAATTCTACCCCGAAGAATTAACCCTTTATCTCTCTCTTCAATCTCTATAGAACTCTCCGCAGTAGTATAAAAAGGAGGTAAAAAAACCCGCTAAATCTAATAAAGGAGACACTACCACCATTTTAACCATATCTTCTACCATGGGACGCATCGCTAAATTAAAATAATTATTTTTAACCCGATGCAATTGTTGTTTTTCCCTTTGATTAATCTCTGGTAAATTATCTTGCCATTCCCTAAAAAAAGCAGGATTTTCACTCAATTTAAAATTAAATTTATCTATCAAATCATAAAGCGTAACTCGTTCTGCTTGTATTGTTTCTGTCATAATACCAGTTTGATAAATCTTTGCTACAAATATTTAGGTTACTGCTATTGAGTCAGGAGACAGGAGTCAAGAGTCGTATGGGGATAGGTTTGATACCATTTTTTATGTAGTAATTTATATCATGTTCCCCCCGAGGGGGAGCTACGCTAACGGATAATCAGTTATAAATAAAATTTAAGGACTGATAGTACCGACAGTACCAAAGAAATACTGAAATTATCAATACTATTCCTCCAATATTTCCTCCTGACTCCTGACTCCTGACTCCTGACTCCTGACTCCTGACTCCTGACTCCTGACTCCTTAAATCACTTCAGATTTTCCAATTTAATCCTTGGGTCTACAGCTTTCAACAATAAATCAGCCAATAAATTACCAATAATTAACATCAAAGCACCCATCATTAAACTTGCCATAACTAAATATAAATCCTGATTTCTTACTGCCTCTAAAATCAAAGTTCCTAAACCAGGCCAATTAAAGAAATATTCAGCAATAAACGAACCACCTAATAAACTGGCAAATTCAAATCCCAATAATGTGATTAAAGGGTTAATGGCATTTCTCAAGGCATGAACATAAATTACTCGATTCTCCGGAAGACCTTTAGCTCTTGCCGTTTGAATATAATTTTGTCGCAAAACATCTAATAATTGCCCCCGCATTAACCTCTGTAAACCAGCAAAACTGGTAATGCTTAAAGCAACAGTTGGCAAAATTATATGCCAACCCATATCTAAAATTTTACCCACAAAAGATAGCTCATCATAATCGATACTTTGCATTCCTCCCACTGGTAATAAAGGAGAAAGATTTTGAGCTAAAAATAATAATAATAGAGCAGTAATAAAACTAGGAAAACCTTGACCAGTGTAACTAATTAATTGGAGAAAACGGTCTAAAAAACGGTTTTGATTAACTCCAGCAATAATACCAAGAGGAATAGCGATCGCCCAGGTCATTATTAAGGAAGAAATTGACAAAACTAAAGTAGCTGGTATTCGCTCCAATAATAGATCGGCCACTGGTTGTTGAAAGACAAAACTCCTACCAAAATTGCCACTGGTAATAATTTGTGTTAGCCAACGTAAATATTGTTCTAAAGGCGACTTATCTAAACCAAACTGTTGCTCAAGTTGTTTAATAGTATCTTGAGAAATTTGAGGATTTTGACTTAAAGTATCTATATAACTACCTGGAGCTAACTGAATTATGGCAAAACACAGAGCAGATGCGAGAAATAAAGTCAAAATTGCTTGTAATAATCTCTTTAAAACATAAGCAAAAGTTTCACTGGCAATTAATTGTTTTAGTTTGCTATACTTCAATTTTTTATCCATTAACTTGCGGAAGAAAGAAGGAACAAGGAAGAAGGAAGAAAGCTTTAGTTATCTGAGGAAAAAGGGGTTTATATTCGGATAATTACTGATAATAAAGTTTTTGTTTGTAGTTGGGCTTTAGCCCTTACAATAGTTATAGTAGACTCCCTCCACTAAGTGTGAGGTACACCCCGAAGCTGGCAAGATGCCTACTGTTAAAGGCAAAATCTAACGTTGCCTGAATTTTACAGCGCTTTTGCTAAATAACTAAAACCTCACTGCCAATGCTATATTGCTTGTATTTTATAGTCAATTAACGGAAATTATACTTAGCTTCTGACTTCTAATTTTCAATTAATATTCGATCAAACTAACAATTGGCACTTCAGGCAACTTCTGACGCCCACCCAAGTCTTTTAACTCAATCACAAAGCCAAACCCTACTAAATTACAACTTGCTTTTTCAATTAATTGAGCTGTAGCTGCTGCCGTACCACCTGTAGCTAATAAATCATCAATTACTAAAACCCTACTGCCTGCTGCCATGGCATCTTGGTGCATTTCCAACGTATCTTGGCCATACTCTAAATCGTAAGTAACTGAATATACTGCTGCTGGTAATTTTCCCGGTTTGCGGACTGGTACAAAACCTACATTCAACTTATAAGCTAAGGGGACACCAAAAATAAAACCCCGGGATTCTATACCCACTATATAGTTTGGTTGAAATTCTAAGCATTTTTCTGCCAAAATGTCAATAGTATAATGTAAACTTTCTGGGTCACTGAGAAGGGTCGTAATATCTCGGAATAAAATTCCTGATTTGGGAAAATTAGGAATTTCGCGAATTAAATTTTTTAGGTCCATAGATTTTAGTCAAAAGTTATAAGATTTAGATAAATTCAAAAAAATTCCTCAGTGGGAAAAGTATATCTCTAAATGTAGACCGGAGTTTCTATTGACATTAATGATGCTGTTTAGACTGATTACAAAATCTATAATTGGGTGTTATTCTTGATAGTAATTAATATTATTTAGTTATATTGACATTTTTACCAAAATATTATAACGAAGTATTGAATATTGGCAATAAATAAAGTAATGGAATTGAACACTGCCCCCATTCCGTCCACACCATTAATATTGAAGAATTTACCAGATATACCTCTCCCCGATAATGGGTGTCCTCGTAGAACTAAAACCCAAATTGATTTAATTCTTTTGGCAGTTGAAGCTTTGCAACTTGGAGGAGCAGAAGTTATGCTCAAAGTTGTCAAAGACCTAGATCTACAAGGGATTATTCCAAATCGGGTTTCTTTGTGGCGACTGCGTAGTACAAATCCCCTACGTCTGAATAGTCAACGTCGTCCCTTGACATTGAATGAGGCCAAAGCTTTAGTGATTATTACTGGTCATTTGGCTAAACGTTTAACTGTTCCGATTCGGAAACTTTTGTTTGACTACCAGCAGTTAAATCAAAAACAGTTACCAATAGAAAATCATTTACAATTATCTTTTTATTTAGAACAGTTTAGAGCACATTTTCGCAGTCGTATGAACCCCAGGCGGTCTGGTGTAATGGCCTACAATTCAGAGGAAAAGTTAAATCAACTAGGATTAGAGTTATTGGGTAAATTATTATTCTGTACTGGTACAACGGGTATGCAAAGGTTTTGGATTAGTCTGTTTGATGGGGAAGTAAGTTAAAAGGGAGAACAGGCAACAGGCAACAGGCAAAAGGGAGAAATATAAGAATTGATTTGATTTTTGATTTTTGGAGATGTCTATTAACTTGAGAAAGTGAGTTAGTAGTTCTGGAGAGACCCCAAAATGTCAGGCACAATTGATTAAATGTGGTAAGGTCTACCGTTAATACTTGTGGACAATATACTGCCGATGGCTTTGGATAAAGCAGTAGGGAAGTTAATTAAAATATCTGTATAGCAGAAGAAAGAAGGAAAAGGCTTGCTTTGTCTGAGCTTTGAACTTTTATATGTCCTAACCTTTCCTTCGACTGCCATACAATAAAAATGTCACTTTTTGCGAGCTATAGCGTTTTCAAATGAGATGTCTAAACAAGAGTTGGTTATTTACTATAGTCATTCCAGTTAAGATTGAGACAAAGGTTTCTTGCCTTGAAAGAGTTTCAGCTGAAAAAGTGTTTCAGTCTTATTCAGAATGACTATAACAGTAAAAAATCCGGCAAACCTTCTTAACCTGTTGCCAGATGAGCTGTTGCCTGTTACCTAAAAGCGACCAAGTTTTTTTTACGCAACTCAAATGAAATTACTATATTGTATTAGTTTTAATTTTATGGAGCAGAAGTGCAATGACGATTCAACGTCAGTACAGCTTGCCTAACTGTAAGTTGATTTTGCAAGGTTTGAGTGAAACTGGAAGTCCTAATTTAAGTCAAGGGCAGGTATTATCTATTTTGACCAATGCTGAATGTCAGATTCAAGGCCAAGAGCCATCATTAACTGGGGGACGAGATTTTTTTGAAAGCTTGGTCAGACAAGTCAGTAGTTATGCCCAAGAATTTCTCAGTGGAATATCTTTGCCTAGACACCAAAGTGATAGTCAAGAATTGGTGCATTTACAAAGAATAGATACTAATCTACACAGATTGACAGTTTTTGAGGGCAATGTTCAAGATCAAAAACTTGGAATAATTGTTGATTTAAACACAGTCCAACTATTTGATTTGGTTGAGGCGGTGGACCAGTTTTTTGCTGATTCTTTGACTTTACCTGGTTTCTCTCTGGCAGTAAGACCCGTGTCTCGAAAAGATGCAAAATTAGGAGAACCTGTAGCTCAGAAAGTTATACCTGCTGCTGTGGGAATGTCTGGTTTGGCATTAGCTAGTCTGGCCTTATTCTTTGTCCCTATTCCAGAAGTACAACGTCCTAAAGATCCTCAACCACAGTCAAATGAAAGTATTAATAATTTAGAGGCATCTCCTAACAGTACTTCAGAACCTGGTTTTAATCCTACCCCCACACCTGAAGGTTTGGACTCATCACCGAATGCTACTATTAATTCATCAGATGAAGTGGATGGGGTAGATACTTCTGAACAGACGCTGACTCAAGAAAATTCAGAGACATCTTTGAGTGCCAGTTCCAAAATTACTGACCAAGCAGAGATTGAACGATTAGAGAATTTACTCTCTGAAAAAATTAATAATGCTTGGACAATAGGAGTCAACGAAGCTTTGATTTATCGTGTCACAGTAGCTTCAGATGGTTCTATAATTGGCTATAAGCCCATAAATCCAGCAGCTGCTGATGAGGTAGATAAAATTCCTCTGCCAGATTTGCTAAATAAGCAAGCATTAGGTGAGGAGAATAATCAATCTATAGTTGAGTTTAAGGTATTGTTTCAAGAAAATGGTTTATTGGAAGTAGAGCCTTGGTAACTGAAGAAGGCAGAAGGCAGAAGGTAGAAGGCAGAAGGTATCTACTCTACCCCCTTTAATGAAGTCAGAATTCAGAAGTCAGAAGTCAGAAGTTATTTTTGTAACGGGGATTTGAGCAACCCTCCAAAAATATTTCGCCATTTCCCGGCGGGGTTGCGCGACCCATATTATTTTAATAAGAAACTTCTGAAAATTTTGTGGGGAGCAGGGGAGCAGGGAGCAGGGGAGAAGGGAGCAGGGGAGAAGGGAGCAGGGGAGAAGAGAGAAAGAAAAAATTTGGCTAAGTAAAACTACTTAAGTTTTCAAAAAAATTTACTTTTCAATACATGATTTTTGAGGAAAAAGCCTCTCAAACATGAACACATAACTTGTTTATTTTGTCAAGCAAGTTATGTGTGAAGAAAGATGTTTATAAAGCATAGGACTTTCCTACGGAATGCTGCGCAAACAGGCACAGGTACTGATAACTGATAACTGAAATGATAGTGAGGTATTCAACCCACAAAAGACAAAGATAAAGTTATACTCCGGTATTATGTCTTATGTCTCAAATTCAGTTTTTGAGGTAGTATCAAATCAGAATAATCAACGAATGGGAAAACCGTGAGTAAATCTTCTCCCGACCGGACTCCTAATACTAGGTCTCCGGGAATGGTTTTGTTAATACTATCCTTAATATTTCGATTTTTGCTGCTGATGGTAACTAGCGGTTTTTCCTGGGTTTTGGGAATGGCGATCGCTTTTCAATATCCTTCTACTTCCCAAGATATACCCATCTCAGAAAAATTACTCCGTGGTGCTAGAAGTATAGTATCTCAGAAAAAGTTACCTCCATCCTCAAGGTCTACTCCCGCATCTACCCCAGAAATTATTACGCCTCAAGTTGAACTGACTGAGGTACAAAAACAGGAACTACAAACAGAGCTTCAAAAGTTACAAACACAGTTAAATAGTTTAATTGGTCGTACCAGGAATTTAGAAAATCAACTGGGTGTGAGAAAATTAGATGGAAATTTAGAGGCAAGATTGGACTTAATAGCTCAACAGTTAGCTTTGCCTATATCTGATCGTCAGAATCAAGAAGTAATAAGTAAGCCTTCTCAGCCAGTTTTTAGTGAAAAGACAATGATGGTTACTCTTCCTAGTGATGTTTTGTTTGAGTCTGGTAGTAATACAATTCGTTCTGAGGGAAGGTCAATTTTAGATAATTTAATTGGTGAATTGAAAAATTATCCAGAAATGACAATTAGTGTTTCTGGTCATACTGATAATCGAGGTAAAGTCAAGGTCAATCAGGAAAAATCATTTTTGCAAGCAGAAAGAGTAGCAGAATATTTCTCAAAAAATATGGGCGATCGCTACCGTTTTTTGGTTATTGGTTATGGAGAATCTAGTCCTATAGTAGAAAATAATTCTCAAACTAATCGGCAACGTAATCGTCGGATTGAGGTGAAAATTCATAAAAGATAAGGAAGAAGGAAGAGGGAAGAGGGAAGAGGATTAACGAAGTCAGAAGTCAGAAGTCAGAAGTCAGAAGTTATTTTTTTAACGGGGATTTAACAAAAATATTTCGTCTTAAAAGGCGAGTTTTTAGACCCAATTATTTTGATAAAGAATTGATAATTTGGCGTTGGTGATTTTGGCTATGATTGTGCTTTAATGGCAGTTGCCTAACTATTAACTTAAAAGCATTTTATATTTGCAAAATTTAGGTTTCATAGCTTGATTAACCAACGCCTAATGGATAAAAATTGCTTTTATTTTCAGAAGGAAGAGGGAAGAGGAAAAAATCTGGCTTGTCTTACTTTTAAGCTTTTTTCTTCCTTGTCTTCATTATCTAGTCACAACCAGAAAATAAAAAATCTACCAAAGTTAGTATTTTAGGTGCATACATAATTGGGCAGAAAAATCATTCTTAAAATTCTTACTCCTACCTCCTCTAAATTCCCCTAACTCCTGTCTCCTGTCTCCTGTCTCCTGTCTCCTGTCTCCTGTCTCCTGTCCATGTTTTCCAGCTTTAGCAAGCAGCAGTATTGTCTGATTCAGTATTATCAACTTCAAAGCGATCAGCATTAGGTAACTCTCTCTCTACTCGCCGTAACTCTGGAGTACGATAGGCGACTAATACTGCCCCAATATTCAATAGACCCATTAATACAAATAATAAAGCCATTCCCCGGCCATCTCCAACTCCAATAATTCTTCCTACGCTACTTGCTAAAATTCCATTTTCACTCATCAATGGCTTAAATATAAACTCCACTAAAGGCGCTGCACTTAAATGAGTAATTACTAATAAAGACTTTTCCATCATATTCTGCAAAGCAAAAACTCGTCCTTGTAAATCTTGAGGTACTTTTTGTTGCCAAATAGTATGATTCAAACTAACAATAACTGCCCTGGAAAATAAATAGCCAAAACCACCAATTGCAGCTAATACTACAGCAGTTTTAAATCCTCCTAAACATAAACATAATCCCTGAATAAATGCAAAGATTAAAATTCCCTCTATTCGACGCTTAGTACCTCCCCATAAACTTACTGCGACACTACCTAGTAACATTCCAATGCCACTAACAGACATTACTATTCCTAACTCTTTTTCAGAGGCAAAACTTAATACCATTGGCAAGAATAAAACTTGCAATACTCCGGCACTTAGATAAATAACACCAAAGAATATAGTTAACTTCCGTAAACCAGAACGTATTACTATATAATTCCAACCTGAAATAACTTCCTGCCATAACTCTTCAATACTTACTCTACGTCTGGTAATTTTCTTTTCTCTTCTAGGGAATTTTATACTCAACAGAGTCAGCAACCCAAACAGATAAGTACCAAAGTCTACTAATAATACTCCGTGAAGATGGATTTTAATAATTAACAATCCCGCTATACTAGGACCTAGTATTCTTGCTGTTGCTATTGCACCTTGTACCATGCCATTTGCGCGACTCAGGTGTTGCACTGGTACAAGTTGAGGGATGGCAGAGGTATAAGCTGGCCATTGAAAAGCGTTACAGACGGAACTAATACCTACTGCTATATAGATATGCCAAACTTGCAGTTGCCCGGAGAAGACCAATAACATTATTGCAAATGCTGTTACTCCAGTGATTGAGTCACTGATAATCATTACCCTACGACGACTCCAGCGGTCTACCATTGCACCAGCAAATGGTGAAATTAAGAGACTAGGTAGATGAATGAATAAGGATAACAGAGCATAATGGGTAATCGAACCTGTTGTTTGATAAACCCAAACTGCTAGAGCGAATTCACTCAGACTAGAACCGAACAGGGAAACAATTTGTCCCAACCATATAAATAAGAATGTTTGCATAACCTTGAGTTGCTAGAGGAATGAAAATAGAATGGAATAGCATTGATTTGGTAGACTTTTTAATACTTAATTATAACTTTAACAGACTAAAGCGATTGAATTAAGTATGTATTAATTTGTCGATTTTTTTTAATGATTGCTACAGCTATTAAAAATTTCATTTTTACCCGATAAATTAATTTTCTGCTAGCTATTCAAGTACACTTACCTAATTAAGTTAATAACTAAAATTCTTTGGTTTATGAGGTTTTTTAATTAATAGCATCTCTTAGTATCTCTATTTACTTTAACTGGATATTTTTTAACTAGCTTAAAGATTATATTGTCTTAATCTTTTTATCAGTAAGTTTTATCAAGAATTTTCTGTAATACTATTATTCAAAGGAATCCAAGAACTATTGTTGGAAAAGGCACAAAAAAATATAGAAAATTCTATAGAGCTTTCAGGATATAATTTTGAGAAAAACAATCAGAATGTTATTTAAGTTAATTCATACATACAAAGTTGACTTTTGGGAAAAAACTGGGGAAAATTTTCAAGTAAATTTAGATTATGGTGAGGTTGAAGACTATTATCTGTAGTTCATATCAAATTTTAAGTAGTTTATGCTTGAGATTTTCCTCGATTCCATATGTCTATAATTAGGGTAGTTATACCAATTTTGTAAATATTTACTACAAATACAGCGTCGATTTGGTTAGTGATATATACCTGTTTTTCTTATTTTTCAGTATGAGAATTGCTATAAATAGCAAAAGCAAATTAATTGTATATTTGATAGTTAACTTAAGAGCTGATTTGTAAACTGAGTTAAAACTCCTTTCTAGCATGGGTTTGCCGAAAATTATGTCCTGGGGGCTTAGGTAGTGTCAAACCCTTACACTGTAAAGCATTTATCCTCTTAATATTTACTTTATAAATCAGCTCTAAATAAGTAGGAAAAATAATTTTTAGATTGACATCTCTAGCACAAAAGTATATTTTATTCCCTATTCCCTATTCCCTATTCCATGTTTCCTGTTCCCGACTAACAAATGTTATAGTCATTTAACTTTAGATTGAGACAAAGCTTTCTTGCTATGAAGGAGTTTCAGGCGAAAAAACGTCTCATTTTTAAGTTAAACTACTATAAATTAATTTTGCACAGGTACTTATCTTGGTAGTCCTGCTCGTGTAATGGTATACAGCAAAAAGGAATACCAGGTACGGGAGCAAGATGCTCCCACTGCTTTTATCCTTGAGTAAAATAATTACAATAGACTACTAATACAATGCACCACCACCAAATTAAAGAAGCAAAAGTTGATAGCTGATATGCTTCGTTACTAATTTTTATCTTTTTCCTTTAGGGTTTAATACTCTGCACCTCATAAGTGATGTTTACAATTGGTCGGGGTTTTATTCCCCATCCACTTTTTCCTTTTTTCTTCTTCCTTCTTCCTCCTTACTTTTTCCTTCTTCAAGAGACCTGAGTAATTTGCTCTTGCCAAATTTTAACTAGGTTAGCTACTGCATTATCCCAACTATATTTAACAACAGATTCTTTGGCATTAATACCCATTTGAATTCGTAAATTACTATCTTCTATTAATAGCTTCAATTTCTCACAAAAATTTTCCTGATTTCTGGGTGTAAATAATAAACCATTCCATCCATCTTGAATATTTTCTACGACTCCTCCTGCTTGAGGAGCAACTACTGGAATACCTGCGGCAAAAGCTTCTAATACAGTTAAACCTCTGGTTTCTTTTTCTGAAGCTGTGACATGAAAATCGCTATTTTTCAGAATATTAGGTATATTCTCTGGAGGTACTCTACCTAATAAATATACATTTTTTGTCAGTTTAGTTAATCTATTTGATATTTCATCGCGCATCGGACCATCACCAACAATTATTATAGCAATATTTTCTATATTTACTAATTGCTGAAGTTTGACAAAAGCATCTAAGGTAAATTGCCAACCTTTATCTTCAGTTAATCTGCCTAAAAATACTATTTTTACTTTGTTGGTTAAATTAGGAATTTGATAATTTGATTCCCAAAAATTAGCTGTTTTTATAGCTGACTGAAATTTTTCTACGTCAAAACCATGAAAATTGGTATACTTAACATTCTTGATACCCATATTCACAATTTTTTCATAGGTAACAATACTAGAAACCAAGGTTAAATCATATTGATTGTAAATAGAGACAAAACTTTTTTCAAAGATTAATTTCAACATCAAGTTAATCCCTTTTGGCAAAGGTAAAAAATCTTCAAAATAGTCTAAAAAGTTAGTTCTGAAAGTACAAACACAGGGAATATTATTTTGTCGAGAAAATTGGATGCCAGCTAAACGAAAAAAAGCAAAAAATAATCTTTCTGGTTCATCTACATGAATAATTTCCGGCTGAAATTTGTCTAATTCTCGGCGGACTATTTGGTAAGTATTAAACCCCACATTTCTCTCAAAATCTAGGAATGGTGTACTCGGTAAATTAATGATTTGAACTCCAGGAAAAATATTACCCGTATAATCTTTCCAATTAGGATACAAATGAGCAAGGGGACTATAGTCTGGGCAAAATAATAAAACTTGATGTCCGAATTGACTTAGTTTTTGGACTCGGTAAAAACCACTGACAGTTACTCCATCTAATACAGGTAAAAATCCAGAGGCAATAATAGCAATTTTCATAAATAAAGGAAGAAGTAAGAAGGAAGAAGGAAGAAGGAAGAAGAAAGAAGGCAAGAAATCTAAGTCTTAAGCTAAGGAATTATTAATATACTATAGAAGGGCGATCGCATTATTGTTTCTGATTCAATTTGGCTTGAAAAATTGCCTCAATTTCTTCTTTTTCCATTTCTGATGCTGGAGGATACTTAAAATTTTCCGTTTTCCGACTCATTAATAGTTCTAATGCTTGGCTAAATTTTTTTTCATCATTACGATTTTCTGAAAGATATTGACAAAGTTCTCTATTACTCATTTGTGAAAGTGATTTGTTCATATTTCAAAATCTTCTTGAGAGTAGGGAGTAGGGAGTAGGGAATAGGTTTTCAACCGAAAAATATATTCTCGCTGAATATAATCAATCGTTAAAAATATTACTGAACCTTACTTATTACTTAATAACTGAAGTCTTGAGGAAGTATCACATTATTTTTAGTAATTGATATTATTTTTAGTCTTTTATTGTAACGAAATAAATTGATGGGATTATAAAGATTAGATAGCAACTGACAAATAAAAATTGCAGTTTCTTTTTGTTTTTTTGTTGGCAAAAATTAACTCCTTATCAGAATTTGAAATTTGACTGACAGTTTGTTCAACTAAATTCTTACTTTTAACTTTTAAAATTTGACTTTTGAAATTTGACTTTTGACTTCCCTGAAAAGATTTATTACTGTTGAGTCATTGCTATTATCCGTTCAACTGTAAAATCTGAAATACTGTCTAGGGTAGGCAGTATGTCATTTCCGGCAAAGACCATTGGTAGTTCTTGGTTCTCCCAAACCCAGATTCGCTGTCGCTGAATGTCTATTAACCAAGCAAGTTGAGTCCTGTTGCTCAAACAGTGCAGAATTTTGTTCTGTAAGTCCAAAGTGCTTTGGTCTGGAGAACGTATTTCTATTAACCAGTCTGGCGCTCCTTGTAGTGGGCTATCTTCATCCGAAAGGCGATCGCTTTTAACAACCACAATATCCGGTACGGGGGATAAGGGGGGAATGATGCAGCGGAGTTCCTGAATAGCTTCATAAGCTTGGGTTTTATTGTTAATGGCATTTACAAGGTTGCGCTGGAGACGGGAATGAAACAGGGTTGGCATGGGTTTTTGTTGAGCTTTTCCATGGATAAATTCCCAAGCAGGAGAAGCTTCTATATTAGGTTGTTGGAGAAAAGCCTCAAAGGAGGTAGTAATACTTGTTGATAGTGGCATAATTAAGTTATCCGCAAAAGCATACATTGGATGTGCTATTTACTGATAGAATATGGGTTAGTTTGTTGGGTTTATTTGCCTCTACCCAACCTACAAATAGCACTTTTTGAATACAGAATTAATTACTCTTTTCTTCAAAAATATATTCTAAATTTTTTTTCTTTTATGTTATGTTTCTGATGATAATCCAATTTATTAAGAAGAGGTAATTATTAATTGTGGAAGTATTTCACATTTTCAATAATTCATAGCGATCGCTATGCCAGATAGGTGCTAATATACCTCGTCATGAGAACCAAAATTAAGCAACAAAATAGCTTCTTCTTAATCTTCAGAATTTTCAATAAATTCAAATACCTTGAATAACTTATAGTCCATGTTGTTGTTTTGCAGTAATTGAATGAGCGAATTGCCTGTGCGCCTGTACATGGCCTGTTCAGTTTGATTGTCCACGAGCTGTAGCCAAGTTACAAGCACTTGTTCAGGATTCTGGATGTTCAAAGCAGTATTATTCCAGGGAGGTGAGTTTTCAGCGGCCATCACGACTGTGGTCATACACTCAGGCATACTGTGTTCGCCGCTAACCACCATGTCTGCGACAACAAATGCCATAACATCCATGGCTTCAGACAGGGTAATACTACCCTCTTGGAACAGAACGGAGGCTGTTTTGAGGTAAAGGAAGGTACTGTTAGAACGCCCTCCCACAAAACGATTGGGGTTGTGCTCTTGGGAATCGTAGAACCAGTTGCCATTTTGGATATTGACGTTGGCGGCAGGATTTATGAGGTTACTGTATTGTACTGGGTTACGGTTGGGGTGATTGGCCTCTGTAAATATAATGTCGCCACCGAGTCGCCGATAACGAGCGACGGAAATACCCCAGTTGAGGTCTTCAATGTTCAGACGATTGCGGGACGGCCCTAAGGAATGCTGAAGGCTTAGGTGATTTGGCCCATTAATCCCATTGGGGTTGTTGGCATAACGATCGCGTAGCGTGTTGACGGTATTGTCATCAAGGGGTACGGCAGGTCCTCGGTTACGAGCATGAGCATTGTAGGCTCCATATCGTACTCCCAGTGAGTCTTCTGCTACAGTGACGGCATTATAGTAAATGCGGGTTTCAAGTCTTCCACTCCATGCGGCTACATCATAAGCGTTGCCAAGCTGTCCATTGCCAAGCATAGGCTGGAAGTCTAACTTATCAACAATTAGACACACAAGTACGAGCGATCGCTGCCCACCTCTAATTATTCATTAGTCCAGGAGACCAAATATTAGTTGAGTTGTTTATCCCTACACTACTAGGTCATTTCAGTTATCAGTTATCAGTACCTCTGGCTGTTTGCCCAGCATGACCTAGGAAAGTAAAGTGAATTGAAATATTGAACTTGATTTTTTTCATCCCGTTAAAAGGGGAGACTTGAGACCTTATTTTTTGGTCAAGAATGGTTTGATTTCTTCTTATCGGTGGGTGGTGCGTTACATTTCATTAACACACTCTACAAGATCGGCGATCGCACTCTAACTTAATTGTTGAATCAAAAATGATGTAATCGTTATTTTTTGAAGATAAAGTTTGAATTATCAATCTCAGCTTCTTTGATAGAAAATTTAAAAGATTGTCATCAACTCCTGACAAAAAGTCGCCAAAAATCCCTAAACTCCTCAACAGAGTTTCAATGGTTTCACCCTTGTTGCCCCATCCTGTGATAGGATAATTCAAGGAAAAATCCAAGGGAGTGTTATTGCCTAATCAAATTTTAACGCCCGAAACACTTATAATTCCATTGTTTAAATGAGCGATCGCCTCATATTCATTTAACCATGATGAACTAATTTTTCTCAGCCCCTCTAACAAGGGTTTGACCTATTTACAACTATGTGGTAATAAAGAAAAACTTACTAATACAATACTCTAATTATTAATCTGCTGAAAAAATCCTCAAATGGCTAAATACTCAACAATACTAGATATCCTAAACCATCGCTCCCAAAATCTACCTAATCAAATTGCTTATACATTTTTGCCAGATGGAGAAACTGAATCTGGAAGCTTAACCTATCAACAATTAAACACACAAGTACGAGCGATCGCTGCTCACCTCCAATCAATCATCATCCCAGGAGACCGAATATTAGTAGTTTATCCGTACATCGCCGGACTAGAATTTATCGCCAGTTTCTTTGGTTGTATCTGTGCAGGAGCGATCGCCGTTACCAGTAACCCACCCCTCAACAACGACGCTATAGTCAAACTCCAAGAAAGAGTCGAATCTTCCCAACCAAAAGCCATTCTCACCACAAAATCTTTTTTACGCGAAATTCAAGAAAAATTAGTCAAAAATCCAGACTTAGCTCCTAAACTCAAGCATTTACCATGGATAGCCACAGATAAAATTGATTTTTCTGAAGCACCCCATTGGATAGAACCAAAAATAGACCCAGACACCCTCGCCTTTTTCCAATACACCTCCGGTTCCACAGGCAAACCAAAAGGAGTAATGGTCACTCACCGCAACGTATTGCATAACTCAGAAATTATTTATCAGTCATTTGAACATACCCCAGAAAGTCAGGGCGTAATATGGCTACCCATGTTCCACGATATGGGATTAATTGGTGGAGTAATACAACCTTTATATGGAGGTTTTCCCGTCACCCTCATGTCACCCGTGGCTTTAATTCAAAAACCCATACGTTGGTTAAAAGCTATTTCTCAATACAAAGCAACAACCAGTGGAGGACCCAACTTTGCTTATGACTTAGTTTCTCGGCAAGTAACGCCAAAACAACTAAAAAGTTTAGATTTAAGTAGTTGGAGTGTCGCATTTTCTGGAGCTGAACCCGTGCGAGCTGCAACTTTAGAAAGATTTGCCGAGACTTTTGCCCCTTGTGGGTTTCGCCCAGAAGCTTTTTATCCTTGCTATGGAATGGCAGAGACTACATTATTTATCAGTGGCGCAACAAAAACAAAACCTCCAGTTATTAAATATGTAGATGCCGAAGCTTTAGCAGAAAACCGAGTTGTGGTTGGTGGTGAAAAAAGTAGAGCTGTGGTTAGTTGTGGTTTTGCTTGGTTGGGTGATGAAATTATGATTGTTGACCCAGAATCTTTAGTTCCACGTCCAGATGGTGAAGTTGGGGAAATTTGGGTATCTGGCGCTGGTGTAGGTAGGGGTTATTGGAATCAGTCAGAAGAGACGGAGCAAACTTTTAATGCTTTTTTGGCAGATAAAGGACCTTTTTTACGGACGGGAGATTTAGGATTTTTACAAGATGGGGAATTATTTATTACTGGTCGGATTAAAGATGTAATGATTTTGTGGGGTAGGTATCGTTATCCTCAAGATATTGAGCTAACAGTGGAAAAATGTCATCCCGCTTTACGGTCTAGTTGTGGAGCAGCTTTTTCTATAGAAGCAGAAGATGATGAGCGGTTGATAATTGCTCAAGAGGTAGAACGCAGTTATTTACGGAAGTTGAATGTTGAGGAAGTAGTTGGAGCAATTCGTCAGGCAGTTGCTGAGGAACATACGGTGGAAGTTTATGCTATTAATCTGCTAAAGACTGGTAGTATTCCTAAGACTACCAGTGGTAAGATTCAGCGTCGAGTTTGTCGCAGTCAATTTTTGGAAGGTTCCCTAAATGTAGTAGGTCAATGGCAACTTCAGACTGAAAAGGGTAGTGTATCGGAATTAGCTGGTAATTATATAGATAGCCAAAATTCTTAGGGGGTAAATGATAGCATCTTTCTGGTAGCAGGCAATAGTCAAATCTTTCTAAATTCTCTTCCCTCCTCATTCCTGTAGGGGCGAATGGCCATTCGCCCCTAGGACATCTAATTACACCGATGCTACCGGATTTGATATAATAAGCTGTTTAGGATTTCAACTATATAGTCAAAATATTCAAAGGCAACAGCTCCAGAAGGCAAAAGGGAATATATAGCAGAGGGCAGAAGGCAGAAAAAATCTTGCGTTGTCTGAGTTTTAAGCTTTTGATATGTCAAAAATGGCGACTGCTATAAAATCTAAATCATTCTTAAGTTTATGTAAAAATATCTTGTATCTTGTTAATTTATTGAGAGTCTTTATTATTAAAGATTTATTCATTCCAGAATGAAAATGTGAGGAGAGTTCAAGATGAAATCTATCAATGTATTATGTGGCACTCTAATTAGTGCAATTATCGGTAGTGGAGTAACCCCGGCATTTGCCGCATACTTTCAAACAAATCTTGTATCAAATAATCCGGACTTTGAGCCTCATATCCTTGACCCTCTAGTCGTCAATGCTTGGGATTTAGCCATCCGTCCCGCCGGATTTGGGGGACACTTTTGGGTAACTAATACTGATTCTGGGACTGTAACTACCTATGTCGGAGATGTTGGTGGAACACCTTTATTTCAAGACGACCTGAAATTTGTGACTATTCCCACATCCCCCAATGCACCAGAAGGAAGCGCAGGTGCTCCGACTGGGCAGTTTTTTAGTCCACACCCATCAGATTTCGAGGTAACAATGTTTCTCGATCCGGACGATCCTGATTTAGGAACAATTACTGGCCCAGGACGATTTTTCGCAGTGGAAGAGGGTGGAACACTTTCCGCTTGGACAGAAGTACCTACAGACGATGGTATACTCAGACCTGTTGAATATTTGGTAGTGGTAGATAATTCAGAATTTGCAGACCAAAATACTGACGATAATCCAGATAACGATAACTTTGCCATCTACAAAGGTATGGCAGGAACAACTTTACCAGAGGATAATCTTCTATTTGCTGCTGATTTCAGTATAAAGTCCCCAGGGATAGATGTTTGGGATAAAGACTTTAATGACATTACATCTAATTTCTTATTTGAGAATCCTTTTGGTGAAGAGTATGCCCCCTTCAATATCCAAAATCTAGATGGTAATCTTTACGTTGCCTATGCAAAACTAAGTGATGAGCCTGGTGAAGAGCAAGCAAAGGTAGGTTTAGGGCGACTAGCTGAGTATGATATTGAAGGTAACTTGCTGAATATATGGGGGCAAGACACCGATGACCCTAATGAAAATGCACTGAATGCTCCTTGGGGTTTAGCGATCGCTCCAGATGATTTTGGCGAATTTAGTAATGCTTTATTGGTCGGTAACTTCGGTGACGGCAGAATTGTCGGTTATGATCGTACAACTCGCGAAGAAATTGGTTTCTTAATGGATGAATCTGGTAATCCTATTGAAATAGAAGGTCTCTGGGGACTAATTTTTGGTAATGGTGCTAGTTTGGGCGAGACAAATCATCTCTACTTTGCAGCAGGTCCTAATGATGAAGCTGATGGTTTGTTTGGCTCTTTACAAGTAGCACAGAACAAATCTACTCCCGAACCGACAGTCAGTATTTTAGGTTTACTTGGAGTTGCAGGTTTAACATTAGCGCGCAAGGGTCGTCGTGGTTAAGGTCGACTTCAAGTTGTTGTTTTTACGGCTATGAGTTGAGAAAAACAGGACTTACACATTTTTTAGCTGGATAATTTTGTAGGGTGAGCAAGTGTTACTTTATCGATCACGGGTCTATATTGCTCAATGTTTGCCACCCTACTAGGGTATCTAGCTTTAGAATTTGGATAAAGCAATTGCTAAGAAGACAGTAAATTCAATATTATCGGCCTGCATTTACTCATAATTTTGGTCTAGACGCGCTACTACTATGGCTGAATAGTAGAATTGATATTATCCCAATGCAACCAGGTTTGGTCTCAGAGGAACTTCGACACAGTTTTATCTTTTTCTTTCGGGTTTAATACCCCGCCGTCTACAGGGTGTTTACAATTGGTTAGGGTTTGAGTCTCCATCCACTTTTTTCTTCTTCAAGATAATAATAGTTGATATTAATGGTAAACAGCATATCAACCTTCTAAAATTCCCACCATAATCTGTAATAACTCCGTCAAGTCTGCTGGAACTCGATATATATTTGTATCTTGTATGACTCGTTTTTGTTGAGTATCCAAAACAGCAAATTGCCAAATATTACCCATTGATACTGCACCATATAACAAAGAATAGTTGGCAAATTCTGCTTTTTCTACAGCAATTAATTCCACTGCTAATTGTGTGAAACCTCTTTGTAAATCAGCATTTTTTGCTTCAATAACTAGAAACTGAGTTTTGGTCTGGAGAAAATAATCTAATTCACCTTTCAACTGTTCGTTAATTTTTAAAGAATACCCCACTTTGATTTTGACTTGGGTATAGTGAATTAATTCCATCAAAACTGGAGTAATGAGAAACTCCCGTCTAGCCATTTCGCTAGTTAAACTGACATAGGTTGACACTCCACGCACCTATTGGCGAGTGGATTTTGGTTCATCGAGACTACTTGCTTTGAGCGAATCACTTCCATCAAAGTAGAGGTATTCTCTCCCCAAACTTTAGCTCCGGTGTGCCCCACCTTACTTAATCCTTTTTTCAAGATATTGATTGCTGCATTTTCGTCTCTATCCAACACACAACCACAGGAACAAGAATGAGTTCTAGTTGATAGAGATTTTGTGACAATTTCACCGCATTGAGAACAGTTTTGAGATGTATATTGGGGTCGTACAGCAATAGTGATTTTTCCAAATTTCATCCCAAAATACTCTATCCATTCTCTAAATTGGTACCATGCAGCATCATTAATACTTTTAGCCAAACAATGATTTTTAACTAAGTTCTTAATTCTTAAATCCTCATAAGCTATCACATCAATTTTATTATAAGTAATTATCCGAACATGATATTAGGTGACTGTAATAAAATTTTATAAAAATGATATTACAAATAGTATAATACTAGATGAAATACTTACTTAAGTAATTAATAATTGGCAATAGATAGACATCTTCAATCATCAAAAATCAAATCAATTATTGCACTATATAATACATGAAAATTTTCCCCCGACTCCCGACCCCCTATTTTCTGGAAATGATATTACAAATAGTATGATACTAGATGAAATACTTACTTAAATAATTAATAATTGGCAATAGATAGACATCTTCAATCATCAAAAATCAAATCAATTATTGCACTATATAATACATGAAAATTTTCCCCCGACTCCCGACTCCCGACTCCCTCTTTTCTGGAAATGTCTAATAGTTTAACTGACAACTGCGTATGTAGATAGTATTGCGGTCGTAAGACAGTTGAGTGGTATATACTAAAAATCATCTTCAAATACTATCTAAATTTATGAATGTTAACATTAAATCCTTAAAAATGCGATTCTATGGAGCTAAAGACATAGACAACCTAGCTCAATTGAGTAGATTGTCCGAGCAAGAACGTCTAGCAATGAAAGCTGTCGCCCAAGTTTTGCCCTTCCGAACCAACAATTATATAGTGGAGCAATTAATTGATTGGGATAATATTCCTGACGATCCAATTTTCCGGTTGACTTTTCCTCATCAAGAAATGCTAGATTCACAAGACTGTAATCGTATGATTCAGCTTTTAACAGAAAATGCTCCTAAAGCTGTTTTAAAAGAGACAGCTAATGAAATTCGTCGGCAACTCAATCCTCATCCGGCAGGACAAAAAGAGTACAATGTTCCCACCCTCAATGGCGAACCTGTCCCCGGAATTCAGCACAAATATCGAGAAACAGTCTTAATTTTTCCGACAGCGGGGCAAACTTGCCATGCTTACTGTACTTTCTGCTTTCGCTGGCCTCAATTTGTAGGACTTGATGACTTAAAATTTGCCACCCGTGAATCAGGAATCTTTTAACAATATCTACAACAGCATCAAGAAGTCAGCGATGTCTTGCTTACAGGGGGCGATCCGATGACCATGAAAGCATGGCAACTTGCTCTATATATTGAACCTCTACTAGAACCAGAGTTTGACCACATCCAAACAATTCGTATTGGCACAAAATCCATTTCCTACTGGCCTTATCGTTATGTTACTGATGAAGATGCTGATAATACGTTGCGTTTGTTTGAAAAGATAGTCCAACGAGGCAAACATTTGGCAATAATGGCTCACTACGAACATTGGAAGGAGTTGGATACCCCAGTTGCTCAAGCAGCAATTCGACGCATTAGAGCTACGGGGGCACAAATTCGTACCCAAGCACCTTTAGTACGCCACATCAATGATTCGGCAGAGACTTGGGCGAAAATGTGGCAAATGCAGGTGAGTTTGGGTTGTATTCCTTACTATATGTTTGTGGAGCGACAAACAGGCGCAAAGGACTATTTTGAAATTCCTTTGGTGCGGGGTTGGAAAATTTACCGAGAGGCGATACAACAAGTTTCGGGTTTGGGACGAACAGCAAGAGGGCCAGTAATGTCAGCTTTGCCTGGAAAAGTAGCTATTGATGGTGTTTCTGAAATTGCTGGAGAAAAGGTTTTTGTTTTGTCGTTTTTGCAAGCTCGTGAACCTGACTGGTGCAAGCGACCATTCTTTGCTCATTTCGATGCAGATGCTACTTGGTTGAATGACCTCAAACCTGCTTTTGGCAAAAATAAATTTTTCTACGAGAGTGAGCTTGAAGAAGTTTTAACTAGAAAGGCGCTGAAAGCCTAGTTTAGAAAAACGAACCGGCGTGCAAATTATACGCACGAGTAGTATCAAATCCGCGCTTCATTGATGTATAGCGCTGTGCGCAGGCAACAGGCAACAGGCAACAGCTCCGGAAGGGGGAATAAATTGCCGATAATATAAGATTTTTAGCTATTTGGCCACTCCTGCAATTTGTAAATATACCAGCGCTCATTGCTATAATTAGGGCTTGGTGATTAAATCTCAAAGCATTGACTGATATTGGTCTTAGGCAAATTATGTCTTTAAAAAGTATGAGCTTTTCGGTAGCTTAGGTTAAAAAAGTGAGGATTTTCACCGAAGCAAAAGCCGAAAAATCACTCTGACAAAACTTAGCTCCTACCTCCTCGCTCATTCCCATTTCTCCTGTCTCCTGTCTCCTGTCTCCTGTCTCCTGTCTCCTACCCCAGCAAAAAGACTTTCCATACGCAAACCCTAATTAGGGCTTACCGATCTAATATCAAAGCATTGACTGATATTGGTATTGGCCTTTTTAGGGTCGAATTGCAGTGCGCCTGTTTAAGTCTAAAACGCTGGCGATCGAGCAAGTAGTGCGAGTATTACCCCTGGAGGGGAATTTGTCTTTTTTTACCGAATATTTAACGACTGCTTCCCACTGTATTTGGAGGTGATGTCAAAGTTAACGGCACATTTTGACCTGACTACTCTTAAGTTACTGTGGTATGTAGCAGAAGACAATGGACATGGTTTATTGCTTTCTGTGGATAAATATCCTGGGAAATAAATTTATTGTTTTCTTAGTAGTCCTACTTGCATAATCGTAAGCAACAAGGGATTCCTAAAACGGGAGCAAGATGCTCCCACTACCGTGCCTCGTAACAAAAATAATGACAATGCACCACCACCGTTTTCTTTACTCTCCCACAACTTTTTTCATATAATTCCCCCATAACTGAGCCGCTTGTCCGCTACTGCTATAAGTAGGAGAATTATCATCATTTCCTAACCAAATACCTGTAACCATACTTTTGTTAGGAATATAACCAACAAACCATAAATCTACTCCTCGATTAGTTGTACCCGTTTTACCAGCTTCATCTAATCCTACATAAGCTCCACGACCAGTACCATATTGCACTACTCCTTGGAGCATTTGAGTCATGGTATCTGCTATTTGTGGTTGTAAAATCTGGCGGTTAGCTTGAATATCTCCTTGAGGGTTTTCACAGTTTGGGTCTGAATTATAGGAATAAATACAACGACAAGTGTAGATATTATCGCGATCGCTACAGTCGCTACTATCAATAATCTTTCTAATAGTATGAGGACGGTTTCCTACTCCACGATTAGCGATCGCTCCATAAGCACCAGTCATTTCTAATACATTAACTTCATTTTGACCCAAAATTAATCCTGGTATAGTATCTAACTTAGATTTAATCCCTAAACGCTTTGCCATCCTGACTACATTACCTAAACCCACTTGTTGAGCAACTCGCAAAGCTACCACATTTTCAGAAAGTGCTATTCCAGTGTACATATTTGTATTGCCGCCACTGCGTTGACAACCTCCGTAAGTTTGACCCATCCATCTCAGAGAATTACAAGAATATAATCTTGTTGGTGGTATCCCTCTTTCCAAAGCAGCAGCGTAGGCAAAAACTTTAAAAGTAGATCCTGGTTGACGTTGTGCTTGAGTTGCCCGGTTAAACTGACTCTGCTGATAATCTGCACCTCCAGTCAAGGCGATGACTTCTCCATTTGTAGAGTCTATTGTGACTACCGCACCTTGAGAAAAATTAGCATAAGAACCAGCATTATTAATTGCATCTTTTAAACTTATTTCTGCCTTAGTTTGAATTTCAGGATTTAAAGCTGTTTGAACAATAAAATTTCCCTCTCTAGCTAAGTCTTCTCCTAATAACTCTTCCAGTTCGCTAAATACATAACTATAATAATAGGGTGCTATTGTACTTTGGAGAATTTCTATAGCTTTTGGATTAATTTCTACCCGCGATCGCCTAGCTCTATCTGCTTCTTGTTGGTCGATCATGCCCAAAGTGAGCATTCGATAAATTACTCCATCTCTTTTTTCTATAGCTAATTGATAATTTTCTACAGGATTAAAAGTATTGGGTGCTGGTAAAATTCCTACTAATGTTGCTGCTTCTGATAAAGTTAAATCTTGAGCGCTTTTACCAAAATAAAATCTAGAGGCATCTTCAAATCCGTATAAATCTAACCCCAAATAAACCTTATTCAGATAATTTAATAATACATCGTTTTTACTATAAAAAGCCTCTATTTTAAAAGATACTATTGCCTCTCGTACTTTTCTGCCCAGAGAATCTTCTGTACCTACATAGTCACGAAAGACACTTCTTGCTAATTGTTGAGTTACTGTACTTCCGCCTTGGCTTATACCATCTGCTCTCAAATTTGTCAATACTGCTCTAGTAATTCCGATGGGGTCTACGCCGAAATGCCAATAAAAGCGACTATCCTCAGAAGCAATAACTGCATCAGGTAAATATTTAGAGAATTTAGATATGCGTCCTAATTCATAATGAGCGTTTCTGTAAGCTGGACGTAGAGGAGTTTGTCGATCACGAGCATAAACAACTACTGGGCCAGTAATTGGATTAGGTAAAGGGTCTACCTGAAATTTTGTCCATTCCAATAAAATAATTAAACTGATTAAAGCGGTTAATCCAGAAATGCCAAATATACCGTAACGGAATCCTTGAATGTACCAAGCAGGAGGGTCTACATATCGAAGTTTAACAGTATCAGCTAATGCTGGTGGTCCTAAAGTTAGAACATCGCCGTGACGTAAGGGAAGACGAGAAATCTTTTTTTTCCCATTGTAGAGACCATTAGCAGAATTCTCATCTTTAACTACATAAGGAGCGTTAGATTTATTAGTATTTTTGGAGACAGACAGATGAATTTTACTAATCAGGGGATTACGAATTACAATATCACAAGCTTGGGAAGAACGACCTAGTAAATAGCGATCGCCCAAAAGAGGATATTTTTTAGCTGGAGTATTCTCTGTTTCCTGTATCCAGAGTTCGGGTAATTTAGCATTAGGTCTCAGTGCTAGTCGGGAAAAGTTGACATTGGCATGAATAGTTTTAACTACTTGGGTAATATTGCCCAAGAGAGTTTGAGAGTTACGAGGAGGTCGTGAATAATTCATAACTGGAGGGAACAGGGAACAGAGAGTTAACGAAGTCAAAAGTCAAAAGTTATTTTTGTAACAGGAGGCTTAAATCTCCCTCCAAAAATATTTCGCTTTAAAAGGC
Organism: Okeania sp. SIO1H4; assembly: GCF_010672695.1. Taxonomy (NCBI): domain Bacteria; kingdom Bacillati; phylum Cyanobacteriota; class Cyanophyceae; order Oscillatoriales; family Microcoleaceae; genus Okeania; species Okeania sp. SIO1H4. Next base: position 165,290 of record NZ_JAAHGB010000003.1, read on the forward strand.
AGGGTATTATACAAATTTAAAAAAAGAATGCTTTGAAGAAGGAGACAGGAGACAGGAGACAGGAGACAGGAGGAAAATTACTTGGGATTCTAACCCCAAGTAATTTTGAACACCGTGTAGACGGTGGGGTATTAAACCCACAAAGAAAATGATAAAAAGGTAGACCTCTATCGAATATACTTAAAAATAGCTATTCCAGTTCATTTTAGATAGCTATTTATATTGTTTTTCCCTTTTTTTCAAGATTTCAACCTTCTTCCTTCTTTCCTCTTCCTTTTTTCGTACGGACGTTGCATCAGGGCGTCCCTACCATTTGTAACAAACATTTATCAAATTGGTATTATGCCCAATTATTTTGATAAAAAAGCGTTTACTGGCAATGCTGCGCAAACAGAAGTTCAGCAGTCAGCTTTGCGCGTATGCGGAGCATTCTGGAACGGAAAGGGTATAAGCAACCCAAACTTTTTCTGACAGACTGCTCCGTAAACAGATACCATTATCTATAGCACTACATTTTTAGGCTGAAGCACTGAAGCGCGCTCTAACTAATAGCCAGTTAACCCAATTTTTCAGTAATTTGCTTGAGAATTAATTGACATCCCAAGCTACAACATAATATAAACTGTAACTTAAGGATGTCTACAACATACTTATTTAATTTTACTGGCGAATATCACAAATTAATGTTGATTATACCACACTTCTAACCTAATCCAGCATCAGTCACTGCCCCTAAACTACTAGAAGATACTAACTTCGCATATTTTGCTAATACACCTCTGGTATACCGGGGTGCTGGAGGTTGCCATGCTTGGCGACGCTGTTGTAGTTCCTCCTCTGAAATATTCAACTGTAACAAACGCTGGTGAGCATCAATAGTAATCATATCCCCTTCTTGAATCAGAGCGATCGCGCCACCTACTGCTGCTTCTGGAGCTACATGACCAACTACCATACCGTAAGTACCACCAGAAAACCTACCATCAGTAATCAACCCTACTTTATCTCCTAAACCAGCACCAATAATAGCCGAAGTTGGTGCTAACATTTCTCGCATTCCTGGCCCACCTTTCGGTCCTTCGTAACGGACGACAATAATATCTCCTGCTTGAATTTTTCCTGCTAATATTGCTTCTAAGCAAGCTTCTTCTGACTCAAATACTCTTGCTGGACCTGTTATTTCTGGGTTCTTGACTCCTGTAATTTTAGCAACTGCTCCCTCAGTTGCCAGATTTCCTTTTAAAATAGCTAAATGTCCTTGAGCATACATCGGATTATTCCAAGGGCGAATTACATCTTGATTGGAGGGTGGTTCCGAAGGTACGTCTGCTAACTGTTCTCCAATAGTTTTACCTGTTATGGTTAAAGCATCTGGGTAGAGTAGGTCATGTTCGAGGAGCATTTTCATGACTAGAGGAATACCACCCGCTTGATGCAAATTTGTTGTAACGTATCGACCGCTTGGTTTGAGGTCGCACAATACAGGGACTCTTGCTCGAATAGTTTCAAAATCATCAATGGATAATTCTACATTAGCAGCATGAGCAATGGCTAATAAATGTAGAACTGCATTAGTGGAACCCCCAACTGCAGTAATTACCGAAATTGCGTTTTCTATAGCCTTGCGGGTAATTATTTGACGAGGTAAAATTTGTTTGCGGATAGCCTCTACTAGAATTTTGGCAGACTCCTCAGTACTATCAGCTTTTTCTGCATCTTCGGCCGCCATAGTTGATGAATACATCAGACTCATACCCATTGCTTCAAAAGCGGAAGACATAGTATTTGCAGTGAACATTCCTCCACAAGACCCAGCACCTGGACAAGCTCTACGTTCAATTTCACTGAGCTGCTGTTCGTCAATTTTTCCAGCACTGTATTTTCCTACTGCTTCAAAAGCACTAACTACGGTTAAGTCTTCACCATTATAGTTACCTGGTTTGATAGTACCACCATAGACAAATATCGCAGGAATATTCATTCGAGCGATCGCTATCATTGCTCCAGGCATATTTTTATCACACCCACCGATGGCTAAAAGTCCGTCCATTGCCTGGCCATTACAAACTGTTTCGATGGAGTCGGCAATAACATCCCTAGAAACGAGAGAATATTTCATTCCCTCAGTACCCATAGAAATACCATCACTAATGGTAATTGTGCCAAATATCTGTGGCATTGCCCCTGCTTGTTTGGTTCCTGCAACAGCTCGCATGGCCAAATCATTGATGCCCATATTACAGGGGGTAATAGTGCTATAAGCGTTAGCTACTGCGACGATCGGTTTAGTAAAGTCTGAATCTTCAAAACCTACAGCTCTGAGCATAGCTCGGTTAGGAGAACGTTGTACTCCTTTTGTGATTAATTGGCTTCTGACATTCTCTGGCATAGTATTTTTTTTGTTGTACTTATGTTCTTAATTTTCTCAGAAGATCAGCGTGGTTTTTGAGATATTTACAATAAGATTACTAAATTTAAGCCCTTAATTTGGTGTCTGTAATTTGATCTTTTCCCTTATGGGTTTAATACCCCACTGTCTAAAGGGTGCAAATGCGGTTGCTGAGGGACTAATCCCCATAGACCACATTCTTCTGAATCCCGACTCCTAGCTACTTCTTCAACGGAATATAGTAGGAAAGCGAAAAGTTTTACAGAAAAAGCTGCTTAATAAGTTAATTAGGTATATGTAGGGTTTCTCTTTTGCTTTTGTAAATTAGTAATGTCCTAGTTTAAATATAAAATGTAAAATAGAAAATAGTTTGAGGCGGTGCAAATGGAGGCGGAAGAAATTCTAAAACAGTATGCAGAAGGGGAAAGAAATTTTAAAGGTATTACCCTAGTAGGGGTAGATTTAAGGGGAGCTGATTTAAGTAATAGTAACTTTACTAGGGCAAACTTCCGTAATATAAAACTTATGGGTGCTAACCTATGTGGAGTTAATCTCAGAGAAGTGTATTTAGGGGATGCTGATCTTAATGGGGCTAATTTGAGTGAAGCTAATTTGATTGGAGCGAGTCTGGTGAAAACTGACTTAAATAACGCTGATTTGAGTGAGGCTAATTTACGGGGTTCTAATTCTAGGGAAGCTAATTTCAGTCAAGCTAATTTAAGAGGTGCTAACCTGACGGAAGCTAATTTCAGTCAGGCTAATTTAACGGCAGCTAATTTAACTGCAGCTACAATGATTCGCGTTAATTTGATCAGAGCTATTTTAAATGGCTCAAGTTTAGAGTCTGCGAATTTAACAAATGCCTTGATGAATGAGTCAATTTTAGAAGAGGCCAATCTAAGTAATGGCATTCTCAGTGGGGCAATGTTAAGTAGGGCTAATCTGAGTGAAGCTGAATTGAGCAAATCTACTACTATTGGAGCTACTCTGAGTGAAGCTAATTTAAGTGGAGCGAAATTACGAACTGCTAATGTTAGTTGGACTACTTTTCGAGGAGCTAATATGAGTGGAGCTAATTTATTTCGGGCTAATTTAAGTTGGTCAAATCTGACGGGAGCAATATTAATTAAAGCTGTATTGATTGATGCAAAGCTAAATAAAACTAATCTACGAGATGCAGATATGAGGGGAGCAATTATGCCTGATGGTACAACTTGTCCTTAAAAGAGATTATTGTTGCTGATACCGTTTCACGGAAGTTATAAGTCAAAAGTCAAAAGTCAAAAGTCAAAAGTCAAAAGTAAGATTTTATAGAGCTGCAACACTTTGATGCTACATTAATAATTAATAATTAATAATTAATAATTAATAATTACCTCTTCTTTTCAAGAAGAGGATTGATTCAGTATAATTTATACTTAATTACCAAAGTCAGCTATAAAGTCTATATTCATTTAAACTTCCTTATCAGAGCTGATAGCTGACAGCTAATAGCTGTTTGCGCAGCATTCCGTAGGAAATGCTTACTTTAAAGGTGCGAAACTATTTGTGATAGACCTAAAGTGAATTGGTATTAATATTATAATTTTAAGATTTTTTTATTAAATTATATATATGTTTTATTTGACAGATAATAATGATATTAAAAAATGTATTCAACAATTAGCTACTGCTAATATACTTTGGATTGATACAGAGGTTGCTGATTATAATACTCGTAAACCTAGATTGTCTTTAATTCAAGTATTGGCTGAATCTCAAGATTTGATAGGCGATCGCGTTTATATTTTGGATGTTTTAGATAATCTTGATTTAACTAATTTTTTTATCGATAAAATTATGGTTGAGCCTAACATTGAGAAGGTATTTCATAATGCTAGGTTTGATATTAAATTCTTGGGTAAAAATGAGGCTAAAAATATTACTTGCACTTGGGAAATAGCAAAAAAATTACCTTATTATATTTTGCCTGTTCCTAATTTTAAACTGAAGACATTAGTGGAAAATTTAACTGATTTTAAAAATATAGATAAAGAAATACAAGGTAGTGATTGGGGACAGCGTCCGCTGACAGAAAAACAGTTAGAATATGCAAAAATGGACTCGGTTTATTTAGCTCAAGTACATTTAGCTTTGTTCGAATTAATGAAACAAAATAATTCTGAACCTACTGCTGAAAATTTAGATGAACTAAGTCAAAGATATCAAGATATTTTACATGAATGGAAATTGTTAGATTCAGAAATTGCTCATATACTTGAGCGGATAAAATTAGCTATGCAGGTACAGAATATTTCTGAAACTTCAACTTTTAAATTATCAGCTACAGAACGAGTTACTCAAAAAGTTAATTTTGCTGAGTTGGCAGCGATCGTACAAGACCGGGAAATAGATTTAGATTTTCCGATTACTGTCACTCAAAAACTACAAAAAGATTTTGGAGATATTATTAATGAAATTTCGGTAAATAAAGAGAAAACTTCTAGCTGGAAATTGACTGTTAAAAATTTGTCCGATATTAACTAGCCTATCAGCTTAAGTTAAAATTCCCATTTAAATTGCATTTCTATGTTGCTGATTATGGGTATGATTTAATAATTTTGTATTTGGGATTTTTGATTTTGGATAGTTTGAACCACTTGTTAATATTAACTATTCCCTATTTCCTATTCCCTATAAATCTAAGCTGACTGCTGAGTGCTGATTGCTGATTGCTTTTTAATCAGCCATATTAGTCAGAAAAATTAAAATAATTAAAAATAATTTGATTTGATAAATCTGTAGACTAAATAACTCTTTTATCCTACTCTTAAATTAATAGCAAAGCTGCTAAATATTGATAGTTTAAATATCAATAACTAAATACATATTATTGAGGAAAAGTCAAGATGATGCAAGCTAAAGATATTATGACCACAGAGGTTGAAAAAATTCGTGGTTCGGCGACAGTAGCTGATGCTGTGAAGAAAATGAACGATCTCTGTCTGCGTGCTCTAATTGTAGAACGCCGTCACGAGCAAGATGCTTATGGTATTATCACAGAGGCAGATATTGTTTATAAGGTTGCTGCTTACGGCAAAGACCCTAAACAAGTGCGAGTTTATGAAATTATGACTAAACCTTGCATTGTTGTTAATCCCGATTTAGGTGTAGAATATGTAGCGAGATTATTTGCTAATACAGGTATACATCGAGCACCTGTAATTAAGGATACGTTACTTGGTATTATTTCAATTACAGATATTTTAAGCAAAAGCGATTTTGTGGAGAAACCAAAATCTGTACTGCTTGAAAGGAGAATAGAAGCAGCTATTGAAGAAGCAAGAAGTATTTGTGCGGAAAAAGGTGTGACTTCTAAAGAATGTGCAGCAGCTTGGGATATTGTAGAAGAGTTACAAGCTGAAGCTGCTCATCAAAAGGCAGAAAGACTGGAAAAAACTGCTTTCGATATCTATTGCGAGGATAACCCAGAAGCTGCTGAAGCACGAAATTACGATGTTTAGGGTTTGCGCTCAAAAGTCTTTTAGTAGGGGTAGGAGACAGGAGACAACCCACCCCTCGCCCCTCCCCCTCCCAGGAGGGGAATACAGGAGACAACCCACCCCTCGCCCCTCCCAGGAGGGGAGAAATGGGAATGAGCAAGGAGCTAGGAGTAAGAATTGTCCTAAGATTGTTCTGCCCAAATCTTGACCAAAATCCGCTCATTTTTTAACCGTTACCACTTAAAACCTCGCACTTTTTGATACTTAAAAAAGCACTTACCTTTATCTATAAAGACTTTTAGATTTAATCAGCAAGTCCTATTTAGTTTCAACTTTTTCGCGATCGATGTTAGCAGGGAACAAGCAACAGTGGGAAAACATTTCCCTGTCTAAGGTCGATCGTCATTTCAGTTATCAGTTATATCAAATCCGGTAGCATCGGAGTAATTAAACCTGAATTTTCGGCCACCAATGGTACTGGGTTATAGCCTTGATTGCAAATTGCTGTGTTAAAAGAACTTGACAACGCTCAAACAGAATTTCTTCTAACTCACTGGCACACAGATGTTTATAGAATGTTCCTATATTGCGTTGAAATACAGTATGATATTCTCGGTATTCATTGCTTTTACTTAAAAAGTCAGAGGTTGCATATATGCTTTGTGTAGGTGCTTGAGAGATACCCGCAGCAATATTCTCAAAATGTTTCAGGAGAGAGGTTACACGAGGCCCTTTAAGCAAAGTAGCTCTGATTTTATCATAGTCAAATACTTTCATATTTAAAAAATACCAGTCGAATCCTATCTATGATCCCTGCCACTATACCACAAAGGGGGTTGGGGGGTTAGATTTTTTTCACCCATAGTTCTAGACTAAACGTGCTAGTAGTTTGGGTTATAAATATATAGGGTTTGCGCTCAAAAGTCTTATGGGTAAGGGTAGGAGACAGGAGACAGGAGACAACCCACCCCTAACCCCTCCCAACCCACCCCTAACCCCTCCCAGGAGGGGAGGGGAAGACAGGAGGAACGGGGAATGAGCGAGGAGGTAGGATTCATTAATTGATAATGGATAATGGATAATTACCTCGGATTTTAACCGTTACGGAATTGAATATAAGGAAATATCCTAGCAATTTTTTCCCCTTAAAAGGG